>JAVBRX010000124.1:0-13380 GCA_031547465.1 Microvirga sp. | reverse complement strand
GCCGCCTGGCTTTACCCGCTCTATCTCGTCATCATCAACCTGCTGACGATCCCCCTCGCCCTGGCCGGTCACGCCATGTTTCCCAACTGGGAAGTCGACCCCGACATGGTAATCCTCGGCCTGCCGATGGTTGCCGGGTCGAGTTCCATGGCACTGCTGACCTTCATCGGCGGCTTCTCGGCAGCGACCGCGATGGTCATCGTCGAATCGGTATCTCTGGCGATCATGGTGTCGAACCATCTGGTGGTGCCATTCCTCCTGCGTCATCGCCCGGAAGTCGCCAGCACCAACGCCGATCTCGGCGGTTTCGTCCTCGGTGTGCGGCGCACCGCCATCGTCGTCATCATCTTGCTGGCATACATCTATTACCATCTGGCCGGACAGGCTTCTCTGGCATCGATCGGGCTATTGTCATTCGCGGCCATTGCCCAGTTGGCTCCCTCGTTCTGGGGCGGCCTGTTCTGGTCGCGCGGCACGGCGCTCGGCGCGGCCACCGGGCTGATCGTCGGCACCGCCGTCTGGATTTATACCCTGCTTCTGCCGGCTTTTGCCGGAAGTCTCTCCGGAGCGCCGTTCCTGGAACAGGGACTATTCGGCCTTTCCCTGCTAAAACCAACGGCGTTATTCGGCATGCAAGCACAGCCGCTGACCCATGGTGTCGTCTGGAGTCTCGGCCTCAATATCGTCTTCTATGTCGGCCTGTCGCTGCTGCGGCCTGCAAGCCAACTGGAAAAGCTTCAGGCGGAACTGTTCGTCGGCAGCAGCGATCCGCAAAACCGCCCAGCCTTCAGGCTGTTCCGGTCAAGCACATCGGTCGATGAACTACGCTCCACGGTGGTGAGGTACCTCGGCACCGAACGGACGGCGGAAAGTTTCGATGCCTTTTACCGGTCACGCGGCACAGCGTATGACGGCAAGGCCGAAGCCGATATTCATCTGTTCAAGTTTGCGGAAGAGCTGCTTGCTCCGGTGATCGGCGCATCGTCCTCGCGTCTAGCACTTTCGCTGCTCCTGAGCCGCCGGGCAGTTTCCACCAAAGCAGCCTTGCGGCTCCTTGACGACGCATCCGCCGCTATTCAGTCAAGCCGCGATCTCTTGCAGAATGCCATGGACCATGCGCGCCAGGGATTAATGGTGCTTGACAGCAACATGAATCTCATCGCCTGGAACCGCTCGTTCATGGATATGTACGAGCTTCCGTCGGATATCGTCCGCGTCGGTGTGCCGTTCGAGGACATCTGCCGCTATGCCGCCGAGCATGGAATATACGGTCCGGGCGACATCAACGAACTCGTCGCCGGACGCCTGAAAAGTTTCGCGCCGCAATACCGTCTGCTGCGCCATAAACTTTTCCCGAGCGGACGCGTGGTCGAGGTCAGTTCGAGCCGCCTGCCCAATGGCGGCGTCGTCGCCACCCATACCGACGTGACCGAAGCGGTAGCGGTTGAAGAGGAGCGGATGCGGGCGCACGAAACCCTCGAACAGCGGGTACGGGAACGCACCGAGGAACTGACCCGCGTCAACCAGGAACTGCGTCAGGCCAAGGCCGAAGCCGACGAGGCCAATATCTCGAAAACGCGCTTCCTGGCAGCGGCAAGCCACGACATCCTACAGCCGCTCAACGCGGCACGGCTTTACACCACCTCCCTCGTCGAGCGGGACAGAAAGCAGGGCGACACCACCCTAGCGGAGAACATCGACCTGTCGCTCGATGCCGTCGAGGATATCCTGACGACGTTGCTCGATATTTCCCGCCTCGATACCGGCGCGATGAAGCCGGAAATAACGAGTTTTCGCATCGAGGAACTGACCCGGCTGCTGCAACGGGAATTCGAACCGTTGGCAAAGGAGAAGGAACTGGAACTGCATTTCGTCCACAGCTCAAAAACCGTCCGCTCCGACCGCCGCCTGCTACGCCGCCTGTTACAGAACCTAATTTCCAACGCCATCAAATATACGCAATCCGGGAGGGTTCTGGTCGGGCCGCGCCGTAAATCCGGCATCCTCAACATCGAAGTCTGGGATACCGGCATCGGCATTCCGCCTTCGAAACGCAAGGTAATCTTTCAGGAATTCCAACGCCTCGAACAGGGAGCCAAAGTCGCCAAGGGGCTGGGTCTCGGCTTGTCGATCGTCGAACGCGCCGCGCGCGTTCTCGGCCATCGCCTGACCCTCGATTCGGAACTTGGCAAAGGATCGGTGTTCCGGATCGCCATCCCCACTGCTGCCGATCTACCCGTGGTCGAAACGACAGCGGAAGCCCCTGCCAAGCCGCTTGGTCGCCTGTCCGGCCTGCGCATTCTGGTAATCGACAACGAACCGGCCATCGTCGAAGGCATGCGCCTGCTACTCACCGGCTGGGGCTGCGCAATCCTGACTGCATCGGGCCTCGACGAGGCCATAACGGTACTCGATAAAAGTTCGATGCCGCCGGACGTGATCATCGCCGATTATCATCTCGACGACGGCAACGGTTTGCAGGCTATAGAGACCCTGCGTCAGAAACTGGGTATGGATTTCCCGGCCATTCTCCTGACCGCCGACCGCTCCCCGGCAATGCGCGAACAGGCGGAATTGCTGGAGGTTCCGGTCTTCAACAAGCCCCTGAAACCGGCAGCACTCCGCGCCCTGCTCTCGCGCCTGCGGATCAGCGAGCCGAGCGGGACGTGAACTTCGCGGGCAGTTTCGCCCAATTGGCTATCGCTGCAAACCCCGATCCGGCGTTCCGGGCTTCCTCGGGGGCAGGTATTTGCTGTTCAGGAGCCTGCACCATCAGCGCATCGCAGGTCCATGACTGACCCTGATCGTTCCAGTCATGCGGGTTTCCAGCTTCGAGATACACCATGCCGGTAGTGTCGTGGTTGGTACCGACAATCTTGTAGCCACTCTCTCCGACCGGTTCAAACCGCCAGCATGATTCATTCCGGGTCTCCCCGCCCTTGTCGTAATAATAACAAACGATATCCGGCCCGTTGGTGCGCCAGCAGGCGTTGAGGGTAATGCGACCCCAATTGTAGCCGAAGATGCGCCCGTCCGGTGAATGATACTCGGTAAACTTGTTGCCGTTCGAGTTGTACCCGCTCACGGTATTACCGGCAAACTGCTGAAACAGGTTTGAGACCGGGCGTTTCGGCAGCCCGGAGTCCTGTGCGATAGCGGGGGAAAGAGCGACGATCAGGATAACACCCGGAGCGGCAACCGCACGGGATCGGAGGCGGAAATAGCGGGCAGTCATGGATGATCTCTCCGGCTGTTCACGGCGACAGACAACGGGGACGGGATTGCCACCATCAACGCATCGCAGGTCCACGATTGCCCCTGATCGTTGAGATCATGCGGATTTCCCGGTTCGATCCTGTAAATGCCTGTCGTATCGCTATCCAGGGAATGGATTTTATAACCATGATCTTCAACCGGCTCGAACCGCCAGCACGCTTCATGTCCACCGTTCTGCCGGTCGTTGTAATAATAGCAGACAATCCCCGGCCCGTTGGTGCGCCAGCAGGCATTCAGGTTTGGACGACCCCAGTTGAACCCGAAAACCCGACCATCGGGAGAATGATATTCCGTGGAATTGTTGCCCTGCGAAGTTCGCCCCGTCAGGGTATTCCCCGCCAAGCGTTCATACATGGTTGAGGCAGCCGGTTTCGGCCTGCCTCCATCCTGAGCGCCCGCAGGACAAAAACCAGCGACAATCAACATGGAGACTGCGATTGGCAGCGACAGGCTTGGGACCAATCTCGCCGCCATCGGTTACTTCCCCTCTATCAGGGCAGCGGCGAGCGATGGCTGCGGAGCGGAGGACATCAGCCTGTCGCAGGTCCAGCTTTGCCCCTGATCCGTCCAGCCATGTGGATTGCCAGGCTCGACCTGAACGAAACCGGTGATATCGTCGTCTGTGGAATAAATCTTGTATCCACTATCGCCTACTGGCTCGAACTGCCAGCAAAACTCACCGGTAATGCTTCCGGAACCGTAATAATAGCAGACAGTATTCGGCCCGTTGGTGCGCCAGCAGGCATCGGTCGCGGCTTCGCCGAGGTTATAGCCGAATATCCGCCCATCAGGCGCATGATACTCAGTGAACCTGTTACCCGATGTATTGTAACCCGTCACGGTATTGCCTGCAAACCGCTCGAACAGGGACGGCCCCGAACGTTTCGGCGGCGCGGCTTCCTGCGCCACGGACGGAGCCACGCCAAAGACGGACAGGAACGCGACGCCGAAAGCGGCGCGCATCTTGATATGGAGACTGGAAAAGATAGTCACTGAACCATTCCTCCGGCAAAGGCGGCAATATTTCTCGCAGGCAGTTCCACCGACGACATCAGCCTGTCGCAGGTCCAGCTTTGCCCCTGATCCGTCCAGCCATGCGGGTTGCCGGGTTCGACACGGGCGATGCCGGTGGTGCGGCTGTTGGTGGACCGGATTTTATAGCCGACATCCCCCACCGGATCGAAGCGCCAGCAGAACTCGCCGACGATCCGCTCCCCCTTGCCGTAATAATAGCAGATCGTATCCGGCCCATTGGTGCGCCAGCAAGCGTCGATGGCCGGTTCGCCGGAATTGTAGCCGAAGATGCGCCCGTCCGGTGAATGATACTCGCTGAAATTGACGCCGCTGGTGTTGTGTCCGGTGACGGTATTGCCTGCAAACTGTTCGAACAGCGAGCGGGTGGGACGCGCCTTCTGCCCCGTTTCCTGCGCGGCAAGGGGAAGCGCCGCCGCAAAGGTCAGAAAAGCGGCAAGGCCCGCTCCAAGGAAGCGGACAGGATATGAGCGGATCGTCATCAGTCAAATCCTGACAGGTTCACGGTTTTTTTAAACAAAGGACGCGTCAGGGACGACATCAGCGCATCGCAGGTCCAGCTTTCCCCATTGTCGAAAAGCCCATGCGGATTACCGCTTTCCCTCAGGAAAAGCCCTGTCGCTCCGGTACCGTCCGTGGCTGTGAGCCGATAACCGTTGGAGGCGACGCGTTCGAAGCGCCAGCAGAATTCTCCGGTGATCCAGCCCTTGCCGTAATAATAGCAGATGACATCCTGCCCGTTGGTGCGCCAACAGGCATTGATGTTCGGCTCGCCATTGGTGTAACCGAACACGCGCCCGTCGAGCGCATGATATTCCGTCGAGGTGACGCCGCCGGAATGCCGTCCGGTCAGGGTGGAATCGGCAATCTGGTCGAAAAGCGACGGCTTCTTCACCGCAGCGTTCTGCGCCAGAACCATCGTCCCCGGCAAAAACGCCAACCCGAGGACGGTGAAGAAACGAAGCAAAACCATATAAACCTGATCGGACCGCAAAAAACTACGAGCGCCGCCTAGGAAAACCCAAGCGACGCCCGAATGTTGTAGCGCAAAAAGCGACGTCGGTTAAGCCACTTTTCCCTCGTCGTAGAAATGTCGCCCCGTCCTGGCCATGTCGACGAGCATTCCGTTCGGGGCGAAACGCGGACCGAACTCGGCTTCGAACGCCAGACACTGCACCACGAACGCCTTTGCACCCAAGCCGTCGATGAACGACAGTACCCCACCGGTGAATGGTGCGAACCCAAAACCGACGATGGAGCCGACATCGGCCTCGCGCGGATCGGTGACAACGCCTTCCTCCATCGTCCGCGCCGCTTCCAGCGCCTGGGCAACAATGAGCCGCTTCTTCAAGGTCTCGAAGTCGAGGCTCTCGGGATCGAGTTTCACAGGCTGCAAATCGCTGAGTCCCGACCATAAGCGTTTCGGGCCATTTTCGGGATAATCGTAGAACCCTTTACGGTTCTTGCGGCCCAAGCGCCCATGTTCCTCGACAAGACACGACAGAACCGCCTCTTGACAGGGGTCACAAACTTCACCCACGGCCTTAGCGCCTTTGAGAATACGCAGCACCAGATCGATGGCGACCTCATCGGTCAGCGCCAGCGGCCCGACCGGCATTCCCGCGAGTTTTCCGGCATTCTCGATCATTGCCGGGGGCACGCCCTCGGCCAGCATCAGATGTCCTTCGCAAAGGTAAGCGGCAACGCAGCGGTTGGCGAAGAACCCGCGTGAATCGTTGACGACGATCGGCGTCTTGCGCAAGGCTTTGGTGAAATCGAGCGCGGCAGCGATGGCCGCATCGCCGGTTTTTTCGCCTTTGATGATCTCGACCAGCAGCATCCTGTCCACAGGCGAGAAAAAATGAATGCCGACAAAGCGTTCCGGTCGCTCCAATGTCTTGGCAAGCTTGGAAATCGGCAGAGTGGAGGTATTGGAGCCGAGGATGCAGCCGGGCGGCAGCACCGCTTCCACTGCAGCAAGCACTTCGGCCTTGATCTTGGGGTCTTCGAACACGGCCTCGATCACCAGATCGCAATCCTTCAGCCCGTGATAATCGCCGCTCGTCACGATCCGCTCGGCCATTGCCTCACGATCCGTAACCTTTGCCCGGCCTTTGGCGATGAGGTCGCTGACGGTTTTCAGCGCCTGCGCCTTGCCGTTCTCCGCCGTTTCCCGATCCCGGTCGATCAGCACCACGTCCAGCCCAGCCCTGGCGGAGACATAAGCAATCCCTGCGCCCATGAAACCTGCTCCGACGACGCCGATCTTTCTGAGCTTCACCGGCGGCACATTTGGCGGACGGCGTGCGCCCTTGTTGAGTTCCTGCATCGACAGGAACAGCGAGCGGATCATCGCCGCCGCTTCCTTCGAGCGCAAAATGCTGGCGAAATATCGCGCCTCGACCCGCAACGCCTCATCCATCGGCAATTGCAGGCCCTCATAGACCGCCTGCAACAGGGCGCGGGCAGCCGGATAATTGTCATGCGTCTCGCGGCGGTAGATGGCGTTGGCGGGAGGCCAGATCTGCATTCCCGCCGCCGAATAGACCTTGCCCGATGGTAGCCTGAACTCCTTGGCATCCCAAGGCGCAACCGGCGAGCCGCCCACACGGATCCATTGCTTTGCCACCTCGATCAGGCCATCACGCGGCGCGAGCGCATGAATGAGATTAGCGGCCTTGGCGACGGCAGGCTTCAGTTCCCGCCCCTGTAACAACATCTGGAGCGCATCGCCGGTCGGCATCAACCGCGACACGCGCTGCGAACCGCCCGCACCTGGAAACAGGCCGATCTTGATTTCCGGCAGCCCTACCTTTGTTGCCGCATCGTCGGCAAGCACCCGGTAATGGCAGGCCAGCGCCAGTTCGAACGCCCCGCCGAGGCAGACGCCCTGAATGGCGGCGGCAAATGGCTTGCCGCAGGTTTCGAGGCGGCGGTAGATCAGCGATAGGCAGCGCGCGCCCTCAAAAAACTGCCGCATCGCCTCGTCTTCGCCATGCGTGGCGGCAGCACGAGCAAATTCCGTGCTGAGGGAATGCAGCATCGCCAGATCCGCCCCGCCGGAAAACGAGTCCTTACCCGAGACGATAACGCAGCCCTTGATCGCCGGATCGCTGGAAACCCTGGCGATGACGGTCTCAAGCTCCGTCATGACCTCCTGAGTGATGACATTCATCGACCGCCCGGGCATGTCCCAAGTCAGAAGTGCGATGCCATCGTTATCGACAGTGAAACGGAAAGCGTTCAGATCCATGATATTCTCTCCGTTTCTCACAAGCGCTCGATGATCGTGGCAGTACCCATCCCCGCGCCGATACACAGGGTGACGAGGGCGGTCTGTTTACCGGTGCGCTCCAGTTCATCGAGGGCCGTGCCGAGGATCATCGCCCCCGTCGCCCCGAGCGGATGACCCATGGCGATGGCCCCGCCATTGGCGTTGACGATCTCCGGATCGAGATCGAACGCCTGAAGGTAGCGCAGCACCACGGCGGCAAAGGCTTCGTTGACCTCGAACAGGTCTATATCCTTGATCGACATGCCGGTCTTCTTCAGGATCAGTTTCGTCACGTCGACCGGTCCGGTCAGCATCATGGCGAGATCGGAACCCATGGAGGCAAAAGCCTTGATCCTCGCCCGCGGTTTCACGCCAAGCGTTACAGCGGCCTCTTTCGAGCCGACCAGAACAGCCGCCGCGCCATCGACAATACCGGAGGAATTTCCAGCATGATGGACATGATCGATGAACTCGATTTCTGGATGGGCTTGGATCAACGCCGCATCGAACCCACCCATCTCGCCGATCATGATGAAGGACGGTTTCAGCACCGCCAGTGTCTCGTTTGTCGTCCCTCGCCGCATATGTTCGTCATGGGCGAGGATCGTCAACCCGTTGATATCCTTAACCGGCATGACAGAGCGCGCAAACCGCCCCTCGTCCCAGGCGCGGGCGGCCCGTTTTTGCGAGGCGACGGCATAGGTATCCGCATCCGTGCGGGAAAACCCGTATTTGGTAGCGATGAGATCGGCGGAGACGCCTTGCGGCGCGAAGTAGCTCGGGATCGCCACGCCGGGATCGACCGGCCATGCTCCGCCCGATGCACCAATGCCGATACGGCTCATGGATTCGACACCGCCACCAATGGCGATGTCCTTCACCCCCGCCATCACCTGCGCCGTCGCAAAATTCACCGCTTCCAGCCCGGAAGCACAAAAGCGATTGATCTGCACACCCGGAACGTCCTTGCCGAACCCGGCTTTCAGCACGGCAGCACGAGCAATGTTGCCGCCTGCTTCACCCACCGGGTCGACACAACCGAATACCACATCCTCAATCTGTTCCGGCGCGAAACCGGAGCGGTGCCGCAACATTCTCAGAACCGATGCAGCCAGATCGACGGAAGGAACCTCGTGTAATGCGCCGTCAGGCTTGCCGCGCCCGCGCGGCGTACGCACGCAATCGTAAATGAATGCTTCAGGCATGGATGTCTCCGATCCCCTTCAAACAAGCAATTTGTCAAAATTGTCCGGCATCGAGCACCATAAGCGTCTCCGCCCCTGAGACGATGCGCGCAAGATGTGCCGCCGTTTCCGGCATGATCCGTTCCATGAAAAACCGCCCGGTCACAAGACGGACTTCGGTATCGCCATTCGGATGCGCCAGAGATGTTTTGGCAATCCGCGCCCACATATAACCGAGCGCGGTGAGGCCGAGCAGGTGCATGAAATCGTAAGCGCCCGCCCCGGCGTTGTCCGGTTTGGCGGCAGCGTTCTGCATGAACCACAAAGTCGCCTGCTGCACATGCCCTGCCGCCTCGCGCAATGGTTTGACGAACGGAGCCAACCCCGGCTCATCGGTATGGGCCTGACAGAATGCGCCGATCTCACCGAGAAGCACCATCAGTGCCTTGCCGCCATCGCGGGGGAGTTTGCGACCAATGAGATCCATCGCCTGCACCCCATTCGCACCCTCGTAGATCATGGCGATCCGCGCATCGCGAACGAATTGCGACATCCCGGATTCTTCTATGTAACCGAGGCCGCCGAAAATCTGCTGCGCCAGCACGGTGTTATTGAACCCGGTATCGGTGAGCACACCTTTCAGCACCGGCGTCAACAGCCCGAGAAGCCCGTCGGCATTGGCCCGCTCCGTCACATCCGGCGACGAATGGGCGATGTCCGATTGCAAGGCCGTCCAGTATAACAGCGCCCGCGCCGCTTCATTGAACGCCTTGATCGTCATCAGCATCCGCCGCACATCCGGGTGAACGATCAGCGGATCGGCAGGCTGCTCCGGCATCTTCGCGCCGCTGAGCGAGCGTCCTTGCAACCGCTCGCAGGCATAGCCAAGCGCATTCTGATAAGCTGCCTCCGATTGCGCCAGTCCTTGCAGCGCCACGCCAAGCCGGGCTTCGTTCATCATCACGAACATGGCATTGAGGCCACGATTTTCCTCGCCGACCAGCCAACCGGTCGCGCCGTCATAACGCATTGAGCAGGTCGGGCTACCATGGATGCCCATCTTGTGTTCGATGCCGGTGCAACTGACGCGGTTGCGTTCTTTTAGCGATCCATCGTCCGCCACAAGGATTTTTGGCACCAGAAACAGCGAAATACCTTTCACGCCTTTCGGCGCGTCATCGATCCGCGCCAGCACCAGGTGGATGATGTTCTCGGCAAGATCGTGCTCGCCCGCAGTAATGAAGATCTTGTCGCCACTGATGGAAAACGAGCCGTCGCCATTGCGTATGGCTTTAGTTTCGATAAGCCCGAGATCGGTGCCGCAATGCGCCTCAGTGAGGTTCATCGCTCCCGTCCAACGCCCTGCCGCCATGTATGGCAGATAACGCGATTTCTGTGCCGCATCGCCATACGCCAGCAACGCCGCCGCCGCGCCCGTCGTCAGCCCCGGCACCATGGCAAACGCCATATTGGCAGACGAAAAGAACTCGGCCAGCACTGTGCCAAGCAGATAGGGCAATCCCTGCCCACCATAATCCTGCGGAATTGTCAGACCGGACCAGCCGCCATTCCGATACGCCATGAATGCCGCGGCGAACCCCGACGGCGTTTTAACCTCCCCATCCTGGGAGCGAGCGCAACCTTCTTTATCGCCAACCCGGTTCAGAGGATGCAGAACATTCTCCGCCAGCGCTCCGCCTTCCCGCAGGATCGCCTCAACGACATCGAATGTCAGCTCGGAAAACGCTGGCAAATGCCCATAGCGTTCATATCCGATCACATCACGCAGAAGGAAAAGGGCATTGTCAACCGGTGCTGCATAGGAAGCCATGGAACCATCATCCTCGCCTGTTCGCCCTGCACCATCGTAGGGAATGAAGAAGACGGCAGAAGGAACGTTTCTTGACTCACATTAGTTCATATGTGAACTATATAACCAGACGACAATAGTTGAAGCAAAGCGGTTCTGAAGGATGATCCGACAGGAAGTTGTGCCGTGATTACAGGTCAGGTGCCGGCTATCCGTCACGTACCAACCATCATGGACTGACGCCGTCCACGCAATTCCTCCAGCGCATCGTCAATTTCCTTCCGCTGCGCTTCGAGGTGGGAAATCTGGTCCTCAATCTGCGCCAGGGACATTTCGAGCTTGGCAGCAGGTTCGTCGAGACTGCGATCTTCAGCAACCATCGCGCGGATTTCCGTCAGGGTGAAGCCAAGTTGCTTGCCCTTGAGAATGACGGAGAGGCGGGCGCGATCACGCTGGCTGTAATGGCGCGTAGTTCCGGAACGGCGCGGCGACAGGAGACCGCGATCCTCATAGAAGCGCAGAGTGCGCAACGTGACGCCGAACTCCCGCGCCAGATCGCCGATCGTCAGGGTGTATTCATCTTTCTGCTGCTTGGAGCGATCCTCCCGATGGAGAGCGAAAGAACTCCGCAGACTGGACTGTATTGCCATGATGCGTTCAACCCCTTGAACAATCAGCAATTCCTTGCACCCTGCCTGCTACTTTGGACAGGATAACCAACGGCGCCCCACCCCCGTTCCACCTGGAACCGCATGAGGACTCAGACACCTGTTATATGAGCATTATACACAAATGGTCATAACACGAATCTGAATATCTGCACTTTAGATAACCATACGTAAGATGCAAGCCGGAACTGTCATAAGCATTAGCGATAAATGACCACATGTTCATGTGATCGAAGAACTCTTACATCCCGAAGGCTCGCCTTAACCCGCCCTTTACCAGCCCCGCCGATAATTACCCTCAAAACGCGCGCAATCCGGCGCAGCGGGTTTGTCATGCCCTGTCTATTGGGCCCCATCGGTTGGCTGGATAGATTCTCAAAGGTTCGCGGCAAGGTTTGTATGCGTATGGTTGAAACAGCGTCACTGGAAAACCTTCAACATCAATGCCCTCTGGCAGATGTTGCCCGTACCGGAGCAGTTTCCGGAGATCGGGCCGATATCCGGTCACTATCCGCGCTTGCCGAAGCCTTGCAGGATTTACAGACTTGGCAGAGCCAAACCGGAGCCGAAACCGGCCAGACGATCCATGCTATAGATGATGCCATTCCTCATGCGCCCCATACCACCGGCTCCCCATCTCTCGATCTGACACTGACGATGCTGGACGTCTGGCTCCAACGGCAGGGCCGGAACCCACCCTTGCCCACCCGCGATCGGCGGAGCGGCGATATCGGCAGGCTGCTGCAAATGCTTGCCCGCACCATGGCAAAAAATACCGGCAGCATGATCCCCGACGCAGACGCAGACCACCTTTTGAACGCCCCTGCAGCTGGCGTGGAAGAAGCCTTCGATTGGTCACTTGACCCGGAACATGCAGGATCGGACGATCTGTCCGGTTTCCTTCCGACTGGAAACCACCCGCTTACGCACTCCCGGCAACCAGCCGAGCTTCCCCAGTTCGAGGGGCAGATTCTAGAACAGGGAATGTCTCAAAAAGATAGGTTGGATGCAGGATTGCACGGATTATGGCTGGATTTGAGCCTCAGACTCGATCAGGCGTTGAAAGACGGCTACGAACGGCACCGGGTCCTCATGGAAACGATCAAGCTCGGCCTACAGGACATCAAAGCCAGTAACGCTGCCTCCGGCGAGCAGATCCGCGCTGCGATGCGCGGCCTCGAACATCAGGTCAGCATCCTCCGCCTGCCATGCACTCGGCATTGGCTTGACAAGGAAACCAGCGCAACCCAAGAAAATCAGGCCCTCAACAGCCTGACGGCAGCGGTGCGGCGAATGCAGCAACCAAGCGGTTTCGGCGCTCCCGGCAAAACATCAGATGGACAAACCGCCAGCCTCTCCCTGCCCACAGGAACGGATGAGAACCTGCGGATGAAATCCATCGCCGCCATGCGCCATGCCGCGCCAGCCATCCCCGATAATGAGAAATCCGTGGATCGGCCCGCAAACGAGACCGGGATGGTGCGGGAGGAGAGCCACCAACTCGAAGCGGCCCTCGACGAACGGATCGACCTGTTGAAGCTCGTAAACCGCTCAACCGATGCCCGCTGGTCTGCCTGAACGGGGACGAAAGTGCGTCCCCGATATCGCATTTTTTGCGGTTGAACGAATACCTTTCAATCGCAGAAAAATGCAAGGAATGACGGAACTGAGCCGCTCTCGCGCATGGGTTGCGGCAAAATTCCCCAACGCCTTGCCCTGTGGAAAAGCAGGAGCAGGCACTATGAGGACGGGCGTGCATCTTTATCTGCCCATCGCCGAAATGCCGGTAAACGTACTGCTGATCCTCGGATTGGGAGCATTGGTCGGCTTCGTGTCGGGATTATTCGGCATCGGCGGCGGATTCCTCATGACGCCGCTCCTGATTTTCATCGGCATCCCGCCCGCCGTGGCGGTGGCGACGCAAACGGCACAGATCGCCGCCTCCTCGACCACGAGCGTCCTGTCGGCACAACGGCGCAAAGCTGTCGATTTCAAGCTCGGTATCATTCTGGTCTGCGGTGGATTGCTGGGCACCGTACTCGGTGTCTGGTTCTTCGCGCAGGCGCGGCGGATCGGACAGCTCGATCTCGTCATCGTCCTCAGTTACGTGGTGCTGTTCGGCGTCGTCGGCTCCCT
>JAVBRX010000067.1:0-29077 GCA_031547465.1 Microvirga sp. | reverse complement strand
TTTGATCTCGTCCTCGCGGACGGGCCGGATCTGTCGCTACGCCAGATCGCCATTCTGCTCACCGTTTATCTTGAACCGCCGCCGCATACGGTGCGAGGGTTGGCGAAGGCGTTGAATGTAACGAAACCGGTTATCACCCGGGCGCTCGATGCCATGGGCAAGCTCGATTTTGTCAGTCGTCGTCGTGACGATGCCGACCGGCGCAATGTCATCATCCAGCGCACCGTCAAGGGCGCATTGGCCGTCGAGCGCCTCGGCGACCGTGTCCTCGACAGAATGCGCGCCATCAAGCACTGAAAAACCGCAACCTTATCCAGGCAGAAACGCCATGCCCCTCGACAGACGCACTGTCCCGTTCCGCCCTGACCTTGCCGCCGCGCATCTGCGCGGGCGTGTCGATGCGCCTCGCTATGTCGATGGACAGGCTCGAACTGTCATCGCCCCGCTTGAGGCCCTGCGTCGGGAGCCTTGGCATGACGCGCCGCTCGATTCGGAAGCGCTGATGGGTGAGCGTTTCACCGTTTACGATGAGGATGAAGGCTGGGCCTGGGGACAGCTCGAAAGCGACGATTATGTCGGTTATCTCTCAACGGAAGCTCTACGCGCTCAAGTAATTGAGGCGAGCCACCGTGTTTCGGCACTGCGCACGTTTATTTACCCCGGCCCGAATATCAAGCTGCCACCCTCCGGCTTCCTGTCGATGAACGCGCGCGTGAGCGTTACTAGCGAAGAAGACGGCTTCGCAAAGCTTGCCACTGGCGGGTACCTGACCTTGAAACATCTCGTGCCGACCGGTGCCATGGAAGCAGATTTTGTCACCATCGCCGAACGGTTTCTCGGCACCCCCTATCTCTGGGGCGGCAAATCGAGTCTCGGTATCGATTGTTCCGCCTTGGTGCAGACAGCCCTTGCCGTTGCCGGAATCAAGGCTCCCCGCGATGCAGACATGCAGGAAGATGCCCTCGGCCAATCGGTGTCGGTCCGTCCTGACCTCGGCGGTCTGCAACGCGGCGACCTCATATTCTGGAAAGGCCATGTCGGCATCATGGTCAATGCGGCAACCCTGCTCCACGCCAACGCCCATATGATGCTCACCGGTACAGAGCTCTTGCGCGATGCCGTGGAGCGTATCCAAGTGAAGGAAGGTAAGCCGGTGAGGGCGATCAAACGATTATGATGCAAGCGCTTCCCGTCAAGTGGGAGCATCCTTCGATTTTAGTACGGAATAAAAAAGCCGCCACAAGATGCGGCGGCCTGATCGATAATTATTTGAAAACCAGCTTACTTCGGTGCCAGAATCATCGTCATCTGACGACCCTCAAGCATCGGCTCGCTTTCCACCTTGGCGATAGCGGCGGTTTCTTCTTTCACCCGTTGCAGCAGTTTCATGCCGAGATCTTGGTGGGCCATTTCGCGGCCACGGAAGCGCAGGGTGACCTTGACCTTATCGCCTTCCTCGAAAAAGCGCTGCGCGGCCTTCATCTTCACGTCGTAATCGTGTTTGTCGATGCCCGGGCGCAGTTTCAGTTCCTTGATCTCTACGGTTTTCTGCTTTTTACGCGCTTCCGAGGCTTTCTTTTGTTCGTTGAAGCGGTGCTTG
Organism: Microvirga sp.; assembly: GCA_031547465.1. Classification (GTDB taxonomy): domain Bacteria; phylum Pseudomonadota; class Alphaproteobacteria; order Rhizobiales; family Beijerinckiaceae; genus Hohaiivirga. The sequence continues at coordinate 27,477 of JAVBRX010000067.1, read as the reverse complement.
CCGTGATCGAGAATCTTGCAGACGGGCGGCTCCGCATTCGGGGCGATTTCCACGAGATCGAGACCGGCTTCTTCGGCAAGGGCGAGCGCGTCGAAAAAGCTCATATTCCCCTTGTTCTGACCGTCCTGGTCGATCAACTGGACTTCGCGTACACCGCGAATGTCCCGGTTGGCGCGCGGTCCCTCCTTCTGCGGAACCGGTAAGCTTCTCATTGGCCGGCGAATGGTCTGTCTCCTTGGTCAACCTGAACAATAAAAGAACCTTCGCGAATCGTGAAATGCTTCACGGTCCGGCGTTCCGTTAGCAACGACATTTTGCAGAAATCGCGTCGAAGTCAACTGTTTCCAACAGGAACGTGACGTTCCAGCACATCCGCATACACGTCAATCGTCCGGGCGATCATCATATCGAGGGAAAATTGCGTTTCGACATGCGTTCGCGCCCGGGTCGCCATGGCGGACAGGGCGCTCGCCTGCATCGACAAGGCTTCGCCGAGAGCCTGCGCCAAAGCGGTAGTATCGTTCGGCGGCACGCGCCAACCGGTGCGCTCGTGCGGAAAAACGTCGGGCGGGGCCAGAACGGTTTCCGGAACCGCGCCGAGATCGCTGACGATCACTGGCGTGCCAAGCGCCTGCGCCTCCACCGCCGAACGCCCAAAGGCTTCCGGCTCGATTGACGGCACCGTTACCACTGAGGCGGCAAGGAAAGCGGCGGGCATGTCGGTGCAATGGCCGACACGACGGACGATGCCGTCGAGTTCGCGCGCCGTAATCAGTTTGTCGAGTTCCTTCACATAAGAGTCACGCCCTTGCGGGTCACCGGCAAGTATGAAGACGACGCCTTTCAGACCATGGGTCTTCAAGAGGGAGGCTGCTTCGATCAGTACCTTCTGCCCTTTCCAGGCCGTGAGCCGCGCAGCCAGCAGCACCACCCGCTCGCCCGGCTGTACGCCCCAACTGCGACGCAGGCTGTCGATGCGCTCCGGCTCGACCGCCGAGGCCTTGAAAAGCGCCATGTCGGTGCCGCGATGGATGACGCGAAGCTCGCCATGTACATTGGGGTGCATCTCACGGATCAGGTGGGCGGTATAATGGGAATTGGCTATCACCGTATCGCCCCGCGCCATGACCGAATTGTACAGGGTTTTGATCGACGAATGGCTGGAATAGCTGCCGTGATAGGTAGTGACGAACGGCAGATTAAGGGCACGTGCCGCGCCGAGAGCTACCCAGGCAGGGGCGCGGGAGCGGGCATGGATCAGATCGACCTGCTCGTCATGACATATTCTGGCGAGACGTCGCACGTTGACAAGCATTTTCAAGGGGTTTTTGCTCGCCGCCGGAAACGGGGTCCAGATGCCGCCCTTGGTCTGCAATTCGCCGACGAGGCGTCCTCCTTCCGTGGCGACGAGCGCTCTGGCCCCGACCTGCGTCAGGCTCTGGGCGACATCGACGGTAGTGCGCTCCGCCCCGCCCGCATCAAGCGCGGGAACGATCTGCAGGATTGTCCGGCCCTGAAGGGGATGAACGGAAGTCTGAGGAAAGGCCGGTCCGCCGGTTCGTGCCAAAGGGGGTGCCAGTGTGCTATCTCGAAAAAGGAATCAGTTGAGGCGACTTTCTCCCCGAAAGTTTGAGGAGCGGTTAACAGATGGTCCAGTCCGGCGGCGAAAGTCAGCCACCCGTTCGTTTTCTTTCCATCGGGCAGGGTGAGACAGCGCGCCGGTTGGCGTTCATGCATCGCATGGGTACGGATGGCAGGCCGCCGGTTGTCTGGTTTAGTGGTTTCCGTTCGACCATGCGCTCGGTAAAGGCGCAGACACTGGATGCCTGGGCCGAGGCGCAAACCCGGACGTTCATCCGCTTCGATTACTCCGGTCACGGAGAGAGCGGCGGAGCGTTCGAAGAGGCGGGGATCTCCTGCTGGCTGGAGGATGCGCTCGCAATCATCGCCGTGGCAGGTGTGAAACGGCCCATTTTCGTTGGCTCTTCCATGGGCGGCTGGCTGGCGCTGCTGGCAGCACGGGCGCTGCGCGAAACGAGGCCGAAGGCTGCTCCCTCTGCCCTGGTGCTGATCGCCCCGGCGGTCGATTTCACCGAGTGCCTGATCTGGCAGGGATTGCCGGAGGATTATAAGGCAAAGCTGTTCAGGGATGGCAGCGTTGAGATTCCGTCGCGTTACGGCGACGGCCCCTATCCGATTACCCGATTGTTGATGGAGGATGGGAGAAAACATTGCCTGCTCGATACGCCGGTCGTTGCCGGTTGTCCGATCCGCATTCTGCATGGCATGAAAGACGAAGACGTGCCGTGGACACATGCCATGGCGCTGGTCGAAGCCTGTCCGGCGGATATGGTGGCGGCGACCTTCATCGATGATGGCGACCATCGTCTGTCACGGGAGAGTGATCTGGAGAAGATCATCGCCGCCGTCGAAGCATCCGGATAGCAGGATCAGGCGTCGTCCTTGGCAATGATGTCGATGCGGCGCACGACTTTTTCCGGTTCCGGGCGGACCAGATCAATGGCGAGGAGACCGTTGGAGAGGTCAGCGCTCAGTACCTGCAAACCGTCAGCCAGTAAAAAGGTACGCTGAAATTGCCGCGTGGCGATGCCGCGATGCAGGAATTGCCGCTCTCTGTCGTCGGTCTGGCGCCCGCGTACGATCAACTGGTTGTCGCTGTGCGTGACATCGAGCTGTTCGCGAGTAAAGCCCGCCACCGCCAGAGTGATGCGCAGCCGCTCAGGCTCCTGCCTGCCTGGCGCAAGGCGTTCGATGTTATACGGAGGGTAGCCGTCGTTCGCGGTTTTGCTGACCCGGTCGAGCGCCTGCTGGAAATCGTCGAAACCCAAAAGCAAGGGATGCCCGAAGGGCGAAGTTCGCGACATGATCGAAGCCCTTAATATGTTCAGAGGCGCCTCGTTAAAACACTGAAGCCCGCTTTGCAGCGCTTCCTGCACCGGGAAGCCAACCGGTGCTTGCTCGATATGGGGGTAGAAGCCGTGCCGATCAAGGGGGATCTTGCATCCCGTCGACAGACGGCGCCGTATCCGGTTTCCTGCCGTTCAGGGGAAAAACCAGATGGTATTCATTACTGCCTGCCTGCGGTGCAGTGAGCTCGCCGCCGATCTGTCCGGAGAGTTTAGTGATCAGATTTATGCCCAGAGATCGCTTTCGGGGCGGAGTTTCCGGGAAGCCGACGCCGTTGTCCGAAATGACGAGCGTGCCGGAACCGCCGTTGCTCGTCGCCCGAACATGAATCTCACCCCGCCGCCCATCCGGGAATGCGTGTTTATAGGCATTGGTGACGATCTCGACGACGATGAAGGCGAGCGGAATCGCTGTATCGAGTGGGATTCGCATGGATTGTGCTTCGAGATCGGTGGAGATGTGCCGGTATTCGGCGCCGAAACCGAGTGCCATCTCGCTCAGGATGCGCTCCAGATATTCTTTGAAGTCGACGGAGGTAAGGTCGGGCGAGGTGTAAAGGAGTGTGTGGATCTGTGCCATCGCGCCGATGCGGCGCACCGCCATCTCGAACGGCTCGCGCTGGTCGACGGTGAGGTCGCGCGCGCCAAGGCGCAAGAGGCTTTGCACGATCTGCAAATTGTTTTTGACCCGATGGTAGATTTCACGCAGTAGCACTTCCCGTTCCGAGGCAGCCTTCTTCTGTTCGGCAAGTGCCTCGCGCGTGGTGGCAAGCAGCTTGCTGTTGAGATCGCTTAGTGCTTTCGAAGCGGCGAGACGTTCATCGCCGAGACGTTTCTGCAAGATATTCGAGAGTAGAAAGACCCCTAGAATTCCGGCAAGCGTCAAACTCAGCGTTCCGGCGGTGACCAGGCTCCAGACAGGGCGGTCGGGGAGGTCGGTACTGCTTGCAGTGGTTATGATGGTCCATCTTGTCAACGACGAAACATGGAATGTCGAATTGCCCGCTTTACCGTACGATGCATCGGAAGGAGATAGATTATCATACTTCACACGTGGCAGTTGTTCGGCCTTCCGCCCTACCGGTTGTCTGGAACCGTCGGAACTGCCCAGGATACGGCCATTCTCATCAATGACAGTATTGGACAGGCCAAGGGGATGACGATTGGAGATGATGTGCTGTATATCTGTTGTCTGTATCCCGGCGGACAAAATCACCCGCGTCTGGCCGTTACGTATGACCGGCACGTAGAGAAAGACCGCATCTTGGCTGTCATATATGCCGCCTTCATTATGATAGCGCGTTTGCACACCGGGAACCTGTTCGCGTGCAACCCTGCGCACGAGCTCAGGTGCAGTAGAAAGAGGAAGTTCCTCGCCGAGCGGGCGCATGGTGTTGATGATCAGCTTGCCGGTTGCCGGGTCGAGCAAGGATACGACAACCCATTGCGGCAACGCCTCCGCCATTCGCGTTGCCGTACCGTGAAACACTTGTAGATCCGGTTCGTCGAGGGATGGCAGCGAAGCAATCGCCTGAAGGGCGGAGATTTGTTGGCCGATGAATATGTCGATCCGCTGCGCAAGATCGGCGTTTTCCGAATGCATGAAAGCATTGAATTCGGCCCGATTGTGGTCGAGATCCTGCTTTGCCCAGTATCCAGTGAACAGAATGACCGGAATCAGTGCCGCTAGAACGGCGATGGCACTATAAAACAGGGTTTGCAGGCGATGCGACTTATTGAGATAGGTAAGCCTCGACTGCCCTGGTAAAGGGACGGGTTTGCTTCCATCGTTATGTCGAGAGGTTTCTCCGTCCATCGTCGTCCAAACCTTCGCATTTCGTCGGATGCCGTTCCGGATTTAAAAAGCACCTCAACTTTTATTGTCGTATTTTCCCGTATTTGGCCCGCGCCTGTTCAAGCGGAAAATGCTTTCGATTCGTACGGGAGAGGATAGGCTCCCAAATGAAAATCCCAACAAACTCTCCTTACGTCAAGATTACTTCCGGATAAAGGTTCAGAAAATCAGGGAATGTGCTCTTTAGAGACCGTTGCAATCGGATTTGCTTCCAGAGAGCAGCTGGATCACCTTACGGAATGCAGGTTTTTGCATTCATCATTCGCTGTCGCAGTACAGCCTGTCCGGGCAGTTTTCTGTTTGAGACATTCCGGTTCAAAGCGTCTTGCCGGTTCAAAGCATCTTGTCGGTTCAAAGCATCTTGCGCCAAAGGGCCGCCTGTTTGCGTACCTCGGCGGGGGCTGTACCTCCGAAGCTGATGCGCGAGGCAACCGATTTCTCGACGCCGAGCACATCGTAAACCGCTTGCGTGATGCGCGTGTCGACAGTCTGCATGGCGTCGAGTGGCAATTCCTCCAGCCCGCAGCCAGCCGCTTCCGCCGCCGTAACCAGCCTGCCGGTAATGTGGTGCGCTTCGCGGAACGGGATGCCGAACGTCCGCACCAGCCAATCGGCGAGATCGGTGGCAGTGGCGAAGCCTGCCGAAGCGGAGGCGCGCATCCGTTCGCGCACCGGTGTCAGATCCTGAACCATGCCGGTCATGGCAGCGAGACAGATTTCCAGCGTATCGGCGGCGTCAAATACCTGTTCCTTGTCTTCCTGCATGTCCTTGGAGTAGGCGAGCGGCAGGCCCTTCATCGTCGTCAGCAGGCTCGTCAATGCGCCGAAGATTCGCCCCGTCTTGCCGCGCACCAGTTCGGCGGCGTCGGGGTTGCGCTTCTGCGGCATGATGCTGGAGCCGGTGGTCCAGTGGTCCGGTAAGCGGATGAAACCGAATTGCGGCGTCATCCACAGCACGATCTCCTCCGCCAGCCGTGACAGATGTACGGCGGCGATGGCTGCAGCGCTCAGGAATTCCAGAGCGAAATCGCGGTCGGACACGCTGTCGAGGGAGTTGCGTGTCGGCGCATCGAAGCCGAGCGCCGCCGCCGTTTCATGGCGGTCGATGGGGAACGAGGTTCCCGCTAGGGCGCACGCACCGAGCGGGCATTCATTGAGTCGTTTGCGGGAATCGCGGAACCGGCCCCGGTCGCGCCCGAACATTTCGGCATAGGCGAGGAGATGGTGTCCGAAAGTCACCGGCTGGGCGCTCTGCAAATGGGTGAAGCCGGGCATGATGACATCGGCATGGCGTTCGGCCTGATCAATGAGCGCCGTGAGCAGGGCAGTAAACTGCGCTTCGGTGCGATCATGCGCTTCCCGCACCCAGAGGCGGAAATCGACGGCGACCTGATCGTTGCGGCTTCTTGCCGTGTGCAGACGCCCTGCCGCCTCGCCGATCAGGGTCTTGAGGCGGCCTTCAACATTCATGTGGATGTCTTCGAGTTCCTTCGAGAAAACGAATGCGCCCGTTTCGATCTCGGTGGCGACGGTTTTCAATCCCTGATGGATCGCATCACGGTCGGCGGCACCGATAATGCCCTGCGCGGACAGCATGTCGGAATGGGCGAGCGAGCCGAGAATATCCTGATCCGCCAGACGGCGGTCGAAGCCGATCGAGACGTTGATCGCTTCCATCAGGGCGCTCGGGCTTGAGGAAAACCGCCCGCCCCACATGGCGTTGGCAGCGGGTTTTCTCCCGTGTGAGGTATTCGATGCGGAAGGGGAAGTGGTTTTCTTGTCCGCCACGGGTGTCATCCTTGGAGTCGTGGACGCTATTTTAGAGCCGCGTCCGAATCTGCATGTTCGACCTATTACCGATGGGACGGCTTATCATCAATAATGCGGGGCTGCCTGCCGACGAAAACAGCGGCACAGGTGCGGCATTTTTCCGGCTTGATCCTTCGTGGGCGTGGTTCCGTTTGCCACAAGCGCCTGCCAGAAACCGGATAGCACTTCGTTTCAGCCCTGTTTTGATCTGATTATCCCTGCGACGAATCCGGCTTGTCTTTATGGCGGAAGCTCCTTAAAACCTTGCATCTGGGAGCATTTTGCCCACGAGACAGCCGGGGCGTTCCGGTGTGGCAGCGTTGACGATACAAGGGGAAACGGATGTTAAATTTGAAACGGCTGGCGGCCGCCACCGCCATATCGCTTGCGTCTCTCTCGCTCGCCTATGCCGAGACGCCGAAGGATACGCTCGTCGTCGGCTGGTGGATTGATGATGTCATTACTCTCGATCCCGCCGAGATTCTGGAGATTTCCACGACCGAGGTTCTGTCTAACTCGTACGAACGCCTCATCAACTACGATCCGAAGGATGCCTCGAAGCTTTACGGCGTAGTTGCGGAATCCTGGACCATCTCCCCCGACGGCAAGACGTTCACCTTCAAGATCCGCCAGGGCAAGAAATTCGCCTCCGGCAACCCGCTGACGGCGGAGGACGTGGCGTTCACGCTCCAGCGTGTGGTGGCCCTCGACAAGGCCCCGGCCTTCATCATCACTCAGCTCGGCCTCAACAAGGATAACTTCAAGGACAGAATCAGGCAGACCGGGCCGTTTGAACTTACCTTCGAGACCGACAAGGCCTATGCGCCGACCTTCGTGCTCAACTGCCTCTCCGCCGCTACCTCCTCCGTCGTCGACAAGAAGCTGGTGATGGCGAACGAGAAGGACGGCGATTATGGCTATAACTGGCTGAAGACGAACTATGCCGGCTCCGGCCCGTTCAAGATCATGACCTGGAAGGCGAACGAAGCCATCCTCATGGAGCGTAACGACAATTACCCGGTCAAGGCGCCGATGAAGAAGGTGTACTATCTCCACATTAAGGAGATATCGAAACAGCGCCTGATGCTGGAGAAGGGCGATATCGACATTGCCCGCAAGCTCGATGCCGACCAGATCGCCGCTCTGGAGAAGAACCCGAACATCACCATTACCGAAGGCCCGAAATCCACCGTATTCTATCTCGGGCTGAACCAGAAGAACCAGTATCTCGCCAAGCCGGAAGTGAAGGACGCGCTGAAGTATCTCGTCGATTACGACACGCTGACCAATACCATCGTCAAGCGCATCGGCAAAACGCATCAGACCTTTCTGCCCGAAGGCATGATGGGGGCGGATAACGCGACGCCCTTCAAGCTCGACCCCGACAAGGCCAAGGCGCTTCTGGAAAAAGCCGGATTGAAGGACGGTTTCAGCGTCACCATGGATACGCGCAATTCCTCCATCATGATGGCTGTCGGCCAGTCCTTGCAATTGAGCTTCGCCAAGGCGGGCGTCAAGCTGGAACTCATTCCCGGCGACGGACGCCAGACCTTGACCAAGTATCGTGGACGTCAGCACGATATCTATATCGGTCAGTGGGGCGCGGATTATCAGGATCCGAACACCAACGCGAGCGTGTTCGCCCTCAACAAGGACAATTCCGACGACGCCAAATCGAAGCCGCTTGCCTGGCGTAACGCCTGGGCCGTTCCGGCGGAGATCAACGCCATGACGGAAGCCGCGGTACTGGAGCCTGATGCCGCCAAGCGCATCGCGATCTACAAGGATCTGCAGCGTAAGGTGATGGAGCAGGGTCCCTATGTCATCATGTATCAGGACATCGAAACCTGGGTGGCGCGCAAGAACGTGAAAGGCTTTATCGTCGGTCCGTCTTCCGATACCAATTACGTGAACCAGGTCACAAAAGACTGAGTTGATGGCTTCCACATCCGGAACGTTCTCTCGATCCGGGGCGCGGTTCGTCGTGCTCCGGTCGGTTCTCAAATCCTGTCTGGCGTTGACCGTGACCGCGGCTTTCACGCTGTTTGGCCTGCTGCTGGCGACCTTCGTCATTGCCCGCGCAGTTCCCATCGATCCGGTGATCGCGCTGATCGGCGACAGGACGACACCCGAAGTCTATGAACGCACCCGCCTTGAAATGGGTCTCGATAAGCCCGTTCGGATCCAGTTCAAAGATTATATCGTGCGTCTGGCCCATGGCGACCTCGGTACCTCGAAGACAACCAAGGTTCCTGTGGCGACGGAGCTTCGGGAGCGATTCCCCGCCACCTTCGAACTGGCCACCCTCGGCATCATCTTCGGGGTTTCGTTCGGCATTCCGCTCGGTGTGCTGGCGGCGGTGCGACGAGGCACCTGGATCGACCAGATTGCCCGGGTCGTCGGGCTTCTGGGTTATTCGGTGCCGGTTTTCTGGCTCGGCCTGATGGCGATTCTGCTGTTCTATCACAAGCTTGAGCTGGTTCCGTCTCCCTTTGGACGCCTCAGTCTCGAAAGCCTTTACACCTTCACACCGGTTACAGGCCTGTTCCTGCTCGATTCCGCCCTTCAGGGACAATGGGATACCTTCTGCGATGCCTTCATGCACCTGATCCTGCCCGCATCCCTGCTCGGCTGCTTCTCCATGGCTTATATCAGCCGCATGACACGCTCCTTCATGCTGAACGAGCTGTCGCAGGAATATGTCATCACCGCGCGGGTCAAGGGGCTTTCGGAGAGCCGGATCATCTGGCGCCATGCGTTGCGCAATGCCGCCGTGCCTCTCATCACTGTGGTGGCTTTGGCCTATGGTGGCATGCTCGAAGGCTCGGTGCTGACGGAGAATGTCTTCGACTGGCCGGGGGTCGGTAAATATCTGGCCGAAGCGCTGATGCGTACCGATCTCGATGCTGCCATGGGCGGAACCCTTCTGGTTGGCGTGATCTTCCTCTTCGTCAATCTGATGGCCGACTTCCTTTACCGGGTCTATGACCCGCGAACCCGTCGCTGAGTTGAAGTTATGGTTATGTGTTATCTCCGGCGCCCTTCTTTTTTCAAAAACCTTTTGTATAGCGCCGCACGTCCGGGTGGCGGGGAGGCGCTCCGGTGACATCCATATCCGACAAGATTTCTTCGCCGGGGAACGGTTGGCGCGGGTGGCTGATGTCCTCGGAGCCGACTTCGCGCCGTCAGGCGCGGCTCGGACGGTTCTATCGCGGTTGGCTTGCCTTTTCGCACAACCCTTCGGCGATGTTGGGGCTTTGCATCATTCTCGCCTTGGTTCTCACTGCCATTTTCGCCGATGTCATTGCGCCTTTCGGACTCAACGAGACCCTTGGTAATGGGGATGGCAGCCGATATCTGGCACCGAATGCGATGAATTGGTTCGGAACAGACAATTTTGGCCGCGATGTATTTTCCCGGGTGGTTTACGGCTCACGCATTACGTTGCGCGCGGTTTTCCTCGTGGCGATCATCGCCATGCCGGTGGGGCTGATTGTCGGAACTGTTTCCGGTTATCTGGGTGGTTATGTCGATATGGTGCTGATGCGCATTACCGATGTGTTTCTCGCTTTTCCGCGCCTGATCCTGGCTATGGCTCTGGTCGGTGCGCGTGGACCGGGGCTGGAGAACGCCATTCTCGCCATCACTGTCACCGCTTGGCCCGCTTATGCGCGCATGGCACGGGCGGAAACCCTGACATTGCGCGGCAACGATTATATTTCCGCAGTCGAACTGCAAGGGGCTTCTACGCTACGCATCCTCTTCAGCCATATCGCGCCGCTTTGCGTCTCCTCTGTGATCGTGCGTGTGACGCTGGATATGGCGAGTATCATCATCGTGGTGGCTGGCCTTGGCTTCCTCGGCCTCGGAGCGCAGCCACCCTCGCCGGAATGGGGCGCGATGGTTGCCTCCGCCCGCGACAACATCCGCGAGCAATACTGGCTCATCCTTTTCCCCGGTCTCGCCATCTGTATCGTCAGCCTCGGTTTCAACCTGCTGGGCGATGGGTTGCGCGATGTACTCGACCCGAAAGCCGCGAAATGACGGGGGGCGGGATGACAGACCAGCACAAGAAGTCTCTCCTTGAAGTGGAAAACCTCTCGGTGCGCTACCCGCTGCCCACCGGCCTCGTGGAAGCAGTGCGCGGGGTATCATTCCACCTTGGGCGCGAGCGGCTCGGCATCGTCGGCGAATCCGGTTCCGGTAAATCGCAGACCGGACGCGCCATTCTCGGCCTGACGCCGCCGCCGGGGCAGGTGAAGGCGGACAGGCTCGTCTTTGACGGCATTGACCTTCTGACGCTGCCCAAAAAGGAATTGCGGGCGCTGCGCGGCGGGCGCATCGCCATGGTGATGCAGGATCCAAAATTCTCGCTTAACCCGGTGATGACCATCGGCGATCAGATCGTCGAGGCCTATCGCGCCCATTGCAAGGCGAGCAAGACCGAAGGGCGCGACAAGGCGCTCGCTATGCTGGAAGCGGTGCAGATCAACGATCCCGGGCGCGTCTATACGCTTTATCCGCATGAAGTCTCCGGTGGCATGGGACAGCGGGCGATGATCGCCATGATGCTCGTCACCGACCCCGACCTCTTGATCGCGGACGAACCGACTTCGGCTCTCGATGTTACCGTGCAGATGGATGTGCTGCGCATTCTCGACGCATTGGTATCGGAGCGCGGCATGGGGTTGATCTTCATCTCGCATGATCTGACGCTGGTGTCGTCCTTCTGTGACCGGGTGATCGTCATGTATGCCGGCAAAGCGGTGGAGGAGATTGACGCCAAGATGCTGAGCGCAGCCAAACACCCCTATACGCGCGGGCTGCAACGCTGCCTGCCGTCGCTCACCGACGATCTGCGCCCGCTTCCGGTCCTCGACCGCGATCCGGCCTGGCTCCTGTAACCCTTCACGCTTCCGGCTACTCTCATGCTCGATATCGCCAATCTCCAGGTCACTTACGGAACCGGCCATCATCAGATGAATGCCGTGGAAGGGGTGTCGCTGCGTGTGAAGGAGGGGGAATCGTATGGGTTAGTTGGTGAATCCGGTTCGGGTAAGTCGACGATCCTCAAGGCGATCTGCGGTCTGGCCCCGGTGACGGCGGGAATAATTTCGGTCAATGGTCGGCGGGTATCGCAACCGCGCAACAAGGCGTTCTATCGTATCGTGCAGATGGTGTTCCAGGATCCCTATGGTTCTCTGCATCCCCGCCATACGGTCGATAAGGTGCTCTCGGAGCCGCTCGTCATCCAAGGGATCGACGATGTCGAGGCGCGCATTCTCAAGGCATTGCGCGATGTCGGCCTCGGGCCGTCATTTCGCTTCCGTTATCCGCACCAGCTTTCCGGCGGTCAGCGCCAACGCATCGCCATCGCCCGGGCGTTGATCCTCAACCCGAAAGTGTTGCTGCTCGATGAACCGACCTCGGCCCTAGATGCTTCGGTTCAGGCGGAAATTCTGAACCTGCTTGATGAGGTACGACAATCCCGCGGGCTGACCTATGTGCTCGTCAGCCACAACCTCGCCGTGGTGGCGCATCTGTGTGATCGGTTGCTGGTGTTGCGCAAGAGCCGGATGGTGGAGGAAACCACCGCCGCTGCGCTTCGCTCGGGACAGGCGGCGGACGCCTATACCCGCACCCTGATCGAGGCGAGCCAAGGCTTTACGCGCCATGACGAGGTTGCCGGGGAAGCGATGGGGCTCTGAGTGAGCGGGGCGACGTCGAAAATGCCGGCGTTTCGTGACATGTCAAACTTCTGAATTGTGCGGTAACCTCGCCTGAAACAGGCGAGGTTACCGCATCACTTATCCATGCGTCCTTGGTAGGAGCCATCGCTACCATAGAAATAGCCATTGCTATCTATCCGCCCCTTGTAGGAGCCATCACTGCCGTAAAAACGTCCGTCGTTGTCTCTGCGCCCTTTGTAGGAACCATCATTGCCATAGAAATAACCGTTGCTATCCGTGCGCCCTTTATAAGAGCCGTCATTACCATAAAAACGTCCGTCGTTATCCGTGCGTCCCTTATAGGAGCCGTCATTGCCGTAGAAACGTCCGTTATTATCCTTGCGACCTTTGTAAGAACCGTCATTACCGTAGAACCTCTGCGCCTCGGCGGTTAGTGGCGCGGAAAGCAACAGAAGAGCTAAAAAGAACCGGATGAAGTGCATGTGCCATGTCCTGCTTCGGAAGTTCAAAAAGGAATACGACATTTCATAAACGACTCCCCTTGAATGCAGGCGGAAAAAGCCGTTAAGCCGATATTCAGAACCCCCGCATCAGTCTGAGGTGCGGGTCTTGCTGAATACCGGGGCCAAAGGGTTCGGCACCAAACCTCGGCACAGGATGGTAGACAAAATGACTGACCGCAAACTTTTTCCCGTCTTCGATGGTCATAACGATGTGCTGCTGCGTTTGTTCAGGCAGACGGACGGTCAGGTGAATGGCCCGAAGAGCGATGATGCCATGATCCGGTTTTTTGCCGGGGAAAATGTCGGTCATCTCGATTGGCCGCGCATGCGGAAAGGCGGCTTTGCGGGTGGAATGTTCGCAATCTATGTGCCGTCGCAGAGCGAAGATCCGCAAGGGGCTGAAAAGTGGATGACGCAGGCGGAATACGATGTACCGTTGCCGCCGCCGCTGCCGTTCGCTTACGCTCAGGATGTAACGCTGCGCATGGCGGCGCTGCTACTGCGGCTGGAAAGGGATTCGCAAGGACGCCTTGCGTTATGCCGGACACGGTGCGAGATTGATGCGGCCATGGCGGCAGGCCGGGTTGCCATGGTGATGCATATCGAAGGGGCGGAGGGGATCGATCCGGATTTCGTCATGCTCGATGTGCTGCATGCAGCGGGTTTGCGTTCCATCGGTCCGGTCTGGAGCCGCCCGACATTGTTTGGCCACGGTGTGCCGTTCCGGTTTCCGGCGACGCCCGATACCGGGCCGGGCCTGACTGAGCTTGGCAAAGGGCTTGTGCGACACTGCAACAAGTTGAAAATCATGATCGACCTGTCGCATCTCAACGGTAAAGGTTTCTGGGATGTGGCGGAGATCAGCGATGCGCCGCTCATCGCCACCCATTCCAATGCCCATGCCGTATGCCCACACTCGCGCAATCTCACCGATGACCAGTTGCGTGCCATCCGTGACAGTAAAGGCATGGTCGGCCTCAATTATGCCACCTGCTTCCTGCGCCCTGACGGGCAGCAAAATCTCGATACACCGGTCGAGGACATGCTGCGCCACCTCGACCACCTGATTGCGGTGCTGGGTGTCGATCATGTCGGGTTGGGGTCGGATTTCGATGGCGCGACCATTCCGGCCTTCATCGACGATGCCGCCGGTCTCCCCCGCCTTACCGCTGCCATGCGTCGACATGGCTATGACGACGTGACAATGGCGAAGCTGTGTCACGGAAACTGGCTCGATGTGCTGGAGCGGGTACTGGGAGAGTAAAGTTACAGTCAACGATTATAGGTTGGCTATTCGTCGGCGGTTCTGTCCTGGAAAGGGAGGCTGGCTGCCCTTTCATAGCCTGTTTTTCTGGAACTGGGTGCGCTTTACAGAAAACACACCCTACCCCTGTTCCGCTGAACCGGATGCCGTTTCAGCACAAATGCTCCATAGCCCCGGCATTTCTGCCGGAGCGCAGGGCGTCAATCTCTCGATTGTTTACAACGGTTTCAACCCGAGCATCGTCCGGGCTTCCGCCGGGGTGGCGAGATCTAGGCCCATGGCCCTGATAATCATTGCCATGCGTTCGACCAGGGTGGTGTTTCTGTCGACGGTTTCGTTGCGTGAGAGATAGCGGCTATCCTCGAAGCCGATGCGGACGAGGCAGGCACCGAGGCCGACCGCTGCCGTCAGGATCGAGAAATCGTCCCGCCGCCCGAAATGAGTTACGCCCCAAAGCGCATGGGCGGGCATGTACTGGCTGAACAGGGCAAGTGTCTTCGGGGTTGCCGGGCAGCCGCCTTTATGGCCAAGCACCATGTTGAACAGAACGGGCTGCGGCAGGGGCATCTCTTCGGCGATCATCTGCATGTTGTGGATCATGCCGAGCTCGAACACCTCAATCTCGGGCAGAATACCGGCATCGGCGCAGCGTTTGGTGACGTATTTTATTTCCGGATACGGGTTGCGGTAGACGAAGTCGCCGAGATTGACCGATCCGGCATTGAGGGAGGACATCTCCACCAGTTTGCAATCGAGCGGCGCGCACCGTTCTTCGATGGTCATATCCGAGACGCCGCCAGTCGACCCCTGGATGATCATGTCGCAACCGGCACGGATGCGCTCGATTGTTTCCTGGAAGACGGCGGGGTTTCTGGTCAACTTGCCGTTACGTTCGCGCACGTGCAGATGAACCAGCGATGCACCGGCCTTATGGGATTCGAGCGCCTCGCGGGCAACTTCCGCCGGGTCGGCACTGGTGGAGTCACCGGCGACAGGGGCGACGGACAGGATGATCTTTCTCATGGCGCAAGCCTTCCGACGAATGGGGAGCAATGCTGCTCGCCTGTTTTTAGAGGCGAACGGCATGACCGGTTTTTCAGTTCAACTGATCGACCCGGCTCTTCAGCAGCCTGATGCCACGCTCCGGTGATGTCAGCACCGGAACGGGTAGCGGGCCGGTTTTTTCGAGGACGCGGGCCATCGATGCCTGGGCAAGGACGATGACGTCACATTTTTTGCGCAGCGCCGCTTCAATGCCTTTGGCAACGATGGAATCGTGTGTGTCGAGTTCACCGGCGAGGAACGCCTTGAACGCCTCCGCCATGAGTGTCGGCTCGATGTCGATGGCCTTGTCACTTTCCACCGCCTTGCGGCGGATGAAGGCGAGGGTCGGATTGAGGGTGGTTTCGACGGTCGCCAACACGGCGATCCGTTTCGCAGAATCGATGGCTTCCATCGTCATCGCCTCATCGATGCGCATCACCGGGATCTTGCTTACGAACTGGCACTGCTCGACACTGCCGCCGATAGAGGAGCAGGCGGTCATGAAAATGCGGCAGCCGGCAAGGTTGGCGCATTCGACATAGGCGGCGATGCGGGCGTTGATTTCGGGCGTCGGGCCGCCGTTCTTCATCACGTCCTTGATCATCGATTCCTCAACGATGTGCATGATCTCGACATCGGGCATGATGTCCTTCGTCAGCGCCTGCATCAGGGCGAGGGTGCCCGTGCTGGTATGGAAAATCGCCGCTTTTTTCATCTTTATGTCCTCGTCAATGAAGTCCTTGGAAGGTCCTTGAACGATCAGGATTTCAGGCTTTCGGCCAGGAGTTCCGCCGCCTCGATATCTTCCTTGACGGAGATGCCGCCGATGGCGACTGCGCCGATGACCTTGCCGTTATGCATCACGGGAACGCCACCGGGCATGGGTGAGAATTTCGCGTCGGCGAAATAGCCTGCCTCTAGATTCTCGTTTTGCAGGCGCTCCAAGAACTTCGCCGTTGGGATGCCGAACTGTGCCGCAGTGTAGGCCTTACGCATGGTGAGTTCGATGGTCAGGAGTTTCGCGCCGTCCATCCGCGCGAAGGCCAGCATGAAGCCGTGCCTGTCGCACGCGGCAACCGTCAGGGGTCGCCCGCCGTAACGGGTCTTGGATAGCTCCAGAGCTTCATTGACGGCTCTGAATGCCATGTCGAAGGTCATGTTATCGGTCATAATATCCCTCTTTCAAATTGCCGGGCGATGGCGGAATCCGTCATCGTGTGCCAGGCATGTCAGGGTTTTGCCAGGAAGCCGATGGACAGCCATGGGAAGGCGGCGACCACCACCAGTCCGAGAATGGCTGCGGCGAGATAAGCCCAGATGTAGGGAATGCCTTCGTTCGGGTCCGTCTTGCTGACGGCACAGCAGCCGTAGTAGCCGACGCCGAACGGCGGCGCGAACAGGCCGATGCCCATGGCAAGGATGACGACCATCGCGTAATGCACTTCATGCACGCCGATGTCGCGGGCGATGGGGAACAGCAGCGGTCCGAACAGTACGATCGACGGGATGCCTTCCAGCACGCTACCGAGAATGATGAAGGCGACGACGGAGATAGCAATGAAAGCCCCCGGACCGCCCATCTGCGACATCATGTGCGCCAGATCCTTGGAGAAGCCGGATTGCGTCAGCCCCCATGCCATGGAAGTGGCCGCGCCGATGATGAAGATAATAGCTCCGGCGAGGGCTGCCGTCTCGATCAGCATTTCCCAGGCCCGTTTCCAGTCGAACTTGCGATAGATTAACAGGCCGATCGGGATTGAGTAGGCGACGCCCAGAGTTGAAACCTCGGTCGCCGTGGCGATGCCGTCAATAACGGCGAAGCGGATGATGAAGGGCAGGATCAATGCCGGAAGTGCGATCAGGAACAGCCAGCCTTTTTCACTCCAACTGCTGCGTTTCACGCTCGACAGATCTTCGTTACGGTTGCGCCACCAGACGACGAAGCACAGGGCGATGCCGAGAACGGCTCCGGGGATAAGCCCGCCAGTGAACAGGGCTGCAATCGATACGCCGCACACGGAGCCGATAGTGATGAGAACGATGCTCGGGGGGATAGTCTCGGTTTGCGCGCCTGTTACCGACAGAAGCGCCACGAGATCGCCACGCTTGGCGCCGCGCGCCAGCATTTCCGGAAACAGGACTGGAGCGACGGCGGCCTGATCGGCGGTTTTCGAGCCGGAAATACCGGAGACCAGATACATCGCGCCGATCAGCACATAGGACAGGCCGCCGCGCACATGGCCGAGCAGGCTGCCAAGGAACTGCACCATCGCCTTGGCCATGCCGGTCATCTCGATCAGCATGCCGAGGAACACGAAGAGCGGCACTGCCAGCAGCATCATGTGCGACATGCCTTCTTCTATGCGTCCGACCATGACGGTCATTGGCGTATTGGTGGTCAACGCCATGTAACCGAAGGTTGCGAGCGCGAACGAGAAGGCAATTGGTACGCCCGAGAACACGCCGCAAGCAACGATGATGACGAAGAAGATGATCAGGTTCAGCTTGCCAAGCGGAGCCAACGCCGGCCCCGAAATCGAGAACACCCCTACAGCGATGGCGATGATGAGCAGCCCGAAGAATGTCGCCTTGGTGCGCGGTGCGATCAGGGCCAGGCGCAGTAACGCCATCACCAGCATCAACGAGATGCCCAAAGGAATGGAGACCGCCATCCAGAACTTGCTGATTTCGAGGGCAGGTAACAGCACGATGACTTCTTCGAGGGCGTATTCCCAGGCCGGGACCATGATGAGCAGCAGGAATGCCAGGGAAACGCCCATCGCCAAGGCTTCGACGAAAGCCCGTTTCTCGTTGCTCAGATGGGATACAAGAGCCGTCATACGCATGTGCTGGCCCCGTCGTAGTGCGATCACAGAACCGAGCATGGTCAGCCACAGGAAACCGATGGTCGCCACTTCATCGGACCAGACCAGGGGCGAGTGAAAGATTCTTCTGGCGACGACGCCGGTGAAGAGAACGATGATCTCCATGAGAACCAAAATTGCCGCGATGACCTCGACGCCTCGCCCAAGGAAGCGGTCAATGGTTACCAGCATTCCGGATGGAGCCGTCGTGCCAGTGCCGGGCATCGTTTGAGAAGATGTCTGCATCGCCCCTGCCTCAATTGAGAAATTACATTTCATGAGCCGCATCGCCACCGATACGAGAGCGCCCCGGCAATGGATTGTCGGGGCGCCTGTTTGAAAATGTTAAGAAAGTTTGCCAACCGCTTCTTCGAGCAGGCCCCAGGCCTCGTCGCCGAACTTCTTGTGCCAGACGCCGTAGAAGCCTGTTTCCTTTAATTTAGCGCGGAACTCGTCCGGTTGGGGCTGGTTGAATGCGAGGCCGAGCTTTTTCAACTCTTCCATCACCGTCTCGTTCATTTTCTTGATGTCGGCGCGTTGGTTCTTCGCACCTTCCTTGAACGCTTCGGTCATGATCTCCTTCAGATCCGGTGCAAGGTTCTTCCAGGAGTTGCCGTTGACGATAAACCAGTAGCCGTCCCAGATGTGATTGGTCAGCGAGCAGTATTTCTGGACTTCAAAAATCTTGCCGGTCTGGATGATGACAAGCGGGTTTTCCTGCGCGTCGATTACCTTGGTTTGCAGCGAGGAGTAAACTTCCGAATACTGCATTCCGACCGGGGCAGCGCCCATCGCCTTGAACATGTCGACGATTATCGGGCTGACCGGAACGCGGATCTTCAGTCCTTCGAGGTCGGCGGGCTTCTCGATCGGCTTGTTGTTATTCGTGACTTGCCGGAAGCCGTTATCCCACATATTGTCCATGGCATAGAGGCCGACGCCTTCGACCGACTTGCGCACGAAGGAGCCGAGCTTGCCGTCCATGGCCTTCCAGACCTGATCGTAATCGGCGAAAGCAAAGCCGACGGCATTGATCGCCGCAACCGGTACCAGTGTCGACATGACCAGGGCGGATGGCGTGAAGATGTCGATGCCGCCGCGGCGCACCTGCGCCATCATGTCGGTATCGCCGCCGAGCTGGTTGTTTGGGAAAATGTCAATTACGAGGCGGCCCTTGGATTCTTCCTTGATGCGGGTGGCGACTTCATGGGCGCGGACGTTCAGGGGATGGCTCAACGGCAGATTATTGCCGTACTTGAATGTCGTTGCGGCATTCTGCGCCCGGGCGATATGGGGGAATGCCCCGAACGCCGCAGCCGCGGGAAGCGCTGTTTTGATCAGCGTGCGCCTGGATATTTTCAGCATTGTGCTGCTCCTCTCCGAACGATCCTGACAAACCTGGATCCGTATCGACAAAAGCTAACATGGCTTTCTGGTATATAAAAGTAAAAAATGTTTTATTATGTGAAATTGTGAATTTTTGATATTGATCTTTGTCGTGTCCAGGACAATGATAAAATGCGCGAAGTTGCCGAATGGGCAGCTTGGCAGCGGTGGAACGCCGGTGTCCGGATTTTAAGGAGACAAACATGCAACTGGGTGTCATTGCCGACGATTTTACGGGCGGTACCGACATTGCCGGTTTTCTTGTTGCTGAAGGGCTGGCGACGATTCAGTTGAACGGCGTTCCGCAAGGTGCGTTTAAAACCCATGCGGATGCCGCCGTCGTCAGTCTGAAGAGCCGCTCCAATCCGCACGAGGAGGCGGTCAGGCAATCGCTCGCTGCGTTGCGCTGGTTGAAGGCTCAAGGCTGCAAGCGTTTCTTCTTCAAATATTGCTCGACATTCGATTCGACGGCCAGGGGCAATATCGGCCCGGTTACCGATGCGTTGCTCGGAGAACTTGGCGAAACCTTCACGGTCATCTGCCCGGCGCTGCCGGTGAACGGGCGCACGGTCTATTGCGGCTATCTGTTCGTCAACGGCGTTCCCCTGAATGAGTCCGGTATGCGCCATCATCCGATCACGCCGATGCTGGATGCCAGCCTGATGCGTCTGATGGAAGCGCAGGCTTCCGGCAAGGCCGGAAATGTTTCGTCTGTCATAATCGATCAGGGGGCGGTGGCCGTGCGTGAATCCCTGGCCGCCTTCCAGGCCGGTAAAGTGCGCTATGCCGTTCTGGATGCGTTGAACGACAGGCACCTGACGATTCTCGGTCAAGTGGTCGCGGATATGCCTTTTGTTACGGGTGGCTCCGGCCTCGGTGCGGGCATCGCTCGCGCAATAGCAGCGGCAGGCGGACACGAGCATACGGAAGCTACCAGACTTGGGGCACCGCCTGGCGGTGGCCGGGCGGTGATCCTTTCCGGTTCCTGCTCGACGATGACCAACGCCCAGGTGGCGGCCTATCTGAAGGAAGCCCCTTCCTTTTCGGTCGATCTCGAGCGTTGCGTTGCCGATCCGTCAGGTTATGCGGACAATGTGGCGCAATGGGTAGCGGAACAGCAGGTGTCGCTTGCTCCCCTCATTTACGCCACGACCGATCCGGAAGGGCTGGCCGTTGCGCAACGGACCTATGGAGCCGAGAAGGCGAGCCACTCTGTCGAGGTCTTCTTCTCGGACATCGCCTCCCGTTTGGCGCAGCGCGGGTTCGATCACTTCATTGTTGCCGGTGGCGAGACGTCTGGGGCTGTCGTTCAGAGCCTCGGGGTCACGGCTTTCCATATCGGTCCGCAGATTGCGCCCGGGGTGCCCTGGGTACGGGCGGTCGATGCGCCGGTTTCCCTGGCTCTCAAGTCGGGGAATTTCGGCGACGAACGGTTTTTTTTCAAAGCACAGAGCTTTTTTTGATGGTCATGACGATGGAAGCGCAACTACGCCGGGACATGGTTTCTGTGGGGGCCGCGTTTTATGCTCGGGGCTATTGCGTCGGGGGTGCCGGCAATCTTTCTGTACGGCTGCCGGATGGGCACATTCTCGCAACGCCAACCAATTCCTGCCTCGGGCGGCTCGATGCCGATACATTGGCTAAGGTGACGGCAGAAGGCAAGCAGGTCGGCGGTGCGCCGATGTCGAAGGAAATTCTCTTTCATCTCGAACTTTATCGCCGCCGTCCGGATTGCAATGCGGTTGTGCATCTGCACTCGACTTATCTGACAGCGCTGTCCTGTCGTGCCGATATCGACCCGAATGATGTCATCAAGCCGTTCACGCCCTATTACGTGATGCGGATCGGTCGAATGCCGCTCATCCCCTATTACCGCCCGGGAAGTCCGCTCATCGCCGAGGCGCTCTCGAAGTTGGCGGGCGATACGGATGCCTGGCTCCTCGCCAATCATGGCCCGGTCGTCATCGGCCAGTCGCTGTTCGAGGCTTCGGATGCTATGGAAGAGCTTGAGGAAACCGCAAAATTGATCTTCATCCTTGGCCAGTCGTCTGTACGCTATCTGACTGAGGAACAGGTCGCCGAACTGCGTGGGTGAATATCATGCCGAAATTTGCTGCCAATCTGACGATGCTGTTCACCGAAGTGCCGTTTCTCGACCGGTTCGAAGCGGCGGCGAAAGCAGGGTTCCGCGCTGTCGAATTTCTGTTTCCGTATGAATATCCGGAGGCCGAACTGGCGCGCCTGCTCAAGCTTCATTCCCTCGAACTGGCGCTCATCAATGCGCCCGCGGGCGATTGGCAGGCAGGCGAACGGGGGTTGGCTGCATTGCCGGGGCGGGAAGACGAATTCCGTGCCGGGATCGATACGGCCATCCGGTATCTGAAAGCCCTGGGCGGCAGAAAACTACACGTTATGTCCGGCACCATTCCTGCGGGCCGGGTGAAAGCCGACCTGACGCCGCTTTGGCTCGACAACATGCGCTTTGCCGCCGATCGTCTGGCGGAACATGGATTTTCGCTGCTGTGCGAATCGCTCAACCCACGCAATATGCCAGGTTATTTCCTTACCAGCCAGCACGAGACGGCGGATCTGGTACGGGCTATCGGACGGGCCAATGCCCGGTTGCAATTCGATGTCTATCATGCGCAAATTACGGATGGCGATTTGTCGATGACAATTACGGGACTTGGAGATCTCATCGGCCATGTTCAGATCGCCTCCGTGCCGAACCGGAACGAACCGGATACGGGTGAGGTCTTTTACCCGCACATCTTTCGTGTGCTTGACCAAATAAGATATAACGATTGGATCGGGTGCGAATACAACCCGAGAACAAGAACGCCGGACGGTTTGGGCTGGCTGGCGGCATATGGGAGTTAACGCTTCGAAAGGGAAGGCAGGCTTTGATCCCGGCAAAACGTCATCAAGTGATTCTGTCCGCTCTTGCCGAGCGCGGTGTGCTGAGCATCAATGAACTGATGTCGTGGCTCAGGGTTTCTCACATGACCGTGCGGCGCGATATTCAGGCGCTGGAGCGCGAAGGGCGGGTGCTGTCGGTTTCGGGCGGGGTAACGCTTGCGCAGAAAATTACCTCTGAACCGTCGCATCTCGTCAAACGCTCGCTTCAGCATGCGGAGAAGGAAGCGATCGCCGAACTGGCGGCGGAACTGGTTGTCCCGGGAAGCACGATTTATATCGACGCCGGAACGACCTCCCTCGAACTGGCTGAGCGCATCGCGCATGTGCAGGATCTCGTCGTAATCAGCAATGATCTGGCGGTGGTCGATCTTCTGGTTCAACGCTCCGATTGCCGCCTGTACCATACCGGTGGGCAGGTGCTGCGGGAAAATCGCTCTTGCATCGGTGATGCGACAACTCAGTTTTTGCGGAGTCTCAATATCGACATTGCCTTTCTGTCGGCATCGTCCTGGAATGCCGTGTGGATTTCGACACCGACCGAAGCGAAGGTGTCGGTCAAGAAGGCTGCGGTCGCTGCATCCGCGAAACGGGTGCTGATTTGCGATTCGAGCAAATACGGCAAGGTTGGAACGTTCAACGCCGTTGCGATTGCTGAACTCGATTTTATTGTCACCGACGACAATCTGCCGGAAAACGCCCGGCAGGCAATCAAACAAAGCGGGGCGGAACTGATGATAGCCTCCGGCACGGCATCGCGCCGTAAGGCGTCGTAAGCGGCAACCGCCCGGCCCTCAGCCGCCGAACATCGTGTTCAGTTGCGCTCCGACCAGCACGAAAGTCGTGCGTTTGGAGATCTCTTTCAGCGTCGTTGCGCCGATATAGGTCATCATCGAGCGCACCCCGCCGGCAATTTCCTGCATCGTGCCATCGATGGGGCCGCGATAGGGAACCTCGACGGTTTTACCCTCGGAGGCGCGGTAGGAGGCGACGCCGCCGGAATACTTGTGCATCGCCGTATCCGATGACATGCCGTAGAACACCATGGTTTTCGGTGTTTTCTTACCGTCAATTTCCTCGTAGCAAATTTCACCCTCGCATTCGTCGTGTCCAGCCAGCATGCCGCCGAGCATGACAAAATCCGTGCCGCCGCCGAAGGCCTTGGCAATGTCGCCCGGCACAGTGCAGCCGCCGTCGGCGCAGACGAGGCCTTTCAGGCCGTGCGCCGCATCCGCGCATTCGATTACCGCCGAAAGCTGCGGATAACCGACACCGGTCATCTTGCGCGTCGTACAGACGGAGCCGGGGCCGATGCCGACCTTGACGATATCCGCCCCCGCCAGAACTAGCGCTTCGGTCATGTCGCCGGTGACGACGTTGCCTGCCATGATGATGGCGTTGGAGTTTTCGTCGCGGGCGCGGCGCACCATGGCGACGAATTTCTCTGTGTAGCCGTTGGCGACATCGAGGCAGATCTTGTCGATGGGGGTTTTCGATTTGACATGGGCGAATTTCTCCCAGTCGGCTTCGTTGGTTCCCAATGTGTAGAAAGTGTTGCGCGAATCCGGAGAACGGAAGAACTCGATCAGCGCTTCTGCCGGATAATGTTTATGTAGTGCCACCATGGCGTCGAAACGCACCAGCGCTCTGGCTACAGCCATGGTGCCGGTAACGTCCATATTGGCGGCGATCAGGGGGAATCCGTTCCATTGCACGCCCGCATGGATGGTGCGGAACGAACGATGGATGTCGACTTTGGAGCGGGACGGTAACGTGGAGCGCTTGGGGCGGATCAGCACGTCCTTGAAATCGAGTTTGGGATCGCTTTCGATGCGCATGTCATCTCTCGCAAAGACACAATGGCAAAACACCATGTCCGGATCGTCATAGCAGGAGCGGCTGAAGACAGCCTGCATCGGCAATCCGGAATAAGCGATTGGCGATGCACAGTTTCATACCAGAAACGCCTTTCTGCGGCGAGGGGTTTCACACCTGCCGGTCCGGATTGATAACTGTTCTTGTCATTGGCTTTTTCACTAATTGCGGGTATCCCGGTCGTAGGAACGGCATATGTCCTGATTCCGTTGTTCCGTTCCTTGCATCTTCTCAATCCGGCTGGTTGTCGTGCGCGCCTCCATCATTCTCATCTGGGCGATTACCGCTGCAGCGATGCTGCTTCAGGCAGCGAACGGTCTGTTACAAGGTCTGTTGCCGATGCGGATGCACGCGCAGGGGCTATCGGATTTCATCGTCAGTTGCGTGGTGTCGGCCTATGGGCTTGGGTTCGCCATCGGTTGTGTCGCTGCGCCATTTTTTATCCGTCATGTCGGGCATATACGCGCCTATGCCAGCCTAGCGGCGCTGGTTGCCGTCCTGACACTGATGTTTTCACAGGCCGAGGCGGCGACGTTCTGGATCGTTCTGCGCGGTTTGAGCGGGCTGGTTCTCGCCGGGATGTTCACGGTGGCCGATGGCTGGATCAGCGGCAGTGTCACGTCGAGCCATCGTGGGCGAGTGCTGTCGATCTATACCATCTGCACCAAGGTGGCGTTGATGCTGTCGCCGCTGGCGATTACCGAAAGTAGCGCCAGCGGGCCGTTTCTGTTCATGGTGGCAAGTGCCCTCATCAGTCTGTCGCTGTTGCCGACATCGGCAACCCGCGCCGACGAGCCGCGTGCCCCCGGCACGGTGCATCTGGACGTGAAAGCCATGTTCGCTATCGCTCCGTCGGCGGTGGTGGGCGCGTTCTGTATCGGTCTGATCAACAGTCCCGTGGTGGCGATGGCCCCGCTTTATGGCTTGCAGATCGGTCTGACCATGGAATGGGCGGCGCGGCTTCTGTTCGCGCTACAGGCAGGAAGTCTGATCTTTCAGTGGCCGCTTGGCTGGCTGTCGGACAGGTTCGACCGCCGTTACGTCATCGTCGCGCTGCTCCTTGGAGCGGTGGCATCCTGTGTTCTTGTGGTGATCCTCGCCCGCATGGACGCCTCGCCCTTCGTCATGCTGCTGGCCTTTATCACCTGGGGCGGAACGGCGATGTGCATCTACTCCGTCTGTGTCGCCCATGCCTGCGATCTTGTGCCGCCCGAGAAGGTGGTCCCCACCGTCTCCGGGCTGCTAATGGTGTGGGCGGTCGGTTCCGCCATCGGCCCGATCCCCGCCGGGGCGGTGATGGGCTCCGTGATGGGGGCGAACGGATTGTTCGTATATTCGGGAGTCGTCGCTTTTGCTTGCGCCGGCTTCATCATCTGGCGGATTTCGTTGCATGAGCGCCATGCGGTTCCTGGTGGTTTCGTCGCCGTGCCGATGTCGCAGACCCTGTCGTCCGCTGCCATGGATCCTCGGGCCGAACCGGTCCCGGACGATGTCGGAGAGCACCTTGCGGAGGAGCCGCCACAGAACGGCGAAACGATTGTCTCTGCCGAGGTTCCGCCAGCGGAGCAGGAGAAGGGAACGCCCAATCCGTAGATGGGCGTTCCTGGTTCTCACCAGGTCAGGCGCAGCCCGCCATAGATCGAGCGGCCCGGTGTGCCGTAATCCTTCACCTCTTCATAACGGGCATCGGTGAGGTTTTCGCCGCGCACATAGAGCGACAGGTTGGCGTTGAGCGCGTAATCGACGCGCATGTCGAACCGGGCGTAAGGGGAAAGGCGATCCCGCTCGTTGTCGGATGAAAACCGCTCGCCGACCAGAACCACGGACGGTTCTATCGTCAGTCTCTCCATCGGTGTGAAGACGAGGCTCATACGGCCTTCATGCTCCGGACGCCGCGCCAAACGCAGCCCCGTTATTTCGTTTTCCGAGCGCATGAATGTATAAGCGGCTTTCGCCCTGAGCCGGCCCGGCATCAGATCGGCATCTGCCGAAAGTTCGAGGCCGCTGGTTCTCGCCCGGTTGACGTTCAGGAAGCAGCCCATCGGATTGGCGGGTGGGCAATCGCCAGGTGAAAAGCTGAAATTCAGCAGATCCTTGAAACGGTTGGCGAACACCGTCGCGGAGACGATCAACCTGCCGTCGAACAGGCTTTGGTCGGCTCCGGCATCGATACCGAACGAATGCTCCGGCTGTAGTCCATCGGTGCCGTAGATCGGGTCGAAACGTTGATAAAGGCTCGGCGCTTTCGCTCCGGTGCCGATGCTGGCGCGAAAGGTCGTGCTGGTCGCGGTGAGGTTGTAGGCGGCAGTTGCCCGCCAAGTGGCAAAATGATCGCTGTCTTCGACATCGTCCAGCCGCCCGCTTAGGGACAGGTTGAGATCTTTCATCGGCGAAATCTGATAGACGGCGAACAGGGAGCGCGTATCCTGCTGCGCCTCCGTCGAATCCGGCATCATTCCCCAGGTCGACAACACCGGAGTGCTGCTGTTGTCGATGCGTTCACGCTCCCATTTGCCGCCGACCGTTATTTGTCCGAATGCACCGAGTTGCAGGTCGCTCTGATATTCCAGTCCGAACCGCTCGCCCCGGAAGCGGTATTTGGTCCAGTCGGTGGACATCGGGTCGATGGAGCCGAAATAGGTGATGTCGCGGTTTGTGCGGTTCGTGGTGTTACCGAACAGCAGCAGGGAGTTGCGCCATTTGCCGTCGAATGCTTTATCGCTCAGGCGTGCAAAGCCGTTGATGAGGCGTGTTTTCTGGCGCGATGGCGTATCGGGGAACTCGCCCCATCCGGCATCATAATCGGAATCGATACCGCTTGCGTAGCCGCCGAATTCGAGTTTTGTGCGCTTCGACAGGTCGATACCGAACCGGGCGGAGGCTCCGAATCCGGTTGCTCCGTCTTTTTCGAGGGGGGCGGTGAGTGTGCGCTCAATGCGGCGGATACGGTAGCCGTAGCGGGAGAAACCGTCCGTGCCGAAGCCATTCGCCGATAGATCGTAGGAGAAGGCCCCGCTTTTGCCGGAAATTGCACCGCGGACGGATTTCGTGCCGTAGCTGCCGCCTTCTGCCTGGAGCGTGGCTTTTGCCGGGCCTCTGCCCTTGCGGGTGATGATGTTGATGACGCCGCCGATGGCGTCCGAACCGTAAAGCGCCGATTGCGGACCGCGCAGCACCTCAATGCGTTCGATGTCGGTCGGAACGATGCTGGAGAAATCGAAATTGCCGTCGGATTGCGCCGGATCGTTGACGCGCACACCATCGATCAGCACCAGCGTATGCCGTGTGTCCGCGCCGCGCACCCTTACCGATATTGCTCCGCCGATGCCGCCCATGCCGGTAAC
>JAVBRX010000063.1:0-13039 GCA_031547465.1 Microvirga sp. | reverse complement strand
CTTTGATTTCGCAATGTTCTTCGCGTTTAACCGGTGTCCACTTAAACGCACATTGCTCTAGCGTCGCCTGCCGCCCAGCAATGCGCCGAGGATGCTGCGGGTGAGGGTGCGGGCGGCCTGTGTGCCTGCGGCGCGGATGATGCTTTCCGTCACCGTCATGCGTTGCGTACCGCGTCGTTGTGATGGAGTGGAGGGCTGACCGCTGCCGAAAACGCCGCCAAGCCAGTCAGAAAAACCGCCGCCGGATGGTTCGGCTTCGGGCATATTCTGCCGTCCGGCCAGGATTTCATAAGCCGAAACCCGATCAACCGCCTCTTCATAACGTCCCCGGATTGGACTGAGGGTTATCAGTGCCCGGCGCTCCTCGGGCGTAATCGGGCCGACATGGCCGGAGGGCGGAGCAACCAGCGTGCGTTCAACCATTGATGGCGTACCCTTTTCACGCAGTGTCGAAACCAGTGCTTCGCCGACGCCGAGTTCAGTAATCGCCTTTTCGCAGTTGAAAGCGGGGTTCTGGCGGAATGTCTCCGCCGCAGCCTTCACCGCTTTCTGGTCGCGGGGCGTGTAAGCGCGTAGCGCGTGTTGCACCCGGTTGCCAAGTTGCGCCAGAACGGTTTCTGGCACGTCCGCTGGGTTCTGGGTGACGAAATAGACTCCGACGCCCTTGGAGCGGATGAGACGCACCACCTGTTCGATGGAGGTGAGCAGAGCTTTGGGCGCATCCGTAAACAAAAGGTGCGCTTCATCGAAGAAGAACACCAGCTTCGGCTTGTCGGCATCGCCGATCTCGGGCAGATGTTCGAACAGTTCCGACAGCAGCCATAGCAGGAACGAGGCGTAGAGCTTCGGTTTGGTCATCAGCTTGTCGGCGGCGAGGATATTGACCATGCCGCGCCCGTCGCGGTCGGTGCGCAGAAAATCCATGATATCGAGGGCGGGTTCGCCGAAGAATGCTTCGCCGCCCTGGTTCTCCAGCACGAGGATCTGTCGCTGGATAGTGCCGGCGGAATCCTTGGTGATGTTACCATATTTGGCTTTTACCTCGTCCTGATTGTCGATGAGGAAGTTCAGGAGTGCCCGCAAATCCTTGAGGTCGACGACCGGTAACTGGTGATCGTCGGCGACGCGGAAGGCGATGTTGAGGATGCCTTCCTGCACATCGTTGAGTTCGAGCAGCCGGGCAAGCAGTAGCGGCCCCATTTCCATGACAGTGGCGCGTACCGGATGTCCCTGCTCGCCGAACAGATCCCAGAACGTGGTCGGGAAACGGTCGGGAGCGAGATCGACACCGATTTCCTTGGCCCGCTTCAGGAAGGGAGCCTGATCGCCGCCGGTGGAGGCTATTCCCGACAGGTCGCCCTTGATGTCGGCGGCAAAGACGGGGACGCCAGCGTTGGAGAACCCCTCGGCTAGAACCTGCAATGTTACTGTCTTGCCGGTACCGGTCGCGCCGGTGATGAGGCCGTGGCGGTTGGCGTAGCGCAGCAGGATGGTTTCCGCCTTGCCGCTTTTCCCGATCAGAATTTCACTGGCGGAATCGAAGGATAACGCGCCTTGTGCCGTCGGTTTCTCTGATTTGCTTGCAGTCATGGCATCCTCGTTTCGTCGGCGTGGCTGACCATCAATCCGACAGATTCATCTGCGATTTTACCGTCCGTTCGTGGAAGGGCAACGATATTCACCGCATGAGGGATATCCTTTGCAGGCGTGTCAACATATTATACGGGAGCAAAAGAGAACTGCGGCGCATTTTGCCGGAAGGCTGACCAGGAGGCGGAGCGATGGAAAACCTGATGGCGCGGATCGTCGAGGCGACCGGTCTCGATGAGGAGACGGCGACGAAAGCCGTCGGTGCGATCCTGAAGTTTCTCCAGAAAGAAGGGCCGCCGGAAACTGTGCAATTGATTGATGGTTTCCCCGAAGCCGAGACTATCATGGCACAGGCCCCCAATAGTGGAGGGCTGATGGGGATGTTTGGCGGCGTGATGGCGCTTGGTCAGCAGTTGATGTCGGTTGGCGTGCCGATGGACAAGATGAAGCCTTTGGGGCAAGAATTGTTTGCCATCGGGCGCGAGATCGTTGGTGAGGAAGCCATGGGAGCGATCATTGGCGGTATTCCCGGCTTATCGCAGTTTGGTTGAAGTCGATAAGCGATCCGGCCTTCTGGCGGGTCCGATGCCCTAGTTCCGGACCAGGATGAAAGCTTATGAGTGAAACTCCGGCCGTGCCGGTGATTGCGGCGCGACAATAGGACCAACGATAGATGCCCGGCAGCGGGACAATTCTTCAAAAATAACTGGCTTCTCCGCTCATTTTGTTGCAAGACGGGCGCGGAAGACGGAACTTTAGGAAAGAACGGGTTTGCACTGCCTTCAGGGGCGCGCGAGGTCGCGCCCAGTAGGCGGCGGTCCGGAAGGCGGAAATTGCCTTTCTGGGCTGGTGGCTAGGCCTTGGGAATGCCTGCCGCGTGGAAAACCGTTCGTCCGGTTTGGCGAAGCGAGGCTTGCTCGATGAACGATGTGTCCCCCGATAAAAAGTCGGCCATGGCCGATGTATTCTCCCTTGGAGATGACTTTCCAAAAGCGACCCGGGAAGCCTGGGTCGCGGCTGTCGAACAGGCGCTGAAGGGCGCGGATTTTGAGAAGCGGCTGGTCGCGAAGACCTACGACGATCTGCGGATCGAACCGTTGTACCAGCGTCGGGGCGACGCCGCACCGATCGCCAAGGAACAGGCCGGACGTTGGCGGGTTGTGCAGCGGGTGGACAATCCCGATCCGCAGGCCGCCAATGCGCAGGCGCTTGAGGATCTCGAAGGCGGCGCAGATTCCCTGAGCCTGATTTTCGATGGCGCCCGTTCGGCGCGCGGTTTCGGGATTGCTGTGGAGATCGGCGACCTCGACAAGGTTTTAGCTGGTATCGATCTCAGACTGGTTCACCTGCTGCTTGATGGCGGCCATCGTGTGCTGACGGCGGCAACGAGCCTGTTTGCGGTGGCCGAGAAGCGTGGTGTCGCAGCCGCCGACCTGTCGGTCGATCTCGGCGTCGATCCGATCGGCGTCCTGTCCGATACCGGCTTCCTGAGCAAGCACTGGCGCGACACGGTGGTGCGCGTTGCCGGCGACTGGCGCAAGATGGCGAACGAGAAAGGCAATATCCGTCTGTTCCTTGCTGATGGGCGTTATGCGCATGAAGCCGGGGCGAGCGAGGCGCAGGAACTGGCGGTGGTGCTGTCGACCGGTGTCGCTTATCTCAAGGCGATGCAGGAAGGCGGGCTGTCGCTGGAAATCGCGCGCCGGGCTTTGTCGTTTATGCTGGTTGCCGATGCTGACGAGTTCCTGACTATTGCCAAGTTCCGGGCGCTACGGCGTCTGTGGGCACGGGTCGAGGAGGCCTGTGGCCTGGTGCCGAAGCCGCTACGGCTCCATGCTGAAACAGCTTGGCGGATGATGAGCCGGACCGACCCGTGGGTGAATATTCTGCGCGCAACGATCAGTTCCTTCTCGGCCGCGCTCGGTGGTGCGGATGCGGTCTGTGCCCTGCCGTTCACCTCCGCTATTGGCCTGCCGGACGCGTTTGCCCGGCGTGTCAGCCGCAATCTGCAATTCCTGTTGCTCGACGAGAGCAATCTGTGGCGCGTCGCCGACCCGGCAGCCGGGGCGGGCGGTTTCGAGGCGCTGACGGATTCGCTCGCCGAGAAAGCCTGGGATCTGTTCAAGGAGATCGAACGCGAGGGCGGTATTGTCGAAAGCCTCGTCAAGGGCGCGGTTCAGGGGCGGATCGCCGCCGTGCGCGCCAAACGCGACAAGGCTATCGCCTATCGCAAGGAGCCGTTGCTCGGCACCTCCGAATTCCCGGCGATTCATGAAGCGCCGGTGAGCGTGCTCAAGCAGGCGGATGCCGCCGACCGGACCCTGCCGCCGCCGCCGTCTCCGGCGCTGACCGCTACGGCGCTGCCGTCGATCCGCCTGTCGGAGCCATATGAGCGTCTACGTCGCAAGTCCGATACCTATTTTGCTAAGAACAGCCGTCGTCCGGCGGTGTTCCTTGCCAATATAGGTTCGATCGCCGCCTTCACGGGTCGTGCGACCTTCGCCAAGAATTTCTTCGAGGCCGGCGGCGTCGAAGCGCTGACGAACGACGGTTTTGCCGATGGGGCGGCTGCGGCCAAGGCTTACGTCCAATCCGGTGCGAAAATCGCCTGTCTGTGCTCCTCCGACGAAGTGTATGAGGAAAAGGCGCTTGAGGCCGTAACGGCGTTGCAGGCTGCCGGTTGCGAACATATCTATTTTGCCGGAAAGGGTGGCGATCTTGCGCCGATGCTGCAACAGGCCGGTGTTAAAACGTTCATCTTTATCGGTTGCGATGCCCTGACCGTTCTCGATCAGGCGCTTCAGTCGGCTCTTTCGTGAGGAGAACACCCGTGAGCACCAACACAAAATTCCCGGATTTCTCCACCCTGGCGCTCGATGACGACAAGGCCCCGCGTGCCGGAGCGAATGCTGGAAGCGAGGTCTGGATGACACCGGAAGGCATCCCTGTCAAAGGCAGCTACGGACCGATGGATGTCGCTGGTCTCGACACGCTCGACCGCTTCCCCGGCTTGCCGCCTTACGGGCGCGGGCCGTATCCGACCATGTACGTGACCCGTCCATGGACCATCCGTCAGTATGCCGGGTTCTCAACCGCCGAGGATTCCAATGCCTTTTACCGGCGCAATCTCGCTGCCGGGCAGAAAGGCCTGTCGGTGGCGTTCGATCTCGCCACTCATCGTGGGTATGATTCCGATCATCCACGCGTGTCGGGCGATGTCGGCATGGCGGGTGTAGCTATCGATTCGATCTATGATATGCGCACCCTATTCGATGGCATCCCGCTCGATCAGATGAGCGTATCGATGACCATGAACGGCGCGGTTCTGCCGATCATGGCGCTTTATATCGTCGCGGCGGAAGAGCAGGGTGTGCCGACCGAGAAGCTCTCGGGCACGATCCAGAACGACATTCTGAAAGAGTTCATGGTGCGGAACACCTATATCTATCCGCCCACGGGGTCGATGCGGATCATCTCAGATATCTTCGCTTACACTTCGACGCATATGCCGAAGTTCAACTCGATCTCGATCTCCGGCTATCACATGCAGGAAGCCGGGGCGACGCAGGATCTCGAGCTTGCCTATACGCTTGCCGACGGTGTCGAATACATCCGCGCCGGTGTCGCCGCGGGCCTGAGCGTCGATCAGTTCGCGCCGCGTCTGTCGTTTTTCTGGGCAGCGGGCATGAACTTCTTCATGGAAGTCGCCAAGATGCGGGCGGCGCGCCTGTTGTGGGCGAAGCTCGTCAAGGGTTTCAACCCGAAGAGCGACAAATCCCTGCCGCTGCGCACCCATACGCAGACTTCCGGCTGGTCGCTTACCGCGCAGGATGTGTTCAACAATGTTGGCCGCACCTGTATCGAAGCGATGGCGGCGACGCAGGGGCATACCCAGTCTCTGCACACCAATGCGCTGGATGAGGCTATCGCGCTGCCAACCGATTTCTCGGCCCGTATCGCCCGCAACACGCAGTTGTTCCTGCAACTGGAAAGTGGCACGTCGCGGATTATCGACCCGTGGGGCGGCAGCTTCTATGTCGAGCGTCTGACGCAGGATCTGGCGCAACGTGCTTGGGAGCATATCCGAGAAGTGGAAGGACTCGGCGGCATGGCCAAGGCTATCGAGGCCGGTATTCCGAAGTTGCGCATTGAGGAAGCCGCTGCCAAGACACAGGCACGGATCGATTCCGGCGTACAGAAGATCATCGGCGTGAATTGCCTGCGTACCAGCGACGACAAGCCGATCGATATTCTCAAGGTTGACAACGCCAGTGTGCGCGCGAAGCAGATCGATAAGCTCAACCGCCTGAAGAAAGAGCGCAACGAGGCAGATGTGCAGCACGCACTCGAAGCGATCAGCGACTGTGCCAAGACCGGTGAAGGCAATCTTCTGGAGAAGGCGGTAATTGCTGCCCGCGCCAAGGCGACGGTCGGTGAGATTTCGCTGGCGCTGGAGAAGGTCTGGGGTCGCCATCGCGCCGAAATCCGGGCGGTGTCCGGCGTTTACAGGAAGGAGGCCGGAGCCATGTCCGATACGCTGGAGCGGGTGCGCCGTCTCGTCGACAAGTTCGAGGGCGAGGATGGTCGCCGTCCGCGCATTCTCGTCGCCAAAATGGGGCAGGATGGGCATGATCGCGGGCAGAAGATCATCGCTTCTGCCTTTGCCGATCTCGGCTTCGACGTCGATATCGGACCGCTGTTTGCCACGCCAGAAGAGGCTGCACGACAAGCGGTCGAAAACGATGTGCATATCATCGGCGTGTCGTCGCTCGCTGCCGGTCATCTGACGCTGGTGCCGGAGCTGAAGGCGCAGCTTGAGGCGCAAGGGCGTGGTGACATCATGATCGTCGTCGGCGGCGTTATTCCCCCGGCGGATTTCGATGCCCTCTACAAGGCTGGTGCGGCGGCGATCTTCCCGCCCGGAACCAATATCACCGAGGCTGCCGAGAAGTTGATGCACGATTTGAGCCGCCGTCTGGGTTACGAGAAGGCGGTCGCATAAAGGCGCGCCTTGAAGCAATGGTTCCGTGCTTTACGGAGCATGAACGGAGCGCCGGACACGGCGCTCCGTTTCTACCGCGCAGGGCGATTTATCGAAGCAACGTGTTCAAACGAAATCCAGTTAACGCATTATAAAATAAGAGTTTTCGAACAAGATACGGTTCCATGGGAACACGAAAGGTGTTTGATAGGAACTGCCTTTCATTCTTTTTTCTTTGCTTTCTTGATGTTTGGCGCATTTAATCGGCTTCCGCTTGAATACGCCCTGATCCAGTGAGCGAAAACCCTTCGACAGTTGACGAGTCCTCCATCATGACCTTCTCCGATCTGACCGCTGAATTGAAAGCGCGGATTCCGCAATTGCGTGGAGCGCTCGAACCCAATGCGCCTTTGAAATCGGTATCGTGGTTTCGTACTGGCGGGCCGGCGCAGATGATGTACACGCCGGCGGACGAGGAGGATCTCGCGCTCTTTCTGAAGGAGATTCCGCCGGATCTGCCTTTCTTCGTCGTTGGTCTCGGCTCCAATCTGCTCGTGCGCGACGGCGGGCTGCCTGGGGTCGCCATCCGCCTCGGCAAGGCGTTCGCCGATGTCAGCGTCGGGACGGATTACCGGGTGACGGCGGGAACGGCAGCACCAGACGTCAAGGTCGCCCGCACGGCGGCGGAGGCGGGTGTGGCAGGCTTGAGTTTTTTGCGCGGCATTCCCGGTTCTATCGGGGGTGCTTTGCGGATGAATGTGGGAGCATATGGCGGCGAGATCCGCGACATATTCGTTTCCGCTCGGGCCGTGACCTATTCGGGCGAGATCGTCGTCCTCGGCCCGGCGGATATGAAATACGCCTATCGTTATTGCGGTGCGCCGGAAACATTGATTTTCACGCAGGCGGTGTTTGCCGGACGCCCTGGCAATACATCGGAGATACTGGCGGAAATGAATGCGATCACCGAAAAACGGATCAGCACGCAGCCTGTGAATGCGCGCACGGGCGGATCGACATTCAAGAATCCTCCAGGCTATAAAGCCTGGGAGTTGATTGAGGCCGCCGGTTGCCGGGGCATGCGCGTCGGCGATGCCGTCGTTTCTGAGATGCATTGCAATTTTCTAATCAATCAGGGCGAGGCCAGCGCCGCCGAAATCGAGGATTTAGGCGAAATGGTGCGCCGCCGCGTACTGGAGCATTCCGGCATCGATCTGGAATGGGAAATCAAACGAATCGGGGTGCGGTAAAACGCGAGTAAAATCCGCCGGGGCGAATACCGGATGTCAGATTGTCAACTCTTTATCGCCTATGGCACCAGGTGCCCAAAAACCGTGACGACCTTTTCATAAACATCGCGTTTGAAGGGAATGATAAGTTCCGGCAGACGTTCCATGCGTTCCCAGCGCCATTCCTCGAATTCGGATTTGTAAATACCACCACCGGGACGGACGGGGTCGATCTCCGATTCATCGCCCTCGAAACGGAAGGCGAACCAGCGCTGACGCTGGCCGCGGAACCGTCCGCGCCAGGCACGTCCGGCAACGATGGGCGGCAGATCGTAGGTGTACCAGTCGGGTGCTTCCGCCAACAGGCTGACGGAGCGGACGTTGGTTTCCTCGTAGAGTTCGCGCAATGCGGCATCGTAAGGGGCTTCCCCGGCGTCGATGCCTCCCTGCGGCATTTGCCAGGCATAGCCATGGCCAACATGCTCCTCGCCCGCCTCCGGCCCGCGCCGTCCGACAAATACCAGACCGTCCCGGTTCATGAGCATGATGCCGACGCAGGAGCGATAGGGGAGGCGGTCAAAGCCGGGCTTGTTCGAACCTTTGCCCATCGTAGTGAACCATTCCCCTCGGCCAAGCCGTCATCTATTCAAATCTCCCGCCTTTTCGGCGGTATGTCACGGCGGTGGTCGTTGAAAGAGCGACCACTGCCGTTGGTTGATTCTGCGCCTTATTTCGTCTCAGTGGGCGGTTGCGGCTTGTCGGCGGGAGTATCCGTTGCCTGTGCGGGTTTCTCCTCCGGCTTCTCGACCTTTGCCACGGGTGTGGGTTTCTTGCCGTGCAGGAAATCGATCGCAGCGATGAGTTGGGCATCCTTGGTCGAATCGGTCGGGACATAAGCGGAAGAACCGCCCTTTTCATCCTTTTCTTCACCGTTCTGGAGGTGTCCACGCAGGGACGATTCGCCCTTGACCTCGTCGCGCCCCTTCCACTCGTCCGGCACGTTTTGCAGGACTTCGTAGGTCGGGTCGATGCCCTTGGCCTGGATCGAGCGGCCCGATGGCGTGTAATAGCGCGCCGTCGTCAGCCGCACCGCGCCGTTACCCTGAAGCGGGATGATGGTCTGGACGGATCCCTTGCCGAACGAGCGTGTGCCCATCACCGTGGCACGCTTGTGATCCTGCAACGCACCGGCGACGATTTCCGATGCTGATGCCGAACCGCCGTTAATCAGCACGACGACCGGCTTGCCCTTGGTGAGGTCGCCCGGCTTAGCATTGAAACGCTGGGTTTCCTCCGGGTCGCGTCCACGGGTCGAGACGATTTCTCCCTTGTCGAGGAATGTGTCCGACACCAGGATCGCCTGGTCGAGCAGACCTCCCGGATTATTGCGCAGGTCCAGGATGAAGCCGGAAACCTTGTCACTGCCGATTTCCGTCGTCAGCTTATCGATGGAGGTACGCAGGTTTTCGAATGTCTGCTCGTTGAACTGGGTGACGCGCAGATAGGCGACATCGCCTTCGGCCTTGGCCTTGACCGGGCGAATGCGAATCGTTTCACGTGTCAGTGTGATGTTGAGCGGTTCCTTCGTGCCTTTGCGGACTACCTTGAGCTTGACCTTGGAATTGACCGGGCCGCGCATTTTCTCGACCGCTTGGTTGAGGGTCATGCCCATCACCTGCTCGTCGTCGATCTGGATGATGAGATCGTTCGACATCATTCCTGCGCGGGCGGCAGGGGTATCATCTATGGGCGTCACTATCTTGACGAGACCATCCTCCATCGTCACTTCGAGGCCGAGACCGCCGAATTCGCCGCGTGTCTGCACCTGCATGTCGCCAAAGCTTTTGGCGTCCATATAGCTGGAATGCGGATCGAGCGAGGTCAGCATTCCATTGACGGCGGCTTCAATCAGCTTCGTTTCGTCCGGCTTTTCCACGTAATCGGTGCGGATTTTCTCGAACACGTCGCCGAACAACCGCAGGTTGCGGTATGTGTCGGCGGGCGCGGCTGTTGCCGGGCCAAAGGTCACGAGATCGGTTTTCGTTGCCAAGGTCGTTCCGGCAACACCAAGTGCCATTCCCAGAGCCAGGAGGGAAATTTTACGCATAAGCCAGAAACCTTCCAGTGCACTTTTCGCTTCAAACCCGGATACAGGTTAAGCGTAAACAATGCGGTAAAATAAAGGAACCCGAGTTTCCTGCAACCCATATTCCGGGGAAACAGCTCACTATTACGTCTGAATCTTTGCCCACCACGGGGAGGGGTCAATTGATCCGCCGTCTTTCTTGAATTCAATATAAAGCACGGGATCGGTAGTTTCCACTGTTCCGGACGTCAAGGGCGAGGTTGCCTTCTCACCCATAATGGCTACAGGCTCACCCGCAAGCACGAACTGGCCGACTTCGACATTGATCTGGTCCATTCCGGCAAAGATAAGATAGTACCCATCTCCGGCATTGATGATGAGGAGGCGTCCGAACGAACGGAACGGGCCGGCGAAGGCGACCCAGCCGTCGGCGGGAGAGACGACGACGGCCTTTGGCCGGGTGGCGATAGACAGGCCGTGTGCTACGCTACCGAACGCATCCGGATCGCCGAACCTGCTGATCTGCCGTCCGTTCGCAGGCATCGGCAACAGGCCTTTGGTGTTGGCGAAGGCGATTTTCGGTCCCAGACGAGCCGGGTCGGAGAAGGCGAGTTGCCCGGAAACGCCACCGTTGCGGCGTTGCGCTTCGGTGGCGCGACGGGCCTCTTCCGCTGCGTGACGGCTACCGGATATGCCTGTTTCCAGGCCATTGATCAGTTCCTGAAGGGTTTGCACCCGCTCGGCAAGGTCGGCCATCCGCTGGTTCTCGCCGCCGAGCTGTTCTTCCGTTTGGGTCAGGCGGCTTTGCCGCGTTTCCATCAGGGCGTTGAGCCGCTGCTGCTCCTGTTGCAGGGTGGCCATCTCGGTTTGCAGGGTCTTGCGGTCGGCGACGATGGCATTCTTCAGGCGCACCAGTTCAGCGAGATCGCCTGCGAGTGCCTCCGCTTCCTCTCTCAGCTCCGGCAGCACTGCACCGAGGAGGATGGAGGTGCGCACAGCCGCGAGCATGTCCTCGGGCTGCACCAGCACCGCAGGCGGTGGACGGCGACCCATACGCTGCAATGCCGCCAGCACTTCGGCGATGATATCGCGCCGCTTGTCGAGGGAGGCGCGGATCGCCGTTTCACTTGAGACGAGCGTATCGAGACGGGTTTCGAGGTCGCGGACCCTGGTCTCGTTGGCCTTGATTCGCGCGGCGGTCTCGATCAGGCTGGTGTTGAGCTTGGCGCGATCGCCACGGATCGCTGCAGCCTCTGCCTCCAGACGCTTGCGGTTTTCCTCACCCTGCGCCATGGCGTCCTTGACCGCCTGCAATTCCTTCTCGCGCTTCGCTCTTTCGGCATTGTTTTCGTCGCTTCCCGCAGGTGCGGGCTGTTGCTGGGCCGGAGCAGCGGTGACACATAAGGCGACGCAGAGCGCAACCATGCCGAGACGGGCGGTGGGCCGTCCGCGCCATCGGTCATTGCTTGAACTCCTATCCGTCATCGACTCACGCGCTTTCCTGCCCGGCGCGATGATACGGGTGTCTGGAGAGGATCGTCATCGCCCGATAGATTTGCTCCACCGCCAAAATGCGGACTAACTGGTGCGGAATGGTCAGGCGTCCGAATGAGATCGACCAGCCCGCCTGCCGCCGCAAAGCCGGATCGAGGCCGTCCGGCCCACCGATGACAAAGGCTAGACGGGCGGTCCCCGCATCCCGCAAGGTGGCGATTTTGGTGGCAAAGGCTTCGCTTTCCAGCGACGGCGCGCGTTCATCGAACACGGTCAGAAGCGAGGGGCCGGCTTTCTCGATGATGGCGGCCATCTCTTCTGCCTGCCGGTCGGCTTCGCGGCGGGCGCGGCTTTCGGGGATTTCGACCAACTCCAGCCCACCGAGGCCGAGCGTCGGGCCGATGGCCTCCGCCCGCTTGCGATAGCGATCGGTAAGCTCCCGTTCCGGCCCGGATTTCAGGCGACCGATACTGACGACTTGCAGGCGCACGGTTGCGTCACACGGCTCCCACCTGCGGGGAGCGCTCTTGCGGACGATCCGCGCCCCACATCTTTTCCAGGTTGTAGAAGCTGCGCACTTCCGGGCGGAAAACGTGCGCCAGCACATCCCCGGCATCGATCAGCACCCAGTCGCAGGCTGGAACGCCTTCGACGCGGATAGGACCGAACCCCTCCGATTTCAACACTTCCACTACCCGGTCGGCAATCGAGCCGACATGGCGCTGTGAGCCGCCGGAGGTGATCAGCATGTAATCGGCGATGCTGGTCTTACCAGCGAGGCCGATCTCGATCGTATCGACGGCCTTCATCTCCTCGAAGCACTTGAGGACGGTGGCCTTGATCGCGTTTGTCCTGGAATCTCCATCCATGGGAGCCATCGCTCCGGCGGTGGAGGGAAGCGGCCTGGCCGCTTCATGCGGTGTTGCCTGATTCAGTGTCCAATCCCTTTCAGTTGACGCGCGTATGGCGTCTTTCCATAACATAGTGTTTCCTACCCCTGGGTTTCAACCGTGGGGTTCCCCGGTGGCAGACGAAGGCGATTTTGCCCGCTGCGCCCGCAGGGCGGTCGAAGACTGTTTCGAGCGCGGCCCGTGCAGGAAGACCCAGGCCGGGGGCGGTGTAGCAGTGAGAGCCGGAGCGTCATACTCGTATAGACGGAACTTTGCCAGCGTCAGTGCTGCCCGGCTGTGCAACGCTTTCAACGTCATACCGGGGCGGTCGATGACGGCGATGGGCAGCAGCCCGGCGATGCTGCGCCAGCCGCGCCAGCGATGAAACGAGGCGAGGTTGTCCGCGCCGATAATCCAGACGAAAGAGATGTGCGGAAACCGGCGTTTTATGTAGCGCACCGTGTCAAAGGAGTAGTGCGTGCCGATTCCGGCTTCGAACCCCGTGACCACGACACGCGGATCGGCGGCGACCTTGCGGCAAAGGGCGATTCGTTCTTCGAGGTTCGGCAGGGCAGTTTTGTCTTTCAGCGGATTGCCGGGAGTGACGAGCCACCAGACCTGATCGAGCGCGAGGCGTTTCAGGGCCGTTTTCGAGACGAGCCGATGCCCTTCGTGCGGTGGATTGAACGAGCCGCCGTAAAGGCCGATCCGCATTCCGGGCTGTGCCAGGGGGAGCCGAGCGAAACCGGGTAGCCCAGACGGGATGTGT
>JAVBRX010000044.1:0-11788 GCA_031547465.1 Microvirga sp. | reverse complement strand
GCCATCGCCGCCATCGCCTTCAACCATCGAACGGTTGCCATTGACGGCAATGTCGAGCGGGTGACAACACGGATGCTCCGGATCGAGGAGCCGTTACCACAAGCCAGGGGAACGATTCGCGAGCGCATAAGCACCCTTGTGCCGGAAAATCGCCCCGGCGATTTCGCGCAGGCGCTGATGGATCTCGGCGCGACGATATGCACCCCGAAACGCCCGGCCTGCGCCCTTTGCCCCTGGCGCGACCCATGCGCCGCCCGGCTGGCAGGCGTACAGGAAACCCTGCCGCGCAAAGCCCCGAAACCGGTTCGCGAAACCCGCAAAGGCGCCGCCTTCGTGGTGCTGCGTGCCGACGGCGCAGTGCTGCTGCGCACCCGCCCGTCCGCGGGTCTGCTCGGCGGCATGACGGAACCGCCGACCAGCGACTGGCGACCCGATTACGATCTGAGCAAAGCCATGCTCGACGCGCCGATGGACGCTCGCTGGAAGAAACTCCCTGGCATCGTCAAACATGTGTTCACGCATTTGACCTTGGAACTGACCGTGTTCATTGCCCGAGAACCCCGTTCCGCCATAGCTCCGGCGGGAATGCGCTTCGTGGCGGGGCAGATGCTGGAGAGGGAGGCGTTGCCGAGCGTGATGCGAAAGGTGTTGAAACACGGCGATACCCGTCCTTCTGCGTTGTGAGCGCAGATCTGTGCCGTCTTTCTACTTGTGATTTTCACTCTATGTTTTGCATTTCAGCCCCTTTGGGCATCATGCAGGCGTGAGTCTTCTCTGCCAGGAGACGAGCCACTTCATGTTGCAGGCGAGATTGGCCATGCCGATCCTGAAGGTGGCACGGGCAATACCGATGGTGCGGATGAACAGAGCCATCGGCCCTTTCTGTCGGGCAAAGACATGCTCGACGTGAACCCGCACCTTCGACCTGGCCGCATTCGCCCGGGCCAACGACATGGCCTTGCCTTTGGGTTTCTTGCGATGAATGCGGCTGACATTGCCATGCTCGGCAAGATAGTGCTCATTCTCCTGCGAGCGGTACGCCGTATCCGCCCATACGCTCGATGCCGTATTGTTCGGATCGGTCAATCCCTCGCGCAGCCGCATCCGTCACCACGTAGCGCCGGATGAAGCCATGCCTGGCGTCAATCGAGATATGGTTCTTGTAGCCGAAGACCGGAATGGCGATATCCGTCTGCTTCGTGCCTCGTGATTTCCTCTCGATCTTCGCAAACCGTACTGAATCACCAATGACTGAAATCACTCAACTACTTTTGGGGCGGACATTTAGCGCTCACCTTTCCCTAACAATTTTTTCACCGTAGTCGATGCAACAACCTCTCCGGAACCGATAAAAGCTTCGTGATTACGCTCGATGTCATCAAGAGCATAAAGGTAATTTACCATAACTCCGTGCGATTGCCGCAGTCCCTGCTTTGAATTGTTTCCGAGAAAATTGATCCGCTCCAGACGGGCGCCGTTGCGCAGGTGGAATTTGGCCACAGGGTCGACCGGTTTCCCGGATTGCCCTTTGGCCTTAAGAAAGTAGCTGGCAGCGGCGGGCATGAGCGCTTTTTGCACTTTTTCGCGTTTATCCTTATCGTCCGGCCATGTAGCGTCCTTGAGAATTTCTAGTTCGCGCTTGGTTTTTTCCTCAATGAGGCTTGGATCGTCGGCGGCGAGTTCCCGCTCAAGCCAGGCGGCGAACCCGGGAACCGGCGACAGGGTGACGAATGTCTTCAGGTTCGGCAATTCACGCCGCAGATCTTCGGCCACCTGCTTGATGAGAAAATTACCGAAGGAGACACCGGCCAGTCCCTTCTGAGTGTTAGAAATGGAATAGAAGACGGCGGTTGTCGCCTCCTTGGCCGGAAGCACACGCCGTTCCTCGGCGAGCAGGGGGGCAATCTCAGAGGGAATATCTCCGGTGAGCGCCACCTCGACGAAAATCAGCGGCTCGTCGGCAAGGCGCGGATGGAAGAAGGCGTAACAGCGTCGGTCCAGCGGCTCCAGACGGCGGCGCAGGTCGTCCCAGCCGGTGATGTGATGCACGGCCTCGTAACGGATCAGCTTTTCGAGGATGCTGGCCGGGCTATTCCAGCTCAGCGATTGCAGAACCAGAAACCCTCGGTTGAACCAGGATGAAAACAGGTGCAGCAGATCGGCATCGACCACTTTCAGCCATGGCCGTGCCGACAGATGTGTCAGGAGTTCCTCGCGCATCCGGACGAGTGCCGTCGTGCCGCCCGGTGCGAGGTTGAGCCGCCGCATCAGTTCCTGCCGCCTCGGCTCGGAAACCATGAACAGCCGGTGCAGGGTGGTCTCGTTCGGGTTATCCTTATAGGCAGACATTGCGGCTTCGACGGCTTCGCGGTCGGCGCCGAAGGATTCTACCAGAGCATCCATGAAAACGAGACGCTTTTCGGCGCTGCTGGCGGCGTAAACATCAAGGATCAGTCGTGCCTGAGCGACACCGGAGGCTTCACCTTTGCCCGAAAGCAGTTCTTCGCTGAGATGAACCAGGTCGGCGTCGCCATTGACGCGCGGACGCCCGAGAACGGTCCGTCCCCGTTCGAGTACTGTCTGGAGCAAGTCATTGAAGAACGAAACGGGCATGATGGGTGCGATCCGGCTTGTTGATCCTGCCGCTGCGTAGCAAATCCGGCGGGGCTGTCCTGATAACCTTTGTCCCCCTTTCCTTGGGCTAAGAGAATGCTACGATGGTCGAATGCCTTCGAATCGTGCCTTTATTCCGGCGTGTAATTAAGGACTGGCGACAACCAGCGCTCAATCTCGTTCAGCGGCATGTTCTTCCGGGCGGCGTAATCCTCCAACTGATCGCGCTCGACTTTGGCGACGCCGAAATAGAACGCTTCCGGATGGGCGAAGTAGAAGCCGGAAACCGATGCGCCAGGCCACATGGCAAAACTTTCCGTCAAGGTCACGCCGGTAGCCTTTTCTGCCCGCAGCAGGTCGAATAGCACGCGCTTTTCGGTGTGGTCGGGCAGAGCCGGATAGCCGGGGGCAGGACGGATGCCGCGATAGGCTTCGCGAATCAAATCATTGTTGGAAAGGCGCTCATCCGGCGTATAACCCCAGAATTCCTGCCGCACCCGCTCGTGCATCCGCTCAGCG
This sequence comes from Microvirga sp., assembly GCA_031547465.1. GTDB lineage: Bacteria > Pseudomonadota > Alphaproteobacteria > Rhizobiales > Beijerinckiaceae > Hohaiivirga. The sequence continues at coordinate 8,656 of JAVBRX010000044.1, read as the reverse complement.
AAGGCTTCAGCGATGCGGTCGGCCAGCGCCTTGACGAGAATCGAACGGTAATCGTCGTTGTTGCGCTCGAATTTCTCGGCGATGCGGCCTTCCTCCACGCCTGCCGTCACCACGAAACCACCGATGTAATCGGCAAGGCCATTCTCTTTGGGTGCTACGAAATCACTGATACAGAGGTTCGGCTTGCCGTCGCGGCGCGGCAATTGCTGGCGTAGCCCGTGGATGACGGCAAGCGTCTCGCTGCGGCTTTCGCCTGTGAACAGGCGGATGTCGTCGCCATCCGCATTAGCGGGCCAGAAACCGATGGCCGCCTTGGGGGTGAACCAGCGATCAGCTACGATCCTTTCCAGCATCGCCTGCGCATCCTGATAAAGCTGGCGCGCGGCTTCGCCTTGTTCGGAATCTTCGAGAATCGCCGGAAAACGGCCTTTTAGTTCCCATGTCTGGAAGAATGGTGTCCAGTCGATATAGGGGATGAGTTCGGCGACATCGTAAGTGTGGAAGGCGCGTGCGCCGGTAAAAGTCGGGCGCGGCGGAGCATAATTTTTCCAATCGAGCGCCAGTTTGTTGGCGCGGGCTTTTGCCAGCGGCAGACGCTGCTTGTCGGCCTCGGAACGGCGATGCGCTTCCGTGACTCTGGCATATTCCTCGCGTACGGCGGCAATGGTGCTGCCGTGGGTTTCCGGCGATAACAGGTTCGAGACCACGCCGACTGCGCGGCTGGCGTCGTTGACATGCACCACTTGCCCACGTTCGTAGGCTGGGTGGATCTTGACGGCAGTATGCACCCGGCTGGTGGTGGCACCACCAATCAACAACGGAATATCGAAGCCTTCGCGCTCCATCTCACCCTCTACATGCACCATTTCGTCGAGCGACGGGGTAATGAGGCCGGAGAGGCCGATGACATCCACTTTCTCGTCGCGAGCCGCTTTCAATATCCTGTTGGCAGGAACCATGACGCCGAGATCGACGATCTCATAATTGTTGCAGTCCAGCACGACAGAGACGATGTTCTTGCCGATATCGTGCACGTCGCCCTTGACGGTTGCCATCAGCACCTTGCCGGCGGAAGAACGGCCTTTTCCGCCTGCCGCCTTTTCCTTTTCGATAAACGGGGTGAGATAAGCGACCGCCTGTTTCATGACGCGGGCGGATTTCACCACCTGCGGCAGAAACATCTTGCCCGCGCCAAACAGGTCACCAACGACATTCATGCCCGCCATCAATGGCCCTTCGATCACATGCAGGGGCCGCTCAGCCTTGGCCCGCGCCTCTTCGGTATCCGCTTCGATGAATTCGGTGATACCGTGGATAAGGGCATGTTCCAGGCGCTTTTCGACCGGTTGCGCCCGCCAGGCGAGATCGGCCACTTTCGCCGTCTGCCCGCCGCCTCTGAATCGCTCCGCTGCTTGTAACAGGCGTTCAGTGGCGTCTTTGCGGCGGTTGAGTACCACGTCTTCGCAGAGTTCGCGCAGTTCGGGGGCGAGATCGTCGTAGATCGCCAGTTGCCCGGCGTTGACGATGCCGAAATTCATGCCCTTCTTGATGGCGTGATAGAGGAAAGCCGAGTGCATGGCCTCGCGCACGGGCTCGTTGCCCCGGAACGAGAACGACAGGTTCGACACGCCGCCGGAAATGCTGGCATACGGCATGGAAGCGCGGATCGCGCCGACGGCCTCAATAAAATCGACGCCGTAATTGTCATGCTCCTCGATGCCAGTCGCCACGGCGAAGATATTGGGATCGAAGATGATGTCTTCCGGCGGGAACCCGACCTTCTCCGTCAGGATTTTGTAAGCACGTTCGCAGATCGCCACCTTGCGCTTGAACGTGTCGGCCTGGCCCGTTTCATCAAACGCCATCACCACCACCGCCGCGCCGTAGGAGCGACAGATTTTGGCTTGGCTGATGAAATTCTCCTCGCCCTCCTTTAGGGAGATTGAGTTGACGATCGCCTTGCCTTGCAGGCATTTCAGCCCGGCCTCAATGACGGAGAACTTCGAGGAATCGACCATCACCGGCACGCGGGCAATATCCGGTTCGGCGGCGACGAGGTTGAGGAACTCCACCATGGCCTTTTCGCTGTCGAGCAGGCCCTCATCCATGTTGACATCGATCACCTGCGCGCCGTTCGCCACCTGATCGCGGGCGACATCGAGGGCGGCAGCGTAATCGCCATTGGTGACGAGCTTACGAAACCGGGCCGAGCCGGTGACATTGGTGCGTTCGCCGACATTGACGAAGGGAATGTCGGCGGTGAGCGTGAACGGCTCCAGCCCGGCAAGGCGCATCCGGCGCGGCACATCCGGAATGGCGCGCGGCTTCATGCCTTTGACAGCCCCGGCGATAGCGTGGATATGTGCGGGCGAGGTGCCGCAGCAGCCGCCGACGACATTGACGAGGCCGCTTTGCGCGAACTCGCCAACCAGCGCAGCCATGGCTTCCGGGCTTTCGTCGTAGAGACCGAATTCATTCGGCAATCCGGCATTGGGATAGGCGCAAATGAGGGTGTCGGCAACCGCACCGATCTCCTGGATATGAGCACGCATCTCGCGCGCACCGAGGGCGCAGTTGAGGCCGATGGAGAACGGTTCGGCATGACGCAGCGAATACCAGAAGGCGGTTGGCGTCTGTCCGGACAGGGTGCGGCCCGAAAGATCGGTGATAGTGCCGGAGATCATGACCGGCAGGCGAATACCGGTTTCCTCGAACACGGACTGCGACGCCGCCACTGCCGCCTTGGCGTTGAGGGTGTCGAAGATCGTTTCGATCAGGATGATATCGGAACCGCCATCGATCAGGGCGACGATTTGCTCACGATAGGCGGCCTGCAACTGATCAAAAGTAATGGCGCGATAGCCAGGATTGTTGACATCCGGGGAAATCGACAGGGTGCGATTGGTCGGACCGACCGCCCCGGCGACAAAGCGGCGGCGTCCATCCTCGCGCTCTGCAATGTCCGCCGCCTCGCGGGCGAGCTTCGCTCCTAGGTAATTGATGTCGTAAACGGCGGCTTCCAGCCCGTAATCGGCTTGGGCGATTGTTGTGCCGGAAAAGGTGTTGGTCTCGACGATATCCGCCCCGGCGCGGTAATAATCGAGATGCACGTTGCGCACCGCATCCGGCTTGGTGAGCGACAGAATATCGTTGTTGCCTTTGAGGTCGATGGCGCTGTCGAAGAAGCGTTCGCCACGGAAATCGGCTTCTGTCAGCTTCAGTTTCTGCAATTCCGTGCCCATGGCACCGTCAAGCACCAGAATGCGTGTCGCTGCCGCGGTATTCAGGGCTTTCAGAACTTCCGCGCCATCGACGCGGCGGGACGCATGGGATCGGGATGTTTTGCTCTTGTTTGCCTCGGTCATAAAAGCCTCGCCTCGCCGCTGGTTCGTGTGCGGTCTGTTGAACTATATTTTTGAAAACGCTGGTTATTTTACAGCCGGGCCGGTTCCGCGCAAACCCAGAAGATGGCAGATGGCATAAACGAGATCGGCGCGGTTCATGGTATAGAAATGAAATTCGCTGACTCCGCGATCGAGGAGATCAAGCGCCTGTTCGGCGGCAACCGCAGCGGCGATCAGCTTGCGGGTGTCGATGTCGTCATCCAGTCCCTCGAAGCGTTGCGCCAGCCATTTCGGCACACTCGCGCCGGCGCGGGTGGCGAAGTTTGCCGCCTGCTTGAAATTCTGTACCGGCAGCAGGCCGGGAACGATGGGGATATCGATGCCCCGCGCCCGCACCTTGTCGAGGTAACGAAAGTAAGCGTCGTTATCGAAAAAGAACTGGGTGATCGCCCGGTCCGCGCCCGCTTCCACCTTGGCTTTCAGGATATCGATATCGGTATCGAGCGAGGTGGCTTCCGGGTGCTTTTCCGGGTAGGCGGAGACGGAAACCTCAAAATCGCCGAGCCGCTTGATGCCCGCCACCAGATCGGCAGTCCAGCGATAGCCGCCGGGATGCGGCTCATACGCTGTTCCCAGACCGCTTACAGGATCACCGCGCAACGCTACGATATGGCGCACACCCGCTTTCCAGTAAGAACGAATAACCTCGTCCAGTTCGTCGCGCGTTGCGGCGACACAGGTGAGATGCGCTGCCGGTTTCAGATGCGTTTCCTTGACGATCCGGGCCACGGTGGCGTGAGTGCGCTCGCGGGTCGAGCCACCCGCGCCGTAGGTGACGGAGACGAATTGCGGGTTCAGCGGCGCGAGGCGACGGATAGACTGCCAGAGCGTTTCTTCCATCTCCGGCGTTTTCGGCGGAAAGAACTCGAACGAGGCTTTGATCGCGGGGTTGATCTGGCGGCTGAGCCGCAGCGGCGAGAAAGTCATCAGGCGAGTCCTTGAGTTATGTGCGTGTTTATGATCGGCCAGTCGGTGATCGTGCGGCGATCCTGGGCAAGCCAGAGGGTGACGGTAAGTTGTTCACCCTTTCCGGTAGGCGGAGGCAGGTTGCGAATGAGGGTGCAATCAAGCCCGGCGTCGCTCAGCCAGGTAGAAATCTGCTCATGGCTGAAGCCAAGGCGGCGATGCGCCTGTTCCTCACGCAGGAATTCCAGTTTATGCGGTGCGAAATCGACAATCAGCAGTCGCCCGCCGGGAGAGAGCACCCGTGTCGCCTCGCGGATCGCCCGGCTGGGATCGTCGAGATAATGCAGAACCTGATGGATCGACACGAGGTCGAAACTGTCGCGGCTGAACGGCGGGGCATAGATGTCGCCCTGGCGCAGTTCGACGCGGGCAAGTCCGGCCTTCTCCAGTTGCGCCCGGGCGACGGCAAGCATGGCGTGGCTGGCGTCGAGGCCGCAGGCGCGTTGTGCTTCGGGGGCGACCAGCCTCAGCATCCATCCGGTGCCGGTGCCGAGGTCGGCGAAGTGGCGCACCGGGCGTGCGCCCAGTGCTTCCCGCACGGCCTTGCCGACGGCTTCTTCCGAAGCGTGCAGCGAGCGTAGACGCTCCCAATCCGGAGCGAGACGGGAGAACAATTCCTGCGCGGCAGCGGCGCGTTGCTCGCGAGCAGCGGCGAAGCGCAGGCGGTCGTCGTTCAGGCGTTCGTCATTCGGGTCGAGTGCTTCCAGCATCCGGCGCAAGGGAATGAGCAGCGGGTGGCTTTCTGACAGACGGAAGAACGCCCACGCGCCCTCGCGATGGCGCTCCACCAGCGCCGCCTCGGTCAGGAGCTTGAGATGGCGGGAAATGCGCGGCTGCGACTGACCGAGAATATCGGTGAGATCGGAGACGGTCAGTTCTCCCTGCTCAAGCAAGGCCAGGATGCGCAGACGGGTTTCCTCCGCTGCTGCCCGCAGGGTCGTCAAGGTTTCCGCCAGACCGGCGACAGGAGCCTGAGTCATCGAACACTCCGACAATTAAATATAAACATATATTTATATGTTGTTTTTATTTTTGCAAGATGAAAGCGGAAAAATCATCGACGGAAGTCTTCATGACTGCAAGGTTCTGGACAATCGCTGGAAAATCGCCAACATGCGGAGTTCATCAATCTGGGGTTTGACCGTGATCTCCATTTCTCCCCGGTTCATGCCGGTCATCGCCGTTTTCCTCGTTTCCGGCATCGTTCTGTATCTCGGCCTGTTCGATAGCGGTATCGCCACTTTCGTGTTCGTTGTCGCCGGGTGGGTGATTTCGCTATGCGTGCATGAATTCGCCCATGCCTTCGCAGCCTATCATGGCGGCGACCGCAGTGTCGTTGATAGGGGATATCTGTCGTTTGATCCGCTGCGTTATGTCGATCCGATAACGAGCATCGCCATACCGGTAGCTATTCTGGCTATCGGTGGCATCGGCCTTCCGGGTGGGGCCGTTTACATCAACCAGTTCAGTCTTAACCGTCACTGGAGCAGCATCGTCAGCGCCGCCGGCCCCATCGGCACGGCCATTGTGCTGGCGATGCTTATCGTGCCGCTCTGGGTTCTGTCAGGTGAGCCGGGAGGCGAGAGCATGTTCTGGAACGCTTGGTCGTTCCTCGCCTTCCTACAAGTTACGGCTCTTCTCTTCAATCTTCTGCCTATCCCCGGTCTTGACGGTTACGGAATCATTGAGCCGTACCTGCCATTGAACCTTGTCCGGGCGCTTGCTCCTTACAGGCAAATCGCCATTTTCCTGCTGTTCGGTGCATTCATGTTCATACCGGGAGTCAGCGCGGCCTTCTTCAGTGCTACTTATGGGGTATGTTCGTTCCTGGGCCTGGACCAGTACGAAGTCATCAAAGGCCTCATGGAGTTCCGGTTCTGGATGTGATCGGCCACCAGTGATCTGGAATGTCACCGGAACGGCGGCTCATCGAAACTGCGCAACTTGCGTGAGTGCAGGGCCGCCACCTGATCGCGCAGGATGTCGAGGGCCTTCAGTCCGATCATCAGGTGTTCGCCCACCGCCCGCTCATAGAAGGCGTTGGCGGCTCCAGGCAGCTTGATCTCGCCGTGTAGCGGTTTGTCGGAAACGCAGAGCAGCGTTCCATACGGCACGCGCAAACGATAACCCTGTGCCGCAATGGTACCGCTTTCCATGTCGACGGCAATGGCGCGGGAAAGATTGATCTGCCGCCGTTCCTGTGAGAAGCGCAGTTCCCAGTTGCGGTCGTCGTAGGTGACGACGGTCCCGGTGCGCAACCGCCGTTTCAGGATTTCGCCCCGCCCGCCGGTGATGTGCGCTGCCGCTTCCTGCAACGCCACCTGTACTTCGGCCAGCGCCGGAACGGGAATTTCCGGCGGTACCAGTTCGTCGAGGATGCGATCGCGGCGCAAGTAGCCGTGCGCCAGCACGTAATCGCCGATGGATTGCGAATATCGCAATCCCCCGCAATGGCCGATCATCAGCCAGCAATGCGGACGCAGCACCGCTAGATGGTCGGTGATCGTCTTGGCGTTCGACGGACCGACGCCGATATTCACCAGTGTCACACCCTGACCATCGCGCCGCACGAGATGATAGGCAGGCATCTGGAACTTGTGCCACGGCGATTGTATCAGAATATCGGAAATCGCCGCTGCATCCGCCCCGGCCCGGATCGACAGGCCGCCGGGCAGGTCGAGACGCTCGAACGGCCCGTCGTCGTTCAACTGCTCTGCCGCCCAATGGACGAACTGGTCGACATAACGGTGATAATTGGTAAGTAGAATCCACGGTTGCACCGAACGCCAGTCAGTGCCTGTGTAATGCACCAGACGGCGTAGCGAGTAATCGACCCGCACAGCATCGAACAGGGCGAGCGGCCTCGGGCTGCCCGGTGGGGAGAGAAAAATGCCGTCGGCAATTTCGTCGCCGACCTCTGAGAGCATAGGCACCGGGAAATGCCGGGCCAGCTCCTCGGCGGTTGAAATGGTCCTGAACAGTTCGTCAGCATTGTCGAGGGCGTAGGCGTAGGGGATTTCCTGTCGCGATGGCTCAACGAGAAATTCCACCGCATAATCCTGTGCCAGATAACGCAACTGTTCGAGCAGATATTCCCGGAATTCCAGCGGTTGGGTGACGGTGGTGGCAAAGACGCCCGGCTCCGTGAACTTGGCGAAGGCGCGCTGGATGCGCGGATAAGGCCCGCCTGGTTTGTGAACGATGCGCAACTCCGGATACCGGAATGCTTCCCTCTCCATGATAGTCGGGGGTTCTCCGTCGCGGGCGAAGCGGCGCAGAGCCGCCTGCTGAGTGTCGATGGCGTGCTGGTAAATCGTCTCCAGTTTTGTCACGGTCTCTTCCGGTGTCACAATCCGGACTCGTGCCGTATCATCGCCTTTGCGGTGTTCCGTATTCTCCTCGCCTGCCGTCGTTTGTCTGTTCAATCCCGCCCCTTTCATGTCAGATTATCAAGGCCTGCCCCCCCGCATGGCGGCGACCAACCACTTCATGGGCTGTAAGTGTCTTTCATGAAGATTGTGTGACGGTATGGCCCGAAATGCAAACCGACGGAGGAACATCCCGCCGGGCATCGGTCGCTCAGTGCAGTTCCAGGTTTGTCGCTGCCGCTTTGCCGCGCTCCACTCGCAACTCAAAGCCGATCGGTTGCCCTTCGATCAATGTCTGCAAACCGGCGGAGCGCACGGCTGTAATATGAACGAAAACGTCCCGCCCACCATCGGACGGTTTAATGAAGCCGTAGCCTTTGCTCAGGTCGAACCATTTGACCGTACCAGCATGTCTGTTCATCGAAGGCCCTTTCACTCAATCCCAATCGTTACGTTGCCGCCTTTCCGGCACTTGCCGCAGAAAGACCCCGCGCCCGAAAAACATAGGAGTTCCCTTCTGTGCGCGGGATGCGTCACGATCAGTATTTAGAGACGGACACGATCCGGAAATGCCTCTTTGGGCGAAAGCTTACGTCATAATTGGAAAGGCAATGTAATGGTAACAGGGACGCTCTGGAAAACTGGACGGCTCCTGCCATGTAATATATTACTTGGTAATACCCAACGGAGCGTTATTATGTCATCGGTCACCAGTGTCAAGCTCGATCCGGATTTGAAGGACCGGCTTGAAAAAATCGCCGAATCGCAAGGCCGAACGCCGCATTACCTGATGCGCGAAGCTATCCGCGAGTTCGTATCCCGGCAGGAGCAGCGGCAATTATTTTTGCAGGAGGCTGAAGCGGCCTGGCAGCATTACCGGCAAACGGGTCTGCATGTTACTGCTGGTGAAGTAGCGGA
>JAVBRX010000033.1:0-14604 GCA_031547465.1 Microvirga sp. | reverse complement strand
TTTGATGGAAAACAAGGCGGTTGAACCGGCCATTCGGGGATATTTTCAAATAATGCGGCAGTCTGACCGTTGACGCGGCGTCTGAGAATGCCGATACAGACCGTTTGATGGAATGATTAGAACCGCGACGGAGAAAAACGCCGCGTCGGGGAAGTCGTTTTGGGCGCGGGTACTTTAAGCGGACTATTTTAAGGAGTTCGACGGAATGGGTGTTATCGTCGTCACCGACCGCGAGGGCAAGCGGCACACGCTGGAAGCCCTCGAGGGCTGGCGTGTGATGGAGATCATCCGCGATTGGGGTTTGCCGATTGACGGATTATGCGGCGGCGCATGCGAATGTGCGACCTGCCATGTGTATGTTGACGAAAAATGGTTGCCGAAACTCTACCCGCCGACCAGCGACGAAGAATTGCAGCTCGATACGGTGCCGATCACCAAGGCCAATTCCCGCCTCTCCTGCCAGATTCTCTGGACGGAGGAACTCGACGGCCTGGAAGTGACCTTGGGGCCGCGCGTCGATTGAAGCCTGTTTGCGCCCCCAAGCGTTTGAGCGAGAGCAAATCCACCCGGCATTCCTTTGCTCGGGGGCCGGAATCGCCAAAATAAATTTGACTGCAAAAAGCAGATTTGCATAACGAGTCTTCCGGATTGTCATGCGCCTAAAGTCGATGGCGCGTGGTCATGGATGTTGATCAACGGGAATCTTCAAGGAGTACGGCCCATGAGCGCCACTATCGAAACCGATGTCGTCATCATCGGAGCGGGGCCGGTCGGTTTGTTTGCGGTATTCGAACTTGGGCTTCTGGATATCAAGGCGCACCTAATCGACATCCTGCCGAAAATTGGCGGCCAATGCGCCGAGCTTTATCCTGAAAAACCGATCTATGACATCCCCGGTTATCCGGTGGTCGGCGGGCAGGAGCTGGTCGATAATCTCGTCAAGCAGATCGAGCCGTTCCGTCCGGTCTATCATCTCGGCGAGATGGTGGAAGGCGTCGAATCGCTCGGCACAGCGGAAGCGCCGCGTTTTCGTGTCACCACCGACGTAGGCAAGGTATTCGAGTGCAAATCGGTGCTGATCGCGGCAGGCGGTGGCTCGTTCCAGCCGAAGAAGCCGCCGATCGAAGGCATCGAAGCATATGAGAATACCGGCGTATTTTATGCCGTGCGCAAGATGGAAGAGTTTCGCGACAAGCGGGTTCTGATTGCCGGTGGCGGTGATTCCGCCCTCGACTGGACCATCAACCTGCAACCGCTGGCGAAAAGCATGACCTTGGTACATCGCCGCAAGGCGTTCCGCGCCGCGCCGCACAGCGTCGAGCAGATGAACGCCCTCACCGATGCCGGCAAGATGACTTTCGAACTCGGTCAGGTGATCGCTCTCAAAGGTCCGGCCCCGAAGGTCGAGGCAGCAGTCGTCCAGCGCGACAACGGTTCCACCTTTGATGTGCCGTGCGACGTAGTGCTGCCGTTCTTCGGACTGACGATGAAGCTCGGCCCCATCGCCGATTGGGGCCTCAACCTCAACGAAAACCTGATCCCGGTCGATACCGAGAAATTCGAAACCAGCACCCCCGGCATCTTTGCCATCGGTGACATCAACACCTATCCCGGAAAGCTCAAGCTGATCCTGTGCGGTTTTCACGAAGGCGCTCTCGCCGCGCAGAAGGTGCATCGCTATGTCTATCCGGAAAAGCGCCTCCTATTCCAATACACTACGTCCTCCACCAGCCTGCAACGCAAGCTCGGCGTGAGTTGAACCTCACGCCGCCTTCTGTGGCTTGAGGCCAAGACCGAACAAAAAGAATGACCAACCCTGAACCAGCAGATCGACGGCCAGAAACAGGCCCAGAATGAACAGGCTGTTGACCGGCCAGGCGGAGACGATCATCAAGCCGACCAGCATCGTCACCGCTCCCGCCCCGACGAGCCAACCCCATCCCTTGGCGGGGCGAGCCTTGAAGCCGGTCCAGAGACGCACGATTCCAGCGGCGATCATAAACATGCCCAACAGCAGGGTGAGCATCGTCGCGGCGGGAAGCGGCTCAAAACAGGTGATGACACCCGCCACCAGATATAAAAGCCCGCACAGAACAAGCAGGGCGAATTGCCCCCAGGTCTTGACACGGAATGCATAGATAATTTGCAGAATACCGCCGACGATCATCAATGCGCCGACATAAAAAACGCTGGCGATCGTCGCCAGCACCATATTCCCAGCGGCGATGATTCCGAGAACGAACAGGCAAGTGCCCAAAGCGACGAACCATCCCCAATGCGCCCGCATCTCGGAAGTGGCGATAATGGGCATTTCATTCCGGTTCTCTGGGTTATCCATGGTACTCTCCTTCAAAGAAAAAGTTATCAAAAGAAAGGCTTTCAAAAGATGGAGGTTCCGTTTCTATCCTTTAAATAATCCGGCGGTACCGTTGCATACTGGCAGTGTCTGGAACAAGCGGATCTAGTGAAGAGGCGGATATGAAGGTTTAAGCCGCCAGCTATAGGGAAGCAATCGAATTGATTCACACCAATAGTTCCAGCGAACTTGATGATTTTCTTGCAGAAAGCCGATATTGATGTGATTAATCTATCAAGAGACTCTCTAGAAATGTTTTCGAGATGTGATCGGACAGAATGAACAATATGAGATTCAAGGGTATGATGATCATCGGTGTAATCATACTGGCGGTCGGCGCTTTCACCTATAATTATGTTCCGTCCGCCGATGCCGCGCTTGCAGCGCAGTGTCAGGCGGCGATTGCCAAACGGGGAGCGGACGTTATAGCGATGGCGGACAGGTGCGGCGAGAAAGCCTTTGCCAGCGCCATGACCGCAACCGACGCTGGCCGTGCAGCGCAGTCGATTGCCGGTGCCAACCAGTCTGAAGTTCTCGTTCATACATTGTCGAATTTCTGTATCGGCCTGGGTGGAGTCCTCACGATCATAGGGGTTCTCGGTATGCTGGGCGTAGTTCGCCGCGTAAGACCGGGCAAGCCTGATTTTCATTGAGCCTGAACCTCATATCCCTCGCGGCTTCGCCCGGCGGGTCGGCGGCGCGGCGAGCGGGTCGTCCGGCCAGGGGTGTTTCGGATAACGCCCGCGCATATCGGCTTTGACGGCGCCCCAGGAACCGCGCCAGAAACCGGGAAGGTCGCGGGTGATCTGGATCGGGCGATGGGCGGGGGAGAGAAGATGCAGGATCAGCGGCGTCCTGCCGTGGGCGATGCTCGGATGGCTGGCGAGGCCGAACAGTTCCTGCACCCGCACGGCGAGAACCGGCCCATCCTCGCCGCTGTAATCAATCGGGATCAACGAGCCGGTCGGCACCTCGAAATGCGTCGGGGCGTCATGATCGAGGCGGCGCTGCAACGTCCACGGCAGTAGGGCGCGTAAAGCCTCGCTCACCTCGGCGGCGTCGATGGCGTTGGCGGAAGCCTTGCCGATGAGATGCGGCGCGAGCCATTCCTCTATCGTGGCGAGCAGCGCGGCATCCGAGACATCCGGCCATTCCGCACCCTCGGCCCGGCGCATCGCCATCACCCGGTCACGCCATTGCACCGCCGATTTTGACCAGGGCAACGCGCTCAGCCCGGATGACGCCAACCCGCGAACGAGGATTTTGGCAGCTTCCTCGCTGGCCGGAACAGGCAGGGGTCGCTCCGACAGGACGAGCGCGCCGTAACGGCGCATCGCACGTGCGCGCAACGCTTTCGCGACGGAATCATAGGCGATTTCCGTACTTTCCTTCAGGGCTTCACCGCAGGCGGCAGCAAGATCGTCCACATCGAGAGCGCAGGCGGCAAGGATCCGGGCGGAAGCCGCTGCGCCTGCGAGTTCGGCAATGACGAGAAACGGCTGCCGGCTCAAGGCATCGTGTGGCTCCAGAGTGCCGCCACGTCCGTTGGCCATGGTGTAATCGCCCGGTTTGCCGCGCGCCTTGGCGATGCGGTCCGGGTAAGCGAGCGCCAATAATACGCCCCATTCCGGTTCGTCACTACCCTTCTTCGCAGATGTTATCCCGGCTGCGGCGGTTTTCGCCCAATTGACGGCGAGGCGGCGCATATCCTGCGCCCGGTGCGAGCGGTCGTGCCGGAACCGTTCAACCCGATGAGCGAGATCGGTCGAATCGCCGCCCAAGCCTCGCTCCACCAGCACGGCGACAAGATCGGCGGCCTTTTGCGCCGCACCTCGATCCGCCGCCTCGATCACCACCCGCGCCAGTCTCACCGGCAGCGGCAGCGCCCGCAGGCGTTTGCCGAGCGAAGTGATCGCACCGTCATCCTCGATAGCACCGAGGGATTGCAACAGCGTCCGCGCCTCGTTGATCGCCGCTTTCGGCGGTGGATCGAGGAACGACAGTACACCAGGGTCGCGCGTCCCCCAGGCGGCGCAATCGAGCAGCAGCGACGACAGGTCGGCGGCAGCGATTTCCGGCGCACTGAACGGCTCAAGGGAACCGTTCGCTGCCGCCTCCCACAGTCGGTAGCAGACACCCGGCTCGGTGCGTCCTGCCCGTCCGCGCCGCTGGTCGGCGCTTGCCCTCGACACACGCACGGTCTTGAGCCGCGTCAAACCGATGCCGGGTTCGTAGACCGGCACCCGCGACAGGCCGCTATCGACCACCACCCGCACCCCATTGATGGTGAGCGAGGTTTCAGCAATCGCCGTGGCGATGACAATCTTACGCCGTCCGGGTTCCGCCGGCGTGACGGCGCGATCCTGCTCCTGCTGGCTCAACGCGCCGTAAAGCGGGCAGACAACAATCGTCGGATCGGTGATCTTCCCGCGCAACGCCTCCGTCACACGCAGGATTTCTCCCTGCCCAGGGAGGAAAACCAGCAGCGACCCCTTTTCTTCGCGACAAGCCTGTAAAATCGCCGTCGTCGTCTGTTCCTCTATCCGTTGCGACGGATCGCGCCCGAGATACCGGGTTTCAATGGAATAAGCACGGCCATGGGATTCTATTACCGGCGCGTCGTTCAGAAGCGCCGCCACCCGCGCACCGTCGAGTGTCGCCGACATGACGAGGATACGTAGATCCTCACGCAACGCAGCTTGCGCATCAAGGGCGAGCGCCAGGCCGAAATCGGCATCGAGGGAGCGTTCATGAAACTCGTCGAACAGAACGGCGGCAATCCCCCCCAGCGACGGATCGTCGAGGATCATGCGCGAGAATACGCCTTCGGTGACGACTTCGATCCGGGTTCGACTTGAAACTTTTGAACCAAGGCGCACACGCAGGCCCACGGTTTCGCCGACCGTCTCGCCGAGCGTTTTCGCCATACGCTCCGCTGCCCCCCGCGCAGCGAGGCGGCGTGGCTCCAGCAACACCAATTTGCCGCCCGCCATCCACGGCTCATCGAGGAGCGATCACGGCACCCGCGTCGGCTTACCCGCGCCCGGCGGCGCGACCAGCACGGCGCACGACTTCGCCCGCAATGCCGATTGCAGCGACGGCAAGACTTCGTCGATGGGCAAAGGATCGTCGCTAGCTGACATTGGTTTTTCGTCGTCCGTTCGTACAAGCCACCACGTCCGAACCGAGACAGGTTAGGGGCAGCTTGTTCGAAAACCTTCTATCTGCGCAATACCTATCCGTCGAGATGATAGGCGGCGAGCGCCGCCATGTTGACGATGTCGGAATCGGTTGCGCCGAGGGAGACGATCTGCACCGGTTTTTCGAGGCCGACGATCAGCGGCCCCAGCACCATCGCGCCGCCGAGTTCCTGAAGCATCTTGGTAGAGATCGACGCGGCATGGAAGGCGGGCATCACCAGCACGTTGGCGGGCACTTTCAGCCGAGAGAACGGATATTTCTCCATCAGGCGCGGGTTGAGAGCGACATCGGCGGCCATTTCGCCATCGTATTCAAAATCGACCTCACGCGAATCGAGAATTGACACCGCCTCCTGCACCCGACCTGAACGCTCGGATTTCGGATCGCCAAAAGTCGAGTAGGAAAGTAACGCCACCCGCGGCTCGTAGCCGAGGCGCCGGGCGACATTGGCGGCATCGATGGCGATGTTGGCAAGTTCAGGGGCCGACGGCATTTCGCACACGGCAGTATCCGCCACCAGCACCGTGCGTCCGTCGACAATACACAGCGACACCCCCATCACCCGGTGACCGGGCTTCGGATCAATGACTTGACGGATGTCCGCCAGCGTTCGCGAGTAGTTGCGGGTCAAACCGGTGACTATCGCGTCGGCGTCACCGAGCGCCACCATGGTTGCGCCAAAGAAATTACGGTCCTGATTGATGAGGCGTTGACAGTCGCGATACAGAAAACCGGCGCGTTGCAGACGCTTGTAAAGGAACTGTATGTAATCCTGATTGCGCGACGAAACGCTGGCGTTGTGGATCTCTATGCCCTCGCGGCCCCTGAGTTCGATGCCGCAGGCATCTGCCGTATTGAGAATGTGCTTTTCACGCCCGACCAGGATCGCCGTGCCGAGGTGCTGCTGAACGAAGGAGACGGCGGCGCGGATCACCCTCTCCTCTTCGCCTTCGGCGAACACCACCCGCGAACGGTTCTTGCGCACACGCTCGAAGATGCGGTTCAGGGTTCCGGCTATCGGATCGCGCCGGGCGGAAAGCTGCTCCCTATACCCTTGCATGTCGATGATCGGACGCCCGGCGACACCGCTATCCATCGCCGCCTGCGCCACCGCCGGCGGCACGGTATGGATCAGGCGCGGATCGAACGGCGACGGAATGATGTAATCACGCCCGAAACGCGGACGTGCGCCCTGATAGGCGGCAGCCACCCGGTCCGGCACGTCCTCTCGGGCAAGCTGCGCCAGCGCCTTAGCGGCGGCAATCTTCATCTCCATGTTGATGGTCCGCGCCCGCACGTCGAGCGCACCGCGGAAGATGTACGGAAAACCGAGAACGTTGTTGACCTGGTTGGGATAATCGGAGCGGCCCGTTGCGACGATGGCGTCGGTGCGGATGGCATGGACTTCCTCCGGGGTGATTTCCGGATCCGGGTTGGCCATGGCGAAGATGATCGGGTTCTTCGCCATGGAGAGAATCATCTCCCTGGTGAACGCACCCTTGGCCGACAGGCCGTATACCGCGTCCGCCCCCTCCATCGCTTCGGCAAGGGTGCGAGCATTGGTCTCGACCGCGTGCGCTTCCTTCCACTGGTTCATGCCTTCCTTGCGGCCCTTGTAGACGACGCCCTTCGTGTCGCACAGGATGACATTGTCGTAAGCAAGCCCCATGGCTTCGATCAGTTCGGTACAGGCTATGCCCGCCGCTCCCGCGCCGTTGACCACCAGCTTGGTTTTCGTCAGTTCACGCCCGGTCAGGTGGATGGCGTTGAGCAATCCAGCGGCGGCGATGATCGCCGTGCCATGCTGATCATCGTGGAACACCGGAATATCCATAATCTTGCGCAGTTCACGCTCGATGATGAAGCATTCCGGGGCTTTGATGTCCTCAAGGTTGATACCGCCAAAGGTGGTGCCGAGATAGCGCACACAGTTGATAAACGCTTCCGGATCCTGCGTGTCGACCTCGATATCGATGGCGTCGACATCGGCGAAGCGCTTGAACAGGACAGCCTTTCCTTCCATCACCGGCTTCGATGCCAGCGCGCCGAGATTGCCGAGGCCGAGGATGGCGGTGCCGTTGGAAATTACCGCCACCAGATTGCCTTTGGACGTGTAATCGTAGGCGCGGGACGGTTCTTCGGCGATGGCCTTGACCGGCACGGCGACGCCTGGCGAATAGGCCAGCGACAGATCGCGCTGAGTTGCCATTGGCTTGGTCGCCTTGATGGCGATCTTGCCGGGGCTTCCCTGCGTGTGAAATTGCAGCGCCTCCTGATCAGTGAAGGACAGGCGCGGGTTCTTGGCATTGGACGGGTCGGACATCGGATCAACTACAGGTTGGGGATAAAAGGAACGGACGATTCGGCCCGTAACCTAATTTTCAGTCTATTGCATATTGACTTAGCCGCTCAAGAATTTTGGCGATTGTTAAGAACCAACTCATTCCATAGTAGGAGTGTTGCCGGATTTACTTTGGATGTCACGCAATACCCTTGCGACCCATCGAAGCAGCGCAGACTACCTCTGTCAAGGCCTTCTGGTATAGAGAATTTTATCTCTAAAATAACCGTATGAACCCGTTCATTGCCCCGGTAGCACACGGTTGGGCGGCAGGTGCCCATCGACGAAGGCCCTGATGTTGACGATCACCCGTTCACCCATCTCTATACGGCTTTCGACGGTCGCAGATCCCATATGCGGCAGCAGCATGACCTTGCCTTGCCGGGCAAGCCTGACAAGGCGCGGGTTGACTGCCGGCTCCTGCTGGAACACGTCGAGGCCGGTCCCTGCGAGTTCGCCTTTCTCTATCATCAGCGCCAAGGCGGTTTCATCGATTATCTCGCCGCGCGCCGTGTTGACGAGAATCGCCTCCGGTTTCATCAGTTTGAGACGGCGCGCCGAGAGCAGGTGAAACGTCGCGGGAGTATGCGGACAATTGACCGAAACAATATCCATATGCGCCAGCATCTGGTCGAGAGAATCCCAATAGGTTGCATTCAGGGCTTTTTCGACCGATTGCGCGACACGGCGACGGTTATGGTAATGGATCGACAGATTGAACGCCGAGGCACGCCGGGCGAGCGCCCGCCCAATGCGGCCCATACCAACGATACCGAGCTTCTTTCCCGAGATGCGATGTCCGAGCATCCAGGTCGGCGACCAGCCGGGCCAGTTATCCTCAGGAATGACGCGAGCCCCTTCGGCGACCCGTCGCGCCACGGCGAGGATCAGCGCCATGGTCATATCGGCAGTGTCCTCAGTAAGAACACCGGGGGTATTGGTAACGATGAGACCGCCCGCCGTGGCCGTCTCGACATCAATGTGATCGACGCCTGCGCCAAAATTGGCGATGAGTCGCAGATTCGGTCCTGCTTCCGCAAGCAGGGCTGCGTCGATTTCGTCCGTCACGGTGGGCGATAGCACGTCCGCAGTACGCATTGCCTCCGCCAGTTCAGCAGCCGACATCGGTGCGTCGCTTGGGTTGAGACGCACATCGAACAGTTCTTTCATGCGCTCTTCGACGCTCTCCGGCAGCTTACGGGTAACGACGACGACAGGTTTTCGCTTCAGGGGAACGCTGGGAGCTGCCATCGTCATGAAAACCTTCGCGGCAGTGGTTGCAGGGATTGTTGCCGGGTATATTAGCAGACACATGGGCCGAAGGTGTGAATCGTTATGCCGTCGGAATCCATGCTTCAGGACTTCTACTGTAAAGTATCGCCTGCTTAAATCGGTTTCACTCGACAATCGGTCTACGATAACCTGTAAGGCCCGACCATCCGGATTCACGGTTCTTTTACCGCTTTCATATGAAGCTGTTCGGATACGGTCTCCGGCACGGGTCTGTTGCTTCTCTTGCCGTCAGACTCGCACTAAACAGACGGAATGCAAAGAAAAGCAGCCACATTTGCCGGTTTCAGGCATCCGGAAAGGACAGGCGAACGATGCGCCGTGCTTTACCGGGCATTCGCCGATACGCACGGGCGCATTGTCCGGCGTGGCGTCCTTGCAATTACTGTGGTGATGTCCTTTTGCATATCCGCCACCGCACAGGAGGTCTCGAATGCCCGCAAGGGCACCGGTCTGTCAGTGCCGCGCTTCGTGTCGCTGAAAACCGACCGAGTGAACCTGCGCGAAGGGCCGTCGAAAGACAATCGCACCACCTGGGTGTTCCAGCGCGCCGGATTGCCGGTGGAAATTATCGCCGAATACGATAACTGGCGACGCATCCGCGACTCGGAAGGGGCTGAGGGCTGGGTCTGGCATTCGTTGTTATCCGGGAGGCGCACCGCCCTGATCATGCCCTGGAACAGGGAAAAACGGGAATTGCTGACATTGTACAGCAATACGAAGGCCTCACCCGGAATTATCGCCCGGCTGGAGCCGAACGTGATCGTTTCCGTGCGGGAATGTGATACACACTGGTGTGAGGTCTCTGTGTCCGGAGAGGATCACGGCTCGTTGCGGGGGTTTGTACCGCAAGACAAGCTCTGGGGCGTTTATCCCAACGAAACCCTTGAATGACGGCAGACAGACGGCAGGTCGGCAAGCCCCGCCAGTTCATATCTGCCTCAATCCATTTATTCTTCTATTTATCTTTGCGGCGCAGTCGCACCAGCATCTCCACTCCGGAGATCTCATAACCTTCCGGCGGGTTCGGCATCACGTCGCGGACATTCTCAAGGGGAAGGTCGACGAGCATCTGGTCTTCATCGACATAGAAATGATGATGCTCATCAGGATTGGTGTCAAAATACGCCTTTGAGCCATCGACCAGAAGTTGCCGCAGCAGCCCGGCATCAGTAAACTGGTGCAGAGTGTTATAGACAGTCGCCAAAGAGACGGGGACACGGGCGCGCACCGCCTCCTCGTACAGCATTTCCGCCGTAACGTGCCGGTCGCCCTTGCCGAATAGAATCCATCCCAGCGATACCCGTTGCCGGGTTGGTCGCAATCCGGCATGGCGAAGTTTTTCGCGCACATCAGACAACGGGCAACCCCGCCCCGGAGCAATTCCCGGCAGGGGATGGGGCAATGCGGTTTCCAAGGAAGCGGCGACATTTTTCATTGCGAGCGTATCATCTCCACATCTCTTATCGCAAATCATATGCAAAAGCAGCCCGTCCTGCAAGAGCACATCTCCTCCAGTTATGGTAATGCCACAATGAGACGGCATAAAACGATGCAGTAAAACATTGCGTCTTTATCTTTGATGCCGGTTCTGCCTGTGCTACCAGAGTTGATAGAACGATCCTCGGAAGGTGTTCCCTTCCCCGACAGGCATGGGATGTTTCCGATCCTGTCGAAGCGGAGCGTCCCTGCGCTTTTATATCACAAGTATTTTCTCCCGTTCGGCTACCACAGCCCGGGTAGGAGAAGCCTCAGTCAGAAAGAAGGACAGTCTCCGGTATGGAACAACGGTCGAGCTACTCCTACGAAGATCTCCTCGCTTGCGGACGCGGCGATATGTTCGGCCCCGGCAACGCGCAGCTTCCGCTACCGCCGATGCTGATGTTCGACCGCATCACCTCCATTTCCGAAACGGGCGGAGAGAACGGCAAGGGCCATGTGCGGGCGGAACTCGACGTGCGACCGGACCTGTGGTTTTTTCCGTGTCATTTCAAAGGCGATCCAGTGATGCCCGGTTGCCTCGGCCTTGATGCCCTGTGGCAAATGGTCGGCTTTTTCCTCGGCTGGCTCGGCGAAAAGGGCCGCGGGCGGGCACTCGGCGTCGGAGAACTGAAATTCACCGATCAGGTCTTGCCCAGTGTCAAACAAGTCGTTTACGGAGTTGATTTCAAGCGGGTGTTCCGCTCGAAGCTGGTTCTCGGCATTGCCGACGGCTGGCTGGAGGCGGACGGGCGCAAGATCTACGAGGCCAAGGATCTGCGGGTCGGCCTATTCCAGACACAGGCCGCAACCTGACCGGGCGGTGGTAAAGCTGGCACAGACACCCTGAGTTTAAGCCCGGCGTTCCCGTTCCACAAGCCGGAAACGCCAGCAGTTGGAGAGTATCATGCGGCGAGTCGTCGTTACCGGAATGGGCATCGTCTCATCCATCGGCAATAACCTTGATGAAGTCCTGACATCCCTGCGCGAAGGACGATCCGGCATCAGCAAGGCAGAGGAATACGAGGCGCTCGGCTTCCGCTGTCAGGTGCATGGAATGCCGAAGATCGACGCCGAGGCGCTGGTCGACCGTCGCGCCATGCGCTTCCATGCCCGCGGCACCGCCTGGAATCATATTGCCATGGATCAGGCCATCGCCGATTCCGGGCTGGAGGCGCAGGATATCTCCAACGACCGCACCGGCATCGTCATGGGGTCCGGCGGGCCATCGACCAGGATAATCGTCGAGGCAGCAGATATCGTCCGCACCAAGGGCGGGCCGAAACGCATCGGCCCGTTCGCCGTGCCGAAGGCGATGTCCTCTACCGCATCGGCCACACTTGCCACCTGGTTCAAGATCAAGGGCGTGAACTATTCGATCTCGTCCGCCTGCGCGACGTCAAACCATTGCGTCGGCAATGCTTACGAACTGATCCAGATGGGCAAGCAGGACGTGATGTTCGCCGGTGGTTGCGAAGATCTGGACTGGAGCATGTCGTCGCTGTTCGACGCCATGGGGGCGATGTCGAGCAAATACAACGACCGCCCATCCACGGCCTCCCGCGCCTATGACGCCAACCGCGACGGCTTCGTCATCGCCGGCGGAGCGGGCGTTCTCGTGCTTGAGGAACTGGAACACGCCAAGGCGCGCGGCGCGAAGATCTACGGCGAAATTGTCGGTTACGGCGCAACCTCAGACGGCTACGACATGGTGGCTCCCTCGGGCGAGGGTGCGGTGCGCTGTATGCGCATGGCATTGCAGAACGTGAAAACGAAGATCGACTACATTAATCCGCACGCCACCTCGACACCGGTCGGCGACGTGAAGGAAATCGAGGCGATGCGCACGGTATTCGGCAACGGCGATGCCTGCCCGCCGTTCTCGGCGACGAAATCCCTCACCGGCCAGTCCCTCGGCGCGACGGGCGTTCAGGAATCGATCTATTCGCTGCTGATGATGAATAACGATTTCATCTGCGCCAGCGCCCATATCGAGGAACTCGATCCAGCCTTCGCCGACATGCCAATCGTGCGCAAGCGCATCGACAACGTCAAGCTCGGCGCGGTACTGTCGAACTCCTTCGGCTTCGGCGGCACCAACGCAACGCTGGTGTTCAAGCAGCTCGAAGCGTAACACTCCGGCTTTCGCTTTAAATTTCGCCTGCCCTGTCGCACAGGGCAGGCGGCGGCATTGTCAGTGGCCATAAAAAGTATTTTAAATCAACAGGTTATTAAAGGAACGACAGCGTGACGGATCTGATGCGCGGCAAACGCGGCCTCATTATGGGGGTGGCGAACAACCATTCGATTGCCTGGGGCATTGCCGAAAAAGTTGCCCAGGCGGGGGCGAAACTAGCGTTCACCTATCAGGGTGAGGCTTTGGGAAAGCGGGTCAAGCCGCTGGCGCAATCGCTCGGCTCCGATCTGGTGCTGCCGTGCGACGTCGAGGATATCACCTCCGTCGAGACAGTGTTCGATACCCTTGAAAAGGAATGGGGAACGCTCGATTTCGTCGTTCACGCCATCGGTTTTTCCGATAAGGCGCAGCTCAAGGGCCGCTATGTCGATGTCACCACGCGCGATAACTTCACCCGCACCATGGTGATTTCCTGTTTCTCCTTCACCGAGGTGGCGCAACGGGCAGTGAAAATGATGGGGCCGGGCGGATCGTTACTGACGCTCACCTATGGCGGCTCGATGCGGGTGATGCCGAATTACAATGTTATGGGAGTAGCGAAGGCGGGGCTGGAAGCGTCGATGCGCTATCTCGCCGCCGATCTCGGCGAGGACGGCATCCGCGTCAACGCCATTTCCGCCGGGCCGGTGCGGACGCTTGCCGGAGCGGGCATCGCCGATGCCCGGCATATGTTCAATTACCAGAAGACCCATTCGCCCCTCAGGCGTAACACCACGATTGAGGATGTCGGCGGCGCAGCGCTCTATCTCCTGTCCGATCTCTCCGGTGGCGTCACCGGCGAAATCCACTATGTCGATTCCGGCTACAACATCGTCTCGATGCCGCGCCTCGACATGCTGAAGGCAGGCATGGCCGACATGAACGGCGGGGACGATTGACCCAAGGCGTCCTGAAAGAATCTGCCATGGTTTTTCAGGGGGTTGCCCTCCCGCTTCCGGTCCGGTGACGCGGTGTCACTGGCCGGCTCGTCCCTGATTGCCGTTATCTCCGCCGCCGGGTCGAGGATACTCGGTTTCGTGCGCGATCTTCTGTTTGCCAGCGTTCTCGGAGCAGGACCGGCAGCGGATGCATTTCTTGCCGCTTTCCGCATTCCCGGAGCCGTGCGTCGCATCGTCGGCGAAGGCGGGTTGAATCCGGCTTTCGTACCGCTTTATGCGCGCCTCAAGGCGGAAAATGTGCAAATCGCGCGGAGTTTCGCGCAGGATGCGTTCTCGGCGCTGGCATTGGGGCTGGCCCTCGTCATGGCGCTGGTCGAAATGTTCGCCGCCCTGGCGGCGTTGCTGCTGTTCCCCGGCCTTGCTACGGAAAGCACCGACCTTGCCATCCTTTACCTGCGCCTCGCCTTTCCACTGACCGTCGGCGCGACCTTAGCAGCGTATCTTTCTGCCCTGCTGAATGCGGACAGGAAGGTTGCCGCCGCCGCTCTGGCACCGCTTGCTGTCAATCTCGTACTGATCGTCTGTCTCGTCTGGATTCGCAGGCAGGATTTTTCCAGTAGCGAAAAGGGGATCTGGCTGTCGCTCGCGGCGGGGGCTTCCGGGTTCGTTCATCTGGCGCTGGTTTCTCTGGCGTTACGCCGCGCCATGCCGTGGTTCCGCTGGCGCAGGCCGGTTCTGTCGCCCATGGTGCACAACTTTCTGCGCCTTGCCGCCCCGACGACGATCGCCGCCGGAGCGGCCCAGGTCTTCATCCTTGCCGGAACATTCGCCGCCTCGTTCCTGCCTTCCGCCGTCTCGTGGC
>JAVBRX010000172.1:0-20823 GCA_031547465.1 Microvirga sp. | reverse complement strand
GCCCATATCGGTCGGAATCCAGCGCCACCGTTCCATGTTGGCGATGATTCCAGCCTGCACCTGCGACTTGGACTGCCCGTTTAGCACATCGACGGTCGCCTTGGTGAAGAGACCGTTGACCCGCAACCTGCTTTCCTTCTGAAAGGCAGTGACGGCGGCGACGACATCCGTATCGTACAGGGCCTCTTTCCCGTCCTCGGCTGGCGGCAGCTTGAATCGGGCACGGATCAATGGCACGCGCGCATCCGACATGCCGGGCTTCAGCACCGGCCCTTGCGCGATGCGGACCGGTTCCTCTTCCTGCTGCGCCCCGGATAATTCGGCGAGTTTCGCTTTCAGCGCCCTGTATCCGGGCTGCTGCGGATTATACCCTTCCAGAACAGCATCCGCATCGGCGGATGCGGCAAGCTGAGCAAGCACCTCGCCCGGCGCGGGCAGTTCCAGCTTCGGCGTGATGAGCGACGATAGCCTCGACGGCTGGATGCGACCGCCACGGGCATCCTGCGCATAGAGTGCCACGGCCTCGCTCAGGGCGATATCGGCGCGGGCGAGATCCTCCGGTGATGGCGATGGCGGCAAGGCAGACAGCTTGTAACTGTCCGGGTTCAAGCCGTCCTCGCCCGCTTTCTTCAATCGCAACATGGCGGCCTTGGCCAGTTTTGTCCAGCCGCCGTCACTGGTCCAGAGCGGAGCGTAATTCGTTTCAGCGTAATAGACGCGAACGGCCTCTTTCAAGGCCGCATTCCGGTTCTGGGCGCGCGGAGTTGCTTCATCCTTCGGCTGCGGCAGAAGCGTAGCGATGGCGGCGGTCAAGCGGGCGTTCGGATCTTCGGCAACTGCAGAAGGGGCAAGTGCAGGAGAGGCAAGTGCAGGAGAGGATTGAGAAGGAGCAGCAGGACTTGTCGCCGCATCCGGGATGGGCGGCGACACATCGCCTGCCATGCCGGAATGGGGAACTGTCTCTCCGCTGGCCTGCTGCGCGACAGGGTTCACTTCCTCCATCGCTTCCGCAGGAGCAGGAACAGACGGGGGAGCCGGTAGGACGATCTCCGGTACCGGAGAAGCGGATGCGGACTTCTCCTCAGAACCAGATTTGGCATCGGCAGGCAAAGCGGGAACAGGTTGCGGCTGGATAGCCGTTTCACCGGAAGCCTGTTGCGGTCCATCCACCGAAGCAGGCGAAACGGGGACTGTCTGCCCGGCGGCGGATATGTCCGGAGCAGTTCCGGTCCGTAATGTCTCCTGCGCTACGGCGATCGGGGCCATGAACAGCCAGAAACCGCAAACAAGAGCCAGAAAGCCGATCATGATCATGAGACCGAGCCGCATACGAAGCAAATTGCTGCGGGTGCAGTCGGAGAACCATCTGGAACACAATGCGCTCACACACGAACGCATCTCTCTCTGGTTTCCTTTGTTTCCCGTATTTTGTCCCGCTGAATTGGATGCCAGTTCAGAGCAAAGTACTCCAGAAATCGTCATGTCGTGCCGCACTCCCCGCTGGTTTCAGACGGCGATTCCAGCACCATCATCGATTCCCAGTTCCTTCAATTTCCGATATAACGTCGAACGCCCAATGCCAAGCCGTCTGGAGACCTCGGACATATGGCTGCGGTAATGATCAATCGCAGAACGGATGATGTCGGCTTCGAGTTCGGCCAGAGGGCGAAACTCACCGGATGGATCGAACAGCGACAGGTTTTTCCCTACTCCATCGTGCGACGAGAGCGTTGTCTGGCGCGCATGCAACAATGCGTCGGACGGGCTATCGGAATTGCTTGAGAATGCGGCCCGGGCGAGATCGACAGCAGTGACTTCCGGCCCATCGCAGACCTGCATCGCGTCAAACATCACGCTTTCCAGTTCGCGCCAGTTGCCGGGCCAGTCATGCCCCATCAGCAATTGCGCGGCGGCTGGGTCTACCCGCTGCACAAGCCGCCCGTCTTGGGCAGAAAAACGCATGACGAGGAAATCGGCAAGGGCCGGAATATCCTCGGGGCGCTCCCGCAGCGGCGGCAGGGCAATGGTCATGACATTCAAGCGATAGAACAGATCCTCCCGGAACAATCTGGCTCGAACCAGGTCGATGAGTCTTTCACTTGTGGCGGCGATAACACGGACATCGACCCGGCGCGGCGCGCGGCCCGGCTCGGTTTCAATCTCGCCGGCCTCGATCAACCGCACGAGCCGGTGCTGGGCGTCAAGAGGCAGATGCTGGATATTTGCCAAAAACAACACGCCACCCTGGGCAGAAACTGCCTTGCCATGCTGTGCCTGCCGTCTGCGGCCTGTTGACCTTGCCCCGAACAATACCTCTTCCAGCGCCTCACTGGCAGCGGTGCAATCAATGGCGACAAACGGCTTTGCCCGCCGGGAACTATTCATGTGAATGACGCGGGCGACGGTTTCCTTACCGGTATTCATCTCGCCTTCAAGCAGCACGGCGACCGGCGACTTGGCGGCACGCTCCACCTTGCGTAGCACATGCTGCATGGCGGGGTTCTTTGACTGGAGATGGAACATGGGCAGGCATTGTCGCATCATGGCCGGGGAGAATCTCTGTTCGCGTTCGATCCATGCTCGCCGAGAAGGGTAAACCGCGCGTTAACGATGCCCTAATTTTCACCGCAACCAACACTTGCAGCCCCGCTTCCTCTAAAGCAGCGGCTTGAACCGTGCCTTGCATTGGTCAATATGTTTGCGCACACTTGATTC
This sequence comes from Microvirga sp., assembly GCA_031547465.1. Lineage (GTDB taxonomy): Bacteria > Pseudomonadota > Alphaproteobacteria > Rhizobiales > Beijerinckiaceae > Hohaiivirga. The sequence continues at coordinate 18,108 of JAVBRX010000172.1, read as the reverse complement.
CCAAGAATTATCACCTTACCGCGAAAGGCTCAGGGCTTTGAATTTCGGATATCGACGGGGCACGCATCACCGGGGCTTTGGCCCACACGCCATTTTCGCCACCGAAACAGCGGCAGCTGCACAGAACAATCTTGGACCGCTGCCGGAATGGGATCTCAACCATCTGTATCCGGGTATGGACAGCAAGGAATTTTGCGGAGATCTCGACCGGGCGCAGACGGAATGCAAGGCATTTGCAGATGCGTATCGCGGCAAAATCATCGCCCTCGCTTCCGGTAAAAACGCTGCGGCGGCCCTGTTCGAGGCAATAGCCCGGTTCGAGAAACTGGATGATCTCCTGGGACGGCTGATTTCTTACGCCGGGCTCGTCTATTCCGGCGATACCACCGATCCGACGCGGGCAAAATTCTACGGCGACACGCAGGAACGCCTGACGGCAGCCTCGTCCGAACTCCTGTTCTTCGCCTTAGAGCTGAACCGCATCGATGACGAGACCATCACGACTCTGGCTCCGCAGTCGCCGTTGGCACATTACAAGCCGTGGATCGACGATCTGCGCCGGGAAAAACCTTACCAACTCGACGATAAGCTGGAGCAACTGTTCCTGGAAAAATCCGTCCCCGGTGCCATGGCCTGGAACCGATTGTTCGATGAAACTGTCGCCTCGTTGAAATTCGAGGTCGGTGGCGAGATGCTTTCCCTTGAGCCGACCCTGAACAGGATGCTCGATACACGCGAGACCGTGCGGCGAGAAGCCTCCGAATCGCTGGCAAAGACACTCGGCGAGAACCAGCGGATATTCACCCTGGTGATGAACACCCTCGCCAAGGACAAGGAAATCTCCGATCGCTGGCGTGACTTCAAGGACATTGCCGATTCGCGCCACCTCGCCAACCGGGTCGAGGGCGAAGTAGTGGAGGCGCTGGTCGCCTCCGTGCGCGAGGCTTACCCTCGTCTGTCGCATCGCTATTACGCCATGAAGGCGCGCTGGTTCGGCAAGGACAAGCTCGACCACTGGGATCGCAACGCGCCGCTACCGAAGGTGGAGCAGCGCGTCATTCCGTGGGCCGAGGCGCGTGACATCGTGCTCGACGCCTATCACGGTTTCTCGCCGCGCATGGCTGACATCGCCCGGCGTTTCTTCGACGAGCGCTGGATCGACGCACCGACCCGCCCTGGCAAATCCCCCGGCGCGTTCGCGCATCCAACGGTGCCGTCCGCCCACCCGTATGTGATGATGAATTACCAGGGCAAGCCGCGCGATGTGATGACGCTGGCGCACGAACTCGGCCACGGCGTGCATCAGGTGCTGGCCGCCTCGCAAGGGGCGCTGATGGCGCCGACGCCGCTGACGCTGGCCGAAACGGCGAGCGTGTTCGGCGAGATGCTGACCTTCCGCAACCTGTTGAAGCAAACCACGGATCCGGCGCAGCGCAAGGCGATGCTGGCATCAAAGGTCGAGGACATGCTCAACACCGTCGTGCGGCAGATTGCCTTCTATTGCTTCGAACGCAAGGTGCATGAAGAACGCCGTTCCGGCGAACTTACCGGCGAGCGCATCAACGAATTGTGGATGTCGGTGCAGGGCGAAAGCCTTGGACCGTCGATCCGCCTCGGGCCGGGCTACGAGACTTACTGGGGCTATATCGCCCATTTCATCCACACGCCGTTCTACGTTTACGCCTACGCTTTCGGCGATTGCCTGGTGAACTCGCTCTACGGCGTTTACCGCGACACGCCGCAAGGCTTCCAGGATAAGTATTTTGCCCTGCTGTCGGCGGGCGGAGCCAAGCACCATTCGGAACTGCTCGCGCCTTTCGGCCTCAATGCCCGCGATCCGTCATTCTGGAAGATCGGCCTGTCGATGATCGACGGCCTGATCGACGAACTGGAGAAGGCCGACAGGGAAGCATGAGGCAATAAACCCGCCATGGCAAACGACGAAAAGCAGAAGGATGAGGAGGCCAACCGGTTCACCGCCCGCGCCGCGCGGTATGTCCGCGTCGGCGCAAATGTCGGCGGTGTCGCGGCACGGATGGCGGGGACGAAACTGTTCGGCCAGGGCGGGAAGGAGGCCAACGCCGCCGCCCTGACGCAGGCGCTCGGCGGCCTGAAAGGGCCGCTGATGAAGGTAGCGCAATTCCTTGCCACCGTTCCGGACGTGGTTCCGCCGGAATACGCCGCCGAGTTGCAGAAACTGCAATCGCAAGCTCCGCCGATGGGCGCAGCTTTCGTGCGCCGCCGTATGAGCGCCGAACTCGGGACCGATTGGCGGGGACGCTTTGCCGAATTCGATCTCCACCCGTCGGCGGCCGCCTCCCTCGGACAGGTGCACAAGGCGCTGACACTCGACGGCGAGACGGTGGCCTGCAAGCTGCAATATCCGGACATGCAATCGGCGGTGGAGGCGGACCTCGCCCAGTTGCAGACCCTGTTCGCCCTGCATCGCCGCCTCGGCGCGCCGATCGACACCACGGAAATCGCCAAAGAACTGACGGAACGCCTGCGCGAGGAACTCGATTACGACCGCGAGGCGAAACACGCCGCGCTCTATGCACATGTCCTGGCCGACACCCCGCAGGTACGGGTGCCGCAGGTGCGGCGCGACCTCTCGACCAAACGCCTGCTAACGCAAGAGTGGCTCGACGGCGCGCCGATCCTCAATTTCAAGAATGCGCCGCTTGAGGTGCGCAACCGGCTGGCACAAGCCATGTTCCGTGCCTGGTGGCATCCGTTCGCCCATGCGGCGATCATCCATGGCGATCCGCATCTCGGCAATTACACGGTGTTTTCGGAAAAGGGCGAACCCGGCGGCATCAACCTGTTCGATTACGGCTGCATCCGCATCTTCCCGCCCGGTTTCGTCGGCGGGGTGGTCGATCTCTATCGCGGCCTGCAACAGAACGACAGGGAACGCATCGTCCATGCCTACGAGACATGGGGGTTCCGCAATCTGAAGAAGGAAACCGTCGATACACTTAATATCTGGGCCGGTTTCATCTACGGCCCGCTGCTCGATGATAGGGTGCGCACCATCGCCGATGGCGTCAGCCCCGCCGAATACGGACGGCGGCAAGCGCATCAAGTGCATACGGCCCTGAAACAGCACGGCGCGGTGATGGTACCGCGCGAATTCGTGTTCATGGACCGTGCCGCCATCGGCTTAGGCGGCGTGTTCCTGCACTTGCAGGCAGAACTGAACTTTCACTACCTATTCGAGGACGCCATCGACCGTTTCTCGCTCGAAGCGCTGGGCGCACGGCAGGCGGAAGCATTGGCGGCAACGGGGTTGGGAATCGACGCGTTACGAGATGCTTGATGCCTTGACAGCGAATGAACTTCCCCTTGCATCGACGCAAGTTTGTCTTTTCGAAAATGCAAGCCTGAATAACTTGAGTGGTAACAGACGCACCCCGATATGACAGCCATGCGTGCCATCGCCACGCTTTGCTTACGCCCTGTCATTCAATGGTGAGTTTCATGAAGCTTTATTATTCTCCCGGCGCTTGTTCCCTCTCCGCCCATATCGTCGCCAAGGAAGCGGGGCTACCGTTGTCCATCGTCAAGGTCGACCTGCGGGCGAAGACGACCGAAACCGGCGGCGACTATCGGGACGTTTCCGCCAAGGGTTACGTTCCGGCGCTGCAACTCGACAACGGCAAGGTGTTGACGGAAGCAGGCGCGATCCTCGAATATCTCGCAGACCTCGCCCCCAAGGCCAACCTGACGCCGGATCAGGGTTCGTTCGAGCGGGCAGAGATGCGAGCCTGGTTGTATTACGTGGCGTCCGAACTGCATAAATCGTTCGGCCCCCTATGGAACCAGGCATCAACCGGAGAGGCCAAACAGGCAGCGTTCGCCCGCCTCAACGGCCAGTTCGCGCTGATTGAGAAAGAGTTTGCCGACGGGCGCGCCTATCTGCAAGGCAATGCCATCACCATCGCCGACATCTATTGCTACGTCATCATGACGTTTGCCCCCTACTTCAAGATGGACCTGACCGCCTATCCGAAGCTTAAGGCCTACCTCACCCGCATCGGCGAACGCCCGACGGTGCAGGCAGCCCGACAGGAAGAAGGAATGCCTGCCAAGGTTGCGTGGTAAGGCGGTAACGCATTTCCCTAATCGGAAGCATAAGAATCAGCGCTCACAAGGTCCCCCCCCTTGTGAGCGCTTTTTCATTTCAGCACTACAGAAGAATAGCCCTCACCCCTTCGCCACATTCGCCGCCCCAGCTCGCCCGGCGTGGACGCAGGCGTTGCGGGTGTCGAGGACCAGTTTGGCATGATCGACGACGAGGGCGTAATCGACATTGTCGTGGTCGGTGACAATGATAGCCGCGTCATAGGTTGCCAACGTTTTCGGCGTCAGATCGCACGAGGTGCGGCCCGTGAGACCGGGATGGTTGCGGGTCGGGCGGATCGAAGGGATGAACGGGTCGTGATAAGAAACGTGCGCGCCCGCTCCTTCCAGTAATTCGATCAAGCGAAGCGCCGGGCTTTCGCGCATGTCGTCGACGTTCTTCTTGTAGGCGAGACCGAGGAGCAGGATGCTCGCGCCATTGAGGCTTTTCGCGGCGCGGCGGTTCAGTTCATCGGCAAGCCGCCGCACGACATGACGCACCATGCCGGAGTTGATCTCACCCGCCAGTTCGATGAACCGGGTCGGCACCTCGTATTCGCGCGCTTTCCAGGTGAGATAGAACGGATCGATCGGGATGCAGTGGCCGCCAAGGCCGGGGCCGGGATAGAACGGCATGTAACCGAACGGCTTGGTTTTTGCCGCGTCGATTACCTCCCACACATCGATTCCCATGGCGTCGAAGACCAGCTTCAATTCGTTGACGAGGGCGATGTTGACGGCCCGGAACACATTCTCGGTGATCTTCACCGCCTCGGCGGTATCGGTATCCTTCACCGGCACGGTCTTCGCCACAAACTGCCCGTAAAGGGCGCTGGCGAGTGTCAACGCCTCCGGCCCGTCACCGCCAATGACTTTCGGGGTCGTCGAGGTCTGGAATGCGCTATTGCCGGGGTCTTCGCGCTCCGGGCTGAAGGCAAGGAAGAAATCCGCGCCGCTCTTCAAACCGCCGGCTTCCAGCAGTGGTTTCAACACTTCGCGGGTGGTGCCGGGGTAGGTGGTCGATTCCAGCACCACAAGTTGACCCTGGCGCAGGTGTACGGCAAGGTTTTTTCCGGTTTCAACGATGAAGCGCAGATCCGGCTCGCGCTGGCAGGTCAGCGGCGTCGGCACACAGATCAGGATTGCCGCGGCATCCGCCAGCGCCGCCATATCAATGGTGGGGCGGAATGCACCGGAATGGACGAAACGGCTGAGTTCGGTAAAATCAAGGTGGCGGATGTAGGATTCGCCTTTCGTAATTTCCTTGATCTTGTCCGGATCGGTATCGACGCCGATGACTGGAAACCCGGCACGAAGCAACGCCTGCGCCAGCGGCAGACCGACATAACCGAGGCCGACGATGCCGATAGCGGCGGCGCGGGTTTCGATGCGATCCAGAAGACGGATGGCTATCGGATTTTGTAGGGGTGTTAAAGTCATCGTTATCACTCATATTGGCGCTAGGCCGAATTGTCGACGGCACAGCACACCAAGCCGCCGCCAAGGTTGATCTCCCGACTAGCGATCTGGTCCGATTGGCGATGACGGCAAGCCCTGTGGCAGTAACGACCGGTTTTTGGGACGAGAGTATGAGAATAACGCGAAATAGCCCCTTGCCGAATCCGGGGGAAACCGTATAGGCGTCCGCAATCGTAACCTTATCCGGAACCGGATAATGAAACTTCAGTTTGGGAAGAGTCGCATGGCCCGTCCGTTTTCTTGGCTTTATGCCGCTTCCATGCTGTTCGGGAGTGCTCTCGCACTTGGCACCGCGCAGGCGCAAACCGCAACCAGCACCACCTACGATTCATGGACAACCCGCTGCTCGTTGCTGAGCGACCAGGGCAAGACCGTAAAAGCCTGCGAGGTCGTCGCCACGATGGCGACGCAGTTGCAGAACGGCCAGACAGTGCCGACGGCAGTGATGGCAATCGGTCGCGCCGATACCGCCAAGAGCCTGAAACTGGTTATCCAGGTGCCAATCAACGCCTGGCTCCCCAACGGCGTGAAACTACAAGACAAGGCCGGCAAGGAAATCCTGTCGTTGCCCTTCACCCATTGCCGCCCGGACAATATGTGCGAAGCATCGATTGATGTTACCGATGGGCAGGCTCAGTCACTGAAAAAACAGGGCGATTCGATTGTAGCTACGTATCGCAACGTGACGCAGAAGGAAGTTTCTCAGGATATAATCCTAAAAGGCTACGGCAGTGCGCTCGACCTTCTGCTGAAAGAAATGCCGTCAGCGAAGTAAGGCGGGCGGATCATTATACGGTAAGCACCACGCCGCCGGTTCCTGCACTCAGGACCGGCGGTTTTGTTTTGCAGAAAAGCCGAAATACCCGCTACCGGCGGTGGCGCGGCGTGTCGTAGACATACAGCACGACACCGAACACCTTGATAAGATCGCCATCGGCGAAGCCGGATTCGAGATCGACCTTGAGCGCCTCCTGCCAGCGCGGATCGTCGGAATCCGGCCATAGCTCAATGATACCGTTGCGCTTGCGCCAGCGTTTGGCCGTACGCTCCCGCAGATCGCCGCGGAACCGCTCGACAACGACAATATCGTCGTCGATCAACGGATAGGGATACGTCTCCCACAGGATGCAGCGCAAGCGTTGCCCGTCACGGGCAAAACGGTTGATCGACGAGCCGCGCACGATCAGGTCGAACTGCGTATCGGTTGTAAATCTCCCATCAGGTGGGAAGGGAGACGGTTCGAGATCGTAGGTATCCCACCCGTCAAGACCGCAATCGAGCCATATGCCCGCAGCGACCTCGCCGCGCACCTTGACGATCCCCGGCCCTTCATTGAGTGAACTTTTCGGCGTCGCCTGCCGTCCGATGAGATATTCCGGATCACAATCAAGACCGATGGCGAGTTTTAGCAAATTCTCTCCGCGAACACTACGTTTCCGGCCATTCAGGATATCGTTGACGAACCCGCGCTCAAGTGCGCCGCGCCGCGCCGCCTCGAACGGATTACGCTTCAAGTCAGCAAGGCGGGTTTCCACCCGCTCCTTCAATGTCGTCATCATAGCGGCGAACCCTAGGCCGTGAGGAGATTATCGAGTCGGAACGATGAGATGGATTTTTCAGGAAGTCAAGTGTTTGAGTAAAAAATTTACAATTGACAATTGGATATTTCCAACTAAACTTCGATGTATTCCATAGGCAATCCCAATACGATTCCCCAGACCATCCGAGATACCAGTGGCAGGCAATTTACCTCTCCTCTTGCCAGACAAACCGTCATTTCCTGCATCATCTTTTGGAGGATTTCATGCGTCACGCCGTTCAATCCCGTTCATGCCGCAGCACCGTTCCAGGACGTTACAAAGGCATCAGCCTGGCTCCGGTGGCGGGGTTCGAGCCGATGAAGGAGGGAATCGTCAACGACGGACTGGAAATCCGCCATGCGGCGGTGGACGACCCCAACCCGGGCTCAGGGGTAGGAGACAAAAGGTGGCGGTCAATGCCCGCACAGATGCCTTGGAGCAGGAATATGCCTATCGCCGCATCTCCGAGGCCGCCTACCGGGCCGGACGGCGGTATCAGCGCATGTTGGAAAAATCCGGCTTTCAGCCAAGCCTCGGCCAATCCTGGCGGATGGAGCCGATGGTGGATTGCAGCCGTAAGCCGGATGCAGCCCTAGTGCAGGCATTGCAGAGCGTTCAGGACGCCAGCGCCATGCTACAAGAGACGCGGCCTATCGTCGGCCTCATGGGCGAGCGGATCCTGCGCTCCATCCTCGGCGAGGGTCTCAGTCTAGCGGAAACGGCGAACCAGATGGGGAATACCGGCGATGCCTCCTCTTGCGACATGTCCGGCAAAGGAAAAGGACAGTCCGCGAAACACGTCGTCGGACTTTATGCGTGGCAGTTCAGACAATCTCTGGAGGCGCTGGCGGAGAACTGGACGGCGTGAAAACAATTGGCCCGGGCCATTCGATATGTGGAACTGGAACGGTGCCTTCACCCTTTTGGGGACAACCTGGGCTGAACCGTCAGTTCCGGACGATACACCGTCTGATCCGCCTCTCCGGCACCGCTGGTCTTGCAACCATAATGCATGGCCAGCATCGGCGCGAAAACGAGGAACAGCATCAGCCCCACCACGTAAGCGCCGGAACGGTTGCGGCGGGCCTCCTCGGCCTGGAGCGAGACTCCTTCCGGGATGGCATACAGAATGTCGTGAGTCAGAGTATTCAGGCTCATGGCTCGCTCCTCCGATAGATTGGCCGTCTAACGACCATTCCGGAAGCGAACCGGCCTTAGAGGATTTCCTCAGGCGGACCGGACATCCGAACAGGCCGTCGACGGCATGGGCAATCGACTATGACTGTCGCTAGGCATTGGGTTGGTGTCCTTGAATCGTGACGCGCAATGATGGAATATCCCTCCAGCGTCATGGACGGGGTCTGCGCCAGATTTGGTAATTTGTCAACCGGCTTCTCATGCTTCACGTTCATCGCAGAGTACTGGACGAAACCCGCTGCCACCCAATGTTTCTGGTACCTTTTCAGCATCATGCCCGTCCTGTGCTAGACTTGCCGCAGGGACTTGCACCGAGCTGCGGTTTGTGGCGACGGATTCACCCGGAGAAATGACATGGATCAACGCATCATCAACCTGTACGACAAGTTCACGCACGGCCTCATGAACCGGCGTGATTTCCTCGACCGCCTGGCGGTGCTGACCGGCGGCGCGGCAGCAGCGGCAGCGATGTTGCCACTCTTGAAAAACAATTACGCCCTCGCCGAAACCGTGGCGGAAAGCGATGCGCGCATTACTATCGAGCAGTTTATCATCTCCCCCGCCGACAACCTCTCCGGTTATCTCATCAAGCCCACGTCCGGCGGCAAACTGCCGGGGGTGGTGCTCATTCACGAGAATCGCGGCCTGAACCCGCATATCAAGGATGTCGCCCGGCAACTGGCGGTGGAAGGGTTTGCCGTTCTCGGCGTCGATTATCTCAGCCCGCTCGGCGGCACACCTGCCGACGAGGACAAGGCGCGTGACATGATAGGCACCCTCAATCCGACAGAAGTCCTCTCATGGAGTCAAAAAGCGGCTACGGCGCTAAAGGGCCGTTCCGATCTCAATGGCAGGGTGGGAGCGGTCGGATTTTGCTGGGGCGGCGGCTGGGTCAACACATTGGCAGCGACGGACCCCGATCTCGATGCCGGGGTCGCCTATTACGGGATGCAGGCCAAGGCGGAATCGGTGGCGGCGATCAAGGCTCCGCTGCTCCTGCATTACGCCGGTCTTGATGAGCGCATCAACGCAGGCATCCCGGCCTACGAGGCGGCGCTTAAACAGGCGGGCAAAACTTACGAGCTATATATCTACGAGGGCGTCAACCACGCCTTCAACAACAATACAAGCCCCACCCGCTACGACAAGAAAGCAGCGGATCTCGCCTGGGGCCGGACGGTGGCATTCCTGAAGAAGTATCTGGCCTGAGCCAACCCGGAACCTTGATCGCGCAGCCGCAACCGGCAGCAGGATGCGTTTACACGGAAACGCATCCTGCTGCGGCTCCCTTTGCTTTCCGCATTTTATCCGCTGAATCGGATGCCACTTCAGCGTAAAATGCTCTGATACGGTCAGCTTCCGGCGATCAGGCGGCGTAGCTTGGCAAGGCGGGATTCCTGCGGCTCCTGCCATCCGATGGTGCTGAACAATTGCCCCTTGCGGTCCATCAGGAACACGGTGACTGTGTGGTTCATCGTGTAATCGCCACTGCCCACACGCTGGTAAATCACCTTGTAAGCCTTGGCGATATCAGCGATCTGTTGCGGCGTTCCCGTCAGGCCAACAATACGCGGATCGAACGCACTCAAATACAGTTTCATATGCTCCGGCGTATCGCGTTGCGGGTCGACCGTGACGAACAGCACCTTCAGTTTGTTCGCCTCAGGGCCAAGAGCGGCCAGATCCTCGCCGATATCGAACAGCGTCGTCGGGCAAAAATCCGGGCAATAGGTGTAGCCGAAGAATACGACGAACGGCGTTCCCTTGAGATCGGTATCTGACAGACGACCATTTTCATGGGTGGTGAGGGTGAACGGGCCGCCGAAGGCCGCAGGCACAGGTTTGCCGAGAAGCAGGAAGGCAGCGACGCCAAGAACCAGAATGCCGAGCAGGAGCGCGGCGAGGCTCAACAGGAATCTCCGACGTATCGATACTGGCGATAGCGGTTGAATCGACATGAAATGTCCTCGGCAAAGGCGGCAGGATCGGCATCGCGGATTATAGCATCAAACCGAAATTGAAGCCCCAGTCTTCCCGCAAGCCTGCATCGAGCTGGCGATCCCGATGCAGGCTATGCAGAAAAACCGACGCTCAGTCCGGGCGGGATGGAACCTTCGCGACGATCGGCCCCATTCCCGCCCCGCATTCAAGAACCTTTGACGTAGGAGGTCGGCAAAGGTTCTCATGGATGCCAGTTCGTGCGGATATCTGATTTCACGACGTAATCCGGTCGGAACACTTCACCGTGACTGGCCTAGAACCCCACGCCGGACCGGCGTTGCCCGGCGGGAGGCGCATCGTTCAATGACTGGAAGAATGATCGGACTTCATGCGCATTCCTTTAACGGGAACGGAAGCCTCGACTTTGCCTGCTTTCTCGAATGTCAGCGTGACCTTGACGACTTCGCCATCCGTCAGTTGCCGCTTCAGCCCGACGAACATCAGATGATAGCTGCCCGGCTTCAGTTCGATTGCCGCACCTGGAGCGACCTCAAGGCCAGCTTCGAGCCTGCGCATCTTCATGACGTTGTTTTCCATCGCCATCTCATGGACTTCGACATTCTCGGCGAAATCGACGGCTCCACCCGTCAGACGGTCAGGCGTAGTTCCGGTATTGGTAAGAACCAGAAATCCACCTGCAGCCTTGGCGCCGGGAGCGGTCGCCCTGACCCAGGGATTGTCGATACGAATGGCGGTTTGAGCGGCGGGTTGTTGCGCGACCGCAGTCGAAACGACCCCTAGGCTGGGAACGAGCATCAGGCTGGCAAATCCGAGAACGGACGCCAGAACAGGCGTGACGATACGCATATGGAAATCCTGTCAATGGCAGTTGAAAGAACAGTTGTTCAGGCTGCGACAGGGACAGGGGGCGCGCGGGCGGCAGCCAGCCGCCGATCCGGCTGAGCGTTCAACACTTGCTTTGAGAATAACCGGTCGGCAAGGCGCACGGAAGGCCGAAACGGTATGGTAACGACCTGCGGCGCAGGCGGTGCCCAATGGCCTGCGGCCCCGTTGGCGGCGAGGCAGCATTCATGAACTGTTGTCCGGCCAGGTCCCTGATCGGAAATATCCGTTGGCGATGCGGCGCATTGAATCTGCAAGCCAGGCTGACCAGCGGCAGACGCGGCCAAAGCGGCGTTTCCGCCAGTCAATCCCAGAATGAAGCCTTGCAAGAGATAAGCATAAATCGCCGCAACGGCGAGGGCCGGCCCGAAAGCCGTCCGAAGCCGTCTGGCAAAAGCCAGCATGCTTCGGCAATATCGTTCGGGTTGCGGTCGCACGGTTTTCCAGAACTCCTCAACGCCGTCGCGGCGAGTACCGTCACAGGGAATTAACGGAGCGATTATCGACCCACTTCCCGAAAAGCGGCTTGCGCAGCAGCAAATCCATCGAGCATTTTTCACGCTCCGGGTCAAGAACCGTATCGTCTGGTTTTTCTTCGAAACCGCCTTCTCAAGGAGCCATGTCTGGCGCAGGATGCTTGATATGTTCCTTGATCACAGTGCCGTCGCGGAAATCGACTTCCTGAAGCAGGACATCGTAACCCCAGAGATTGGCAAGGTGTTGCAGGCTCTTCTGCGTGTCGGTTTCCTGCAATAGAATATTATTGAACAGGGTATGGCGCAGGATGAGCTTGCGATCTCCGGCAAGGTCGACATCGACGATGCGGATATCCGGATCAAGCATCCCGATATCGTAGGACCGCGACAGCGCCTGCCGGATGCGACGGTAACCACGCTCGTCATGAATCGCCGCAACATCAATATACGGCTTCTCAGCATCGTCAACCAGATGGAAGAAGCGGAAACGGCGGATCAGTTTCGGACTAAGGAACTGGGCGATGAAACTTTCGTCGCGATAATTGGCCCAGACGTCGCGCAACACCGCCATGACGTCGCCCTGCCCGGCAATTTCAGGGAACCATTCGCGATCCTCCGCCGTCGGCTGAGTGACGATGCGCTCGATGTCCTCCATCATCGCGAAGCCGATGGCGTAAGGGTTCAGGCCGTTATAATGCGGATCATCGAAATCCGGCTGGCGCACGACATTGGTGTGCGATTGCAGAAATTCCATGAACGAGCCGTCGGAGAGCCGCCCACGTTCGTGCAGCAGCGTCATGATGCGGTAATGGCACCAGGTGGCACAGCCCTCGTTCATCACCTTGGTCTGGCGCTGCGGATAGAAATACTGCGCAATCAAGCGGACGATGCGCAGTATTTCCCGTTGCCATGATTGCAGCTTCGGCGCGGATTTCTCCAGGAAATACAGGATGTTTTCCTGTGGCAGCTCCAGAAGCGCCCGACGTTTTTCATCGTTGTGCGCAGCATCCGGCGCACGTTTGGTGTGAACAGTGGTGCGCCACAGATCGTTGTAGACCTGCTCCTGATGGCGGAAACGTTCCTCCTCGCGGCGCTCCTCGGAGCGTAGATCCGGCTTCTTGCGGTGCGGCGAGCGATGCACGCCCTGCCCCATGAGCGCATGCGCAGCATCCAGCACACGCTCCACCGCATTGTGGCCATAGCGTTCTTCGCAACGGGCAATGTAATTCTTGGCGTATTCGAGATAATCGAGGATGCCGTTGGCATCGGTCCATTGCTTGAACAGGTAGTTGCCCTTGAAGAAATGGTTATGGCCAAAGGCGGCATGCGCCGTCACCAGCGTCTGCATGGTGGCACTGTTCTCCTCCATCAGGTAGCTGATGCAGGGGTTGGAGTTGATGACGATCTCATAGGCCAACCCCATGAAGCCCTTGCGATACACTGCCTCGTTCTGGGCAAACCGCTTGCCGAACGACCAGTGCTTATAAAGGAGCGGCATGCCGTTCGAGGCATAGGCGTCAAGCATCTGCTCGGCGGTGATGATCTCGATCTGGTTCGGATAGGTATCGAGGCCGAGATCGCGGGCTGCGATCTCCTCCACCGCGTCGTAGATGCGTTGCAGGGTGGAAAAATCCCAGTCCGCAGTTTCGAACAGAAGATCGGTCTTCGGGGCAGCCTTCATGATGCTTCGGCCTCGGCTGGCGTCTTACGCCGGAACAGATCGCGGAACACAGTGTAAATCTCACGGCGATGGGTGACCTTGCGCATGGCGATTTCCACCCCTTCCTGCGCCAACGCCTCATAGGTGCGCCACAGGGCAGTGCGATGCGGCATGAAGCCGGTCGGCGCCGGGTTGTCTGCACCGACTTCGACATAGGCGAAATGCTGGCATACCGGCAGGATGGCGGTGGCGATCAGGTCGGCGGTCGTGTCGGCATCGCTCGACGAGTTATCACCGTCGGAAGCCTGCGCGGCGTAGATGTTCCATTCCTGCGGATCGAACCGCTCGGCGATAATGCGCTTCATCTCGATCAGAGCCGACGAAACGATGGTACCGCCAGTCTCGGCGGACCGGAAGAACGTCTCCTCATCCACCTCCTTGGCCTCGTGCGTGTGGCGAATGAACACCACCTGCACATGCTCGTAGCGGCGGGTGAGGAAAATGTAGAGCAGTATGAAGAATCGCTTGGCGAGATCCTTCATGTGTTCGGTCATCGAGCCGGAAACATCCATCAGACAGAACATCACTGCCTGGGCGACGGGTTTTGGCGTGGCCTCGAACCGGCGGTAACGCAGGTCGACCGGGTCGATGAACGGCACACGCCGGGTGCGTAGCCGCAAAACGTCGAGTTCCTCGCTAAGCGTCCTGGCACGGGTATCGTCGTGCAAGCCTTCGGCGGTGGCAAGCTCCTCCTCCAACCGACCGATCTCCTCCGATTTCGGACGCCCGAGGGCGATGCGCCGCGTCAGGGCGTTGCGCATGGTGCGCCCGAGCGCCAGATTGGCCGGTGAGCCGCTGACCGAAAACCCGGCTCGCCGGGGGGTGGTCCCGACAATCAGGCCGGTGCGGCGTTTGGCGAGATCCGGCAGTTCGAGATCATCAAGGAAAATGTCGAGAAACTCCTGGCGCGACAGGATAAAACGGAACAGATCCTCGCCACCACCATCGGGGGTGCCTTCAGACCCACCGCCTTCGCCCTCATCGCGTTCAGGCCGCTCAATGCGGTCACCTTCAAGGAATTCGCGATTTCCTGGCAGAACCCGTTCGTGCAGCCCGCCGATCTCAGCGCGGCGGAATGCCGGTTCGTAGATGCCATCGATGGGGATAACGATCTCACCGCTGCCATCGACATCCTTGATGTCTCGCTGCCGCGTGGCGTCATGCACCGCCCGCTGCACCTGCGCTCTAGCGCGGCGCAAGAAGCGCTGCCGGTTGGGAAGGTTTTTTCCCGAAGCGTTGAGGCGTCTATCGATGATGTGCATGGCGATGCACTCCTTGAGCGGTTTTTGATCATGTTGGATCAAAAACCGCTTTCATTTTCTTTAGTTTACTGCACTTTATTCCACCGAACCGGTATCCGTTCAGCGAAAAATGCTCCGTGGCTCCGCACCGGTGCCTTATGATCTCTCGTCATTCCTTCGCCTGTTCTTGCGTCGTACATCCGGCTTCATCGCCACTACTCAAGCCGGAGAATGCTTCAACGGCGGCGAGGTTCCTTGATCGAACCGATCAACCCGCCTGTTTCATGCGCATGTACCACTCGACCAGCCGCCGCACCTGACGCTCTGTATAGCCGCGCGACACCATGCGCTCGACGAATTCACCATGCTTCTTCTCGGTGCCACTGTCGCGCTTCGAGGAAAAGCTGATAACGGGCAGAAGCTCCTCGACCTGCGAGAACATGCGCCGTTCGATCACATCGCGGATCTTCTCATAAGAGGTCCAGGACGGATTGCGTCCGCCATGGTTTGCCCGCGCGCGCAACGCGAATTTCACCACTTCGTTGCGGAAATCCTTCGGGTTGGCGATGCCTGCCGGTTTCTCGATCTTGGTCAGTTCCTGATTGAGCAATTCGCGATTGAGCAACTGGCCGGTGTCGGGATCCTTGAAATCCTGATCCTCGATCCAGGCATCGGCGTAATCAACATAGCGGTCAAATACGTTCTGGCCATAATCGTGATAGGATTCGAGATAGGCTTTCTGGATCTCG
The DNA here is from genome assembly GCA_031547465.1 of Microvirga sp. Classification (GTDB taxonomy): domain Bacteria; phylum Pseudomonadota; class Alphaproteobacteria; order Rhizobiales; family Beijerinckiaceae; genus Hohaiivirga. The sequence continues at coordinate 2,700 of JAVBRX010000172.1, read as the reverse complement.
TTGCCGATAAACTCGGCGTAGCGTGGCGCAAGCTCAGCCTTGATGAATTCGCGGTAGCGCTTCTCCGCCTCGTCCGGCAATTGCTCGCGCAGGATCGACTGTTCCAGCACATACATCAGATGTACCGGATCGGCGGAAATCTCCATCGTATCGTGATTGTAGGTCGCGGCCAGAACCTTGAAAGCGAAGCGGGTCGAAACCCCGTCCATGCCTTCGTCGATGCCCGCCGCATCCTTGTATTCCTGAAGCGAGCGGGCGCGGGGGTCAACCTCGCGCAGGCTCTCACCATCATAGACGCGCATCTTCGAGAACGCATTCGAGTTCTCGTGCGAGCGCAGACGCGACAACACCGAGAACCGGGCGAGCATTTCCAGTGTGCCGGGGGCACAGGGCGAATCGGCAAGCTCGGACGTGCGGATCAGCTTTTCGTAAATAAACCGCTCCTCGGTGACGCGCAGACAATACGGTACCTTGATGACATAGATACGGTCGATGAAGGCCTCGTTGTTGCGGTTCGACTTGAAGCTGATCCATTCCGCCTCGTTGGAATGCGCCATGATGATGCCGGAGAAGGGAATCGCACCGATATTCTCGGTGCCGACGTAATTTCCCTCCTGCGTCGCCGTCAGCAGCGGATGCAGCATCTTGATCGGCGCCTTGAACATCTCGACGAATTCGAGCAGCCCCTGATTAGCGCGGTTCAGGCCACCGGAATAACTGTAGGCATCCGGATCGGACTGGGCGAGACGCTCCAGGCGGCGGATATCGACCTTACCGACTAGGGACGAAATATCCTGATTGTTTTCGTCGCCCGGCTCGGTTTTCGCGATGGCGATCTGGCGCAGGCGCGACGGGCGGATCTTTACCACCTTGAAGCGGGCAATGTCGCCGCCGAACTCATCAAGACGCTTCAACGCCCACGGACTCATCAGGCCGGTGAGACGGCGGCGCGGAATGCTGTAACGCTCCTCCAGCACCTCACCCATCTGCTCGGGGTCGAACAGGCTGAGGGGGCTTTCGAATACCGGACTGATCTCGCTGCCCGCCTTCAATACATAGATCGGGTGTATTTCCATCAGCGCTTTGAGGCGCTCAGCCAGCGAGGATTTACCACCGCCAACCGGACCGAGAAGATAAAGGATCTGCTTGCGCTCCTCGAGTCCCTGCGCCGCATGGCGAAAGAAACTGACGATGCGCTCGATCGTCTCTTCCATGCCGTAGAACTCGGAGAAGGCGGGGTAGATCCGGATCGTCCGGTTCATAAAAATCCGACCGAACCGTGCATCTTTGGCGGTGTCCACCAGTTCCGGTTCACCGATGGCAGCGAGCAGCCGCTCGGCGGCGCTGGCATACATCATCGGATCGCTGCGGCAACCATGGAGAAAGTCTTCCAGAGACATCTCCGTTTCGCGCCGCGTTTCGTAGGATTGCGCGTAGGTCGAGAAAATATCGTTCGAGGGAAACATCCGTCACCTGCCGCTTGAAGGCCGTGCACCCGGTTTCTGGCCGCGCTCCGGTCCGCCGATTATCCCAGCACGGGCCTTCCGCCCTCCGGCTCGATGCGTCTTCCCGGAACGGCGCGCCCATGCAGCTTGGATATAATGATGGGGCGCAACGGCGGCTTGGCAAATGGCAGCAAGCGTTTTTGGCCAAGACTTTGGTGTCGTGGGATGTGGAACCTTGAGTCGCTCGTTAGAACGTTTCCCTTTCATATTGGATCATATCCGGATGAGTTGAAGTAGTTTCTGGCCTCATCAGGTTCGATGAGGTCGATGATTTTTCCGATCCTGTCCCACAGTCCGGTTACAGTTCGCTCGGCTGCCTTTCGCAAATGCGCCTTCAGTTTGGCACCAGAACCTTGAACATCAGCACGCTATCAAACGGCGGACGCCCGCCCTGAGCGCGATCGCTGCGCTTCAGCGCTTTCTCAAGCCGATAGCGGAACGCTTCAAAATGGATGATCTCGCCCAGCTTCTCCAGAGGATCCCCACAGAAAGACAATGCGACATATCATGACCCCATGCTAAACCCTTGAGGTCAGTGAATCACACGCACGCTGCAAACGCCAAGGTTATAGTATGGTCCGCCCCTCTCGAAGCGATCTGATAGGATTGCTTCTGTGGCTTAAAACACAAGAGAGGAACAGACCGATGTCGATTTTTATCGTGAAATAGATTTAGGCAAGAACTCCTGCTCGGTTTGTGCTGTGGACTCGGCGGGAGCAGTTATTTACCGCAAGCGTGTTCGGCGTGATTGTTTGGCTTCATATGTAGCCTCTGTTGCTCCGGTAATCATTGCGATGGAAGCTTGCTGTGGAGTGCACCATCTTGGCCGTTTGTTTAAAGCCTTGGGCTGCGAGCTACGCCTAACTGTGCGGTGTCAACGCCTATTGGACAGAATTGGCGTTGTGATTTGAGGAGGATTTTGGTGTCATCGCAGTGACTGTAAGGAACGAAGATGAGAGCAAAATCCGACAAGGCGGCGAAGGCCGCCCCGAGTGCTGGAGAGAAGACGATCCGAGACATTCGCCGTGCGACGCGGCGCCATTATTCAGCCGAAGAGAAGATCCGGATCGTTCTGGACGGACTTCGCGGCGAGGAGAGCATAGCAGCGCTTTGCCGCCGCGAAGGCATTGCCGAGAACCTTTACTACACCTGGTCGAAGGAATTTCTTGAAGCGGGCAAGCGCCGTCTTGCCGGG
>JAVBRX010000108.1:0-20027 GCA_031547465.1 Microvirga sp. | reverse complement strand
CGTATCTGGCCGTCCTTGACGACGCGAACGGCAAGCTGTCCATAGAACTCGGCGTTTACGGTACACCCGAGACAATGCTTTACTCTGCCGACGGCACGCTGCTCGCGCGCTTTACCGGCGAGTTGAATGCCGATGTCTGGGCAAGAATATTCCAGCCTCGTCTCGCGGCGTCGGTGAATGACGGGAAGGCCGCACCATGAGGTGGTTGCTCGCCATTGTCTTCGTTCTTGGCGCATCCCTTGCCTGGGGGCACCCCGCCGATACGTTTGAGTTTCAGTCGGTGGAGGCCCAACGTCGCGCCATGACGCTCTCCCGGGAACTCCGCTGCCCGCAATGCCAGAATCAGAACCTGATGGAATCCAATTCGGCGATCGCTCAGGATCTGCGGCTGGAAGTCTACAAGCTGGTCGATGGCGGGAAAAGCGATGAGGCCGTCATTACTTACATGACGGAACGGTTTGGTGATTTCGTCCGCTATAATCCACCGTTCAAGGCCACGACCGCATTGTTATGGAGCGCGCCTGTTCTGCTGCTGTTGTTCGCTGTCTGGATGCTCGCGCGTTTGCGGATACGGTCTGCGGGGGCTGAGGGAACAGTGGAAGCGCTGTCAGAAACTGTTTCTGCGCCAGTTCCGCCTTGCTCTGCTGCCAGTTCGGTTCCGCTGCGTTCCAATGCTCTTGTCTGGTCGATCATCGCGGGCACAACCCTTGCCGTCTGGGGCGGCTACGGGCTGAGCGGGCGCTGGCAGGAGGCTATGTACTGGCAGGACAATCCTAACCCGATCATCGGCATGACCGCGGAAGAATTGAAAATAACAGAGCTTCAACGTCTCAAGAAACTGCTCGACGCCGACCCGCGCGATCTCGGCGCTCTGGCTCAGGCGGCGGGATTCTATGCGCGCGAAGAGGATTTTGATGCCGCCCTGGCAATTTACGACCACATTGCCAAACTCGAAGGAAGCACGAGTGCCGCCACCGCTGCCGCCAAGGCGACCGTGTTGTATTATCAGGCGCGGCGGCATCTGAGTCCCGAGGCGAGTTTTACTCCCGAGGTTCGCAACCTTGTGGAGCAGGCGCTTGCGAAAGATCCTGGCGATGTCAACGCCCTCATTCTGCTGGCTACGGATCATTTCAATCGGGGGCAACATCGCGAGGCGGTCGATATCTGGCAAAAGTTGCTGGATCAGGGCCGTCCCGGCATCGACCGCAGAAGCCTGATCCGCGATATTCAGGCGGTTCGCTCAATGAGCAGATGAAGAATACTCCCGGATAGCTGCGTTCAAGAGGTTTCCAAATGAGGGTTTGTGATCTCTCAAGGGAAAAAACGCATACATACATAGGGTCAGACATTTTTTCATAACTTTATTTAAGATAATAAGCATATTGCAAGCGCTGGTGGCTTGAAAAAAAACTCCGACAATATCATTGACATGGTTAATTTATTGGATGAAAAAATAGCATCCTCAATAAGCTAAGTTAATCACTCTCGGGGGGCGTACACATATGGCTGGTACTATTAATTTATGGCCACTGATTGGAGTGGCTATCATCGCCGTAGGTTTCATCTTGCGGCTTAATCCCTTGCTCGCGGTTATCGTCGCAACCGTCAGTACGGCTTTTGCTGCGGGCTTCGGTGTCGAACAGGTTTTGACCGCCATTGGCACCGGCTTCCTGAAGACACGCAATCTACCTCTGATCATTTTCCTGCCGCTCGCGGTGATCGGCCTGCTTGAACGCCACGGGCTGCGTCAACAGGCGCAGAATTTCATCAGCGGCATCAAGGCAGCGACTGCCGGGCGATTGCTGATTGTTTATCTTGCCGTCCGTCAGTTGACGGCTGCCGTTGGTCTCACGAGCCTCGGTGGCCATCCGCAGATGGTGCGCCCTCTGATTGCGCCCATGGCTGAAGGGGCGACTGAATCGCGTTACGGCTCGCTGCCCGACCATATTCGCTATAAGCTGCGTGCTTATTCCGCTGCTGCCGATAATGTCGGCCTGTTCTTCGGTGAAGATATTTTTGTGGCGTTCGGTGCCATCGTGCTGATGACCACGTTCCTGAGCAAGTCCGGCATCGAAGTTGCGCCTCTGCACGTCGCCCTGTGGGGCATTCCCACCGCCATTGCCGCTTTCACGATCCATGCCTGGCGCAGCTATCGCCTGGACGGGCAACTGGCCAAGGAATTCGCGCAATATTCCGACACTCTTGAGATGTCTGCTGCCGTGCAGAGCGGAAAGGGAGCCTAATCATGAGCCTGACCCTTTCCCATCTCTTCTATCTCGTCGGTGCAATTCTGGTCGTCGTCGCGGTGATGACGCTTCTCGACAGCACAAACCCGAAGCGTTACACGACGGCATTGTTCTGGGGCCTCTACGCGCTTGGCTTCCTATTCGGCGATTTCGTGCCGCCGATGTATGTCGGCGTGGGCGTCATCGTTCTGGCGCTCATCGGCGGCTTCAATCTGGTCGGTGCCGGCTCACCGAACCTCCCGAGTACCGCCGAGTATGTCGCGAGCGCCAAGCGTCTGGGTAGCAAGCTTTTCATTCCGGCGTTGACCATTCCCGTTCTGACCATGGCCGGTACGCTGCTTGCGCCTTATCTTTTCGTGGGCGGGCAACCGCTGTTCTCCCCCCTTAAAGACGCGACGCTCCTCTCCATGGGCCTGAGCTGCATTATCGCGTTGGGGCTTGCTTGCCTGCTGACGAAGGAAACCCCGGTTCAGGGTCTCAGTGAAGCGCGTCGTCTCATCGATGCCGTCGGCTGGGCATTGGTATTGCCGCAAATGCTCGGCATGCTGGGGCTTGTCTTTGCTGATTCCGGCGTCGGCAAGGCGGTCGAGCATCTTACCATCAACTATATCAACATGGATTACCGGCTGGTGGCCGTGGCGATTTATGCCGTCGGCATGGCTCTGTTCACGATCATTATGGGCAACGGTTTCGCGGCCTTTCCGGTGATGACCGGCGGCATTGCCGTGCCGTTCCTGATCGGTGTCTTTCATGGCAACCCGGCGGTCATCGCGGCTGTCGGCATGTTGTCCGGCTATTGCGGAACCTTGATGACTCCGATGGCGGCGAACTTCAACATCGTGCCTGCCGCCTTGCTGGAACTGCCGGACAGGAATGCAGTGATCCGTGTTCAGATTCCGACGGCTTTGTTGCTGCTTTGCGCCAACATCGTCATTCTTTACGTGCTGATGTGAGTTAAGTCGTCACCATGGAACACGCTGCAGAGAAGGTCGAAAAACAGAAAACCTCCGGCTGCGTGCTGGTGGCAGGGTTCGAGCCGTTCGACAAGGATACGGTCAATCCTTCCTGGGAAGTTGCCCGGTCCTTGGACGGCACGACGTGCAAGAGGCTTTCTGTCAAGGCCATACAGTTGCCGTGCCGGTTCGGAGCGGCGCTCGAACGGCTTGACGAAGCCCTGGACGAGTTGAAACCGCAACTAGTGGTGCTGCTCGGCCTTGCTAATGGCCGCTCGGAGATTACCCCCGAGCGGATCGCTATCAATATCGACGACGCCCGCATTCCCGATAACGGCAAGCAGCAGCCGGTCGACAAACCGGTGATTGCCGGAGGGCCTGCCGCGTATTTCTCGACATTGCCGATCAAAGCCATCGTGCGCGATCTGCGCGAGGCCGGTATTCCGGCTTCAGTCTCGAATACGGCTGGCACTTTTGTGTGCAATCACAGCTTCTACGGTCTGATGCACCGTCTCGCCACTGTGTCGGCTCTGTCGAAAACTCGTGGCGGCTTCATCCATCTGCCGCATCTGCCGGAGCAATCCGCCCGCATTCCGGGTGTGCCGAGCATGGCGCTTGCAACGCAGGTCAAAGCCATCAAATGCCTGATACGGACGGCCCTCTCGGTGAAGAAAGACGTGCGCGAAGGTGCCGGTCGCGAACATTGATCCATTGGAGCGTTTTCAATCCAGCGGATCGAAAACGCTCCAATTTTTTGATTGCTGCATTTTCTTGCGCTTAACCGGAATCCGCTTAACCGGAAAATGCTCTAAAGGAACAGTTCAATGAAAATCGATCTGAACAGCGATCTTGGGGAGAGCTTCGGTGCCTGGAACATGGGTGACGACGGAAAGATGCTCGATATCGTTTCGAGCGCCAACGTTGCCTGCGGCTTTCATGCCGGAGACCCGGCGGGCATCCTGAAAACCCTGCAGACAGCCAAAGCGAAGAACGTTGCCGTAGGGGCGCACGTCTCCTATCCGGACCTCGTCGGCTTCGGTCGCCGTAATATGGATGTCGGCAGCGCCGACCTCAAAGCTGATGTCATTTACCAGATCGGTGCACTCAAGGGCCTTGCCGCCGCTGTTGGCGCGAAGGTTGCTTTCGTCAAACCGCATGGCGCCCTTTACAACGCTATTGCTCATGACAAGCGCCAGGCGATGGCCGTTATCGAAGGAATGCTTGCCGTCGATGCGAAGCTCATTCTTGTCGCTCTTTCCGGAACACCGCTGATCGAATGGGCAGAAACCGCAGGTTTGCGCACGGTTTCCGAAGTTTTTGCCGACCGTGCCTATCTGTCCGATGGCCAGTTGGTGCCGCGCAGCCGTGAAGGCTCGGTTCTGCACGACCCGCAGGCCGTAGCGGCGCGCATGCTGCATCTTGTCAAAGAGGGCACGGTTCAGGCCATCGATGGCACGACTGTCCGCCTCAAGGCAGATTCAATCTGTGTTCACGGCGACAGCCCCGGCGCGGTCGCCATGGCTGCGGAGCTTCGCAAGCTGCTCGAAAAATCTGGCGTTGCCATCCATCCATTCTCCGACAGGTGATTGTCGCCATGCGTGTTCTGCCGGTCAACCTCAATACTATCCTCATCGAACTCGACGATCTTGCCCAGACGCTTGCATTGATGGCGTCGTTACAGGCCGAGACCATTGCCGGTATCGAGGAAATCGTACCGGCAGCACGCTCGCTGCTGATCCGCTTCAGCCCTGCCGTTGCCGATCAGAACGCGCTTGTGCAAGATATCGCCCGCCGACGCATCGACGGCACCGTCGAGCAATCCGGACGGAGGATCGAGATCCCCGTCATCTATAACGGCGAGGATCTGGAAGAAGTTGGCCGTCTTGTCGGCATTTCTGCCGATGAGGTTATCCGCCGTCATACCGGCACCGATTATATGGTAGCCTTCACCGGTTTTGCTCCCGGCTTTGCCTATCTTTCCGGTGGAGACCAGAGCCTCAACGTGCCACGTCGTTCCAGCCCGCGCCCCAGCATTCCCGCCGGGTCCGTCGCTCTGGCTGGGGGATTCAGCGCCGTCTATCCACAAACAAGTCCTGGTGGTTGGCAACTCATCGGCATTACGGACATGCCGATGTGGGATCTTGCCCGCGAGCAGCCTGCGCTTCTACAACCGGGCGACAGGGTGCGCTTCACCGTAGCAGACTCGCAAAAAGCCACCATGAAGCCTTCGCCTCTTATGCAGGAAGAACGCCGGATTGGTCCCTTGCGAATGCGTAAAAGCGCCAGATTGTCGCTTTTTCAGGATCTCGGGCGGCCCAATCAGGCCAAACAGGGCGTGTCCGTTTCTGGGGCCATGGACAAGGCGTCGCTTGCCGCGGCCAACCGTCTGGTCGGCAATGAAGGTTCTGAAGCCTGTATCGAGATCGCCTATGGCGTATTCGAAGTCGTATGCAGTAGCGAAGTTCTGGTTGCTAGTGCCGGGGCGCAAGGCTCCGCTGAGGTAACGGATTCCTATGGAACAACCTGGGAGGCATCGCGCTCTGCCCCCATAGCGCTGGTTCCCGGCGATATTCTGAAGCTGGGAGAGCCGGAAGCCGGGGTTTACTCTTATCTCGCCGTGCGCGGCGGGTTTGACGTTCCCCATGTTCTCGGCAGTTCATCAACAGACTTCATGGCCAAGATCGGCAGGCCACTTATGGCCGGAGATTACCTGCCGGTGAAAAAGTCCACGACCGTTCGTGCGTCGTCATGGTCCAAGGCGCTGCCTGTCGGTATGCCGAAGCCTAAGGAAATTTCGATTCTTGATGTCGTCATGGGGCCGCGCAGCGACTGGTTTTCGCAAGCCTCCGTCAATCTGTTCACTTCACAACTCTGGAGTGTGACGGCGCAATCGAACCGTGTCGGCTTGCGTTTATTGGGAGAGACATCGCTTACAAGGTCGCAGGAAAAGGAAGGCAAGGAATTGGCAAGCGAGGGTACAGTGCGTGGCGCAATCCAGATTCCCGCCGCCGGACAGCCTATCCTGTTCATGACGGACCACCCGTTGACCGGTGGCTATCCCGTCATTGCCTGCGTTGCCGAATATCACCTAGACCTTGCCGGTCAGTTACCCATAGGCGCGCAAGTTCGCTTCCGCCCGGTTCGGGCTTTCGAGGCGATGGAGATCGACAACAGGCGCGGGACGAAGACGAGCAGTGCATGATAGTGCCGCCGGTTCTGCTGATGTAATTGGACCACCGAAACTATTGGCATATATTTCAGCCGTGCAAGCCGTAATCCGTCACGAACCTTGAAACTTAGTCCAGATAAGGCAACCCTGTACAGACCATGGCTCCGCTTGAAGCGTTAAGCGTCAGGAAGCCATTGATTTTTCTGGGGTTGCCTGAATCGTCAGGAAGGTTCTTGTCGAGTGCGGATATCTGAAAGACCCAGACGGGAAATGTCACCGGGGCTTTCGAGCAGGGATCAGCCCCTTTTACAATGAGCGTTTGCGCTTGAATCCCGGCGAGAACCTTCTGCGTGGTTCGCCGTAAGGGTCTCCCTTCAAGATAGATACAGCCTTTTCAGCAGCTTTTGCCGGACTTAGCATTGGTGAAGTTTGAGCCGAAGCGGACGAGCCTGAAATGACTGTCAATATAATGGCAAGAGATTTCATAAGCCCCTCCTTTATTGTGGCAGACGAATTGCCGCCAGCCTGAAGAAGGTAATTATTCTGCTTCGTTCGGACGGAGTCAACGAGCCTGTTCTGTTAAAGGCTTCGCAAAGCTCTCCTTGTCAGGACGTGTATGAACTCTAGCCGTTTGTTATCCAGATGTGCCAGCAGGGTATTATTTTGAATCTCATAAGAATATGACGTGAGATTATTGTCGTGCTTTATGGCGACAGATCGTATGAGAGACTCAGGACATATCGATCCAAACCACATTGTAGCCGGAAAACTCACCGGCATAATCAATGAACTGAAAATTTGGCTGGGGGACCTGGATTCGAACCAAGACTAACGGAGTCAGAGTCCGCTGTTCTACCGTTAAACTATCCCCCAGCAGGCGCTCAGTTTGAAACTGTGTCGGGGATGGCCCGTAGCGCTTGTTCGGTGCGCGTCGGAATATGGGTTTTTTGATCGAACGTCAATGCCCGATTTTTCAACTGTGCAAAAGAACTTGAAACGCTGTGGTTTTCTGACGTTTGCTTTTCAGCGCAATGTGTTGTCAATATTGGCGGGCATAACAAATTGAGTTTTCGTTGCCGTTTTTTTGGGATGCAATGGCAGCCGGGCTTGAATCCTGATCAACTTGCCTCTAATTAAGAATGCTAATCGTTTGCAACTATGTTGATTGCAGGAGGTTGAACAATGCCGAAAGCCGAAGAGAGGGGGCGGTCCGTTCCCCTCGTCCAGAGCGTGGCACTCGGCATGACAGAAGACCAGCCCGGCACAGGCGAGGTCATGCAGGATTCAGCATATGGGCATAGGGATAGCCTGAAAACTTGGCGACGTCCCCGGGGCGAAGCGTCGCTGTCGGATGTCCATGCTAGCATCGGCGTGCCCAGGCAATGGCCGGCATGGCGTAAAATGTTGGCCTTCCTCGGCCCCGGCTATCTAGTCGCCGTCGGTTATATGGATCCGGGCAACTGGGCGACATCGCTCGCCGGCGGCTCGCATTTCGGCTATACGCTGCTGTTCATCGCCCTGTTGTCCAACCTGATGGCGATTGTCCTGCAACATCTGTGTGCACGGCTGGCAGTGGCGTCGGGGCGCGATCTGGCGCAGGCTTGCCGTGATGCCTATCCGCGCTTTGCCAGTTGGCCACTGTGGATTCTGGCCGAAATCGCCATCTGCGCCACCGACCTGGCGGAGGTGATTGGTACTGCTATCGGCCTCAATCTTCTGCTCGGCATTCCGCTGGAAATCGGCGTTCTCATCACGGCGGCGGATGTCTTTCTCGTTCTCTATCTGCAGAACAAAGGTTTTCGCTGGATAGAAGCCTTCGTCGTCGCTCTGCTCGGGGTGATCGCCGTGTGCTTCTTCGTGCAGATCGTGTTGGCGCAGCCGGTCTGGGGCGATGTGCTGCGCGGATTTCTGCCGTCCACCGAGATCGTCCGCAACCCGGACATGCTCTACCTAGCCCTCGGCATTCTTGGCGCAACGGTGATGCCGCATAACCTTTATCTGCATTCCGGCATCGTTCAGACCCGGACGTTCGGAGAGACACTGCCGGAGAAGCGCCACGCGCTGACCTATTCGACAATCGATTCCACCATTGCCCTGACGCTGGCGTTGGCGATCAATGCTTCGATCCTGATTGTCGCGGCACAGTTTCATATCGTGGGCAGTACCCGCGTCGAGGAACTGGACCAGGCACATCTTCTGCTGTCGTCGCTCCTCGGCTCGGCCATCGCCCCGACATTGTTCGCAATTGCGCTGTTATGCAGCGGTCTCAACTCCACCATTACCGCGACCATGGCCGGTCAGATTGTCATGGAAGGGTTTCTGGACTGGCATATCGCCCCATGGTTGCGGCGGCTGGTGACGCGCCTCGTCGCCATCGTTCCCGCCGCTGTCGTCACAATCTGGTTCGGGGCGAGCGGGGCCGGAAAATTGCTTATTTTCAGCCAGGTGGTTCTCAGCCTGCAATTGCCGTTTGCGGTAATTCCGCTGGTGCAGATTACCGCAAACCGGGAAAAGATGGGCGAACTGGCCGCGCCGCGCTGGCTGAGTGCGGTTGCGGGCATCATTGCCGTTATCATCGTTGCCCTGAACGTGAAACTAATTGCCGATTTTATCGCCGCGATGTGAGATGCGCGACGCTTCGGCACATTCCTCCATACCAAAGGCACTTGCATACCAAGAGGGCTTGACCTTTCCCTCATGGGAAGGTCTATCGGAGAGCTTCGGATTTATCAGGGAGATACGACCATGTTTCATTTTCGCTTACCGGACATGGATTGCGGCGGTTGCGTGAAAAAGGTGACACGGGCTGTCCAGTCAGTCGACCCCGATGCAACGGTTGAGGCGGATCTCGCCACCCGCAACGTTAAGATCAAGACGACGAGTGCCGAGGCGGATATCGTCGAAGCTCTGGATGAAGCTGGCTATGAGATCGAGAAGCTCGGGTGATCCGGCTTTCTTTCTGCAAATTTCAATCTGTAGACGATTATCGGCATTCGATGCCGACGATATGCCGGGCTTGCGATGCTGCATCGGTTGGCGCATTGCCCGAATCGACGAAGGATGCCGTTCCTCCGAGAAACTTCTGAACCGTCGCTGTCGGAATGATCTGGCGCGGGGCAGTCGGGAGCAGGCCGTCGATGTCACGCCTGTCCGTCATCGGGGCGATGAGGCCGATCAAGGCCCCGTCGCGGGAGAAAAGCGGTGCGCCCGAGGCGCTCTTCATTAGCGGAACGATGACGGTTTCGGGCGAAACGGCCTGCCCGGAACCGACGATGCGTCTACCGCCGACCGCTGCCGTGACGGCAAATACCTCGTTTGCAGCCGCTCCTTGCCGTAAAATAAGCGGTTCAGCGGTATTCTCCACGGCAAGTAGCATCAGACCATCCTGATGGCGCTCGATTTTGGCCGCTTTGCCGTCGATGACCGGATTAGCGCAGGCATTGGCGGGCAGCGCCGTTAAAACGCGCCCTTTCGCCACTATAAGGCCGGTAGCGAAGGGCAGGGGGCTTGGGGCGGCAGTAGGCTGAACGGCGGGTTTGACGACAGGCAGTGCCGGGGCCTGCGCTACGGTGGGCGTGGTGGTACCGGGGAATGGCTCGAAGCTGTTGACGATGGCGATCACCATCCTGTCGAACTGCGCGCTGACGGATTTATCGTAACCGATACGGATGCCACGAATACCCTCCGGGCCGGATTCAAACCGGGTGAACGATTTGCCAGTCGCTGTCTCCCCGGTGACGACGAAGAATGCTTCGTTGCGAAATTTATAGGTGACTTTCCGGTCGGGAGTTTTCACATTCGTCGCCCGCTCGAACAGACTGTCGATATCCGTATCGCCGGGGCCATAACCGATGCTGTCGACGGTAATCTTTTCATCGGCACTCTGCCAGCGTGTTCCGCCCGATGGATTGTCGCTGTTCTTGGTAAGAACCGCGCGCGGGATGCCGATGCGGGCTTTGGTTCGTGGGTCGACGGCGACGGCGAACTGCGCCTGTTCGCGAATTCCCCTGGCTGCGGTGGCGAGTGCCAGACGGCCCTTGCCGGTCAGAATTCCATCCTCCGGCAACTTGCTCCGTTTCTGAAACGCCTGCGTGGCACGGAAGGTCATCTTTCCGTATACGCCTTGAGTGATGCCGTTATAATCGCCTGTCCAGACGAGGTCGTCCTGAAGCGCCTTGCGCGCCGGTTCGTCCATGCGCTCGAACTCAGCCTTTGCCGCATTGAAGACAGGATCCGCTACCGGAGTTGCCGGTGCTTGCGCCGAAACAGTGTGCACACTCAGCGCAAGTCCGATAAACACCAGAAAAACGCCTCTTGTCATCAAAGAAGCCATGACTGTTTCCATCCTTCGGAGTTTCCTCCTTTCGCATTAGCATCTCCATGATTGGACTTCCAGTCTGCAAAGAGAAGAGATACAACTGGCAGGGAAGCAGGCGGGTTATGCGCGGCTGGTCATGGTTGGGTATTTTCTGGAATGTGTTTTTTCCTCATTTATCTGCAATCCGCTAAATATCCTAATTTGGCCGTAATGTTCGAACGTAAGTATATTTGCTGACATTCGAAAATGACTTGAAGACCAATTTTAAATTCCATTGCTTCGCCATAGGGGGCATTCGATGTTGAAACGTGCCGTACAGACCGTCGTATTCTTTATTGCCGTCTTATGGTCGATCGCCGGTTGGGCGCAGACAACCTATCGGAACGAATCTCTCGAATCCAACTATGAGACGTTACTGAAGAAAGTTCAGACGCAACTGCCGAAGAGCGAGGTTCGCACGGCGCAGCAACTGGCGGCAGCGGCGTTTGCTGCCAAGGACGATGCGCAATTATCCACCCTCCTGTTCAGCCGTGCTGTCGCCATGGAACCGCAGGCATGGCAATACTGGCTCGGTTATGCGTTTGCCGGGTCAAAGCTCTCGGCTTCCAAATGGCCCGAGCGGGAGCAGAAGTTCGAACTCGTCACGGTGGCGGCTTACAAGGCTTATCAGAGTGCTCCGGCAAAGGAGGATAAAGCTACGGCGCTTGCCTTACTGGCAACGGCATTTGAGGATCGTGAACGTCACGACGACGCGCTGAAATCGCTCAAGGTAAGTCTCGAACTTTCGGACAATCCCGCCGTGAGGGTGGTCTATGAAAAAATCCGGGCTGAGAATGGCTTCCGCGTTACCGGTTACGATATCAACAATGCCTCGTCCACGCCTAGGCTATGCATCAGGTTCAACAAGGCATTGTCGGACAGGAAGGGGATCGACTGGTCGCAATACGTGACCGTCACTGGGCTGACGAATATCGCCGTATCGCGTAACGAAGGCCAATTGTGCATCGAGGGGTTGCAGTTCGGAGGACGTTATAATGTTCATGTGCGCTCGGGCATCCTGGCGGAAACCGGCGATACGACCGAAACGCCCACCAATTACGAGGTGACGATCAATGATCGAGAAGCCTCTATCCGTTTCACCGGCACGAATTACGTGCTACCGAGCATCGGTCAGGTCGGCATTCCGCTGGTCAGCGTCAATACGTCGAAGATCGATGTCGAAGTGCTGCGGGTGGGCGATCGCAACCTCATCCACCAATTGACCGGCGACGAAAAGAATTTTCTCCAGCAGATCTACAGCTACACGGCGCAATCCATCAGGGAACGCGAAGGCGTTCAGGTCTGGCGCGGCCAGTTGACGACGGCGAATGATCGTAACCGCGATGTTGTGACCGCCTTTCCCATCAATGAGGCTGTCGGCAAGCTGGAACCCGGCGTTTACGCCATGACGGCAAAAATTGCCAAGGAGGAATCCGAAAACGAGCAAAGCCAATCTTCCGATGATGATGAAGATTCTGATGACGATGGCTATTATGGCGATCTCGTTTCGCAATGGTTTATCGTCACCGATCTCGGCGTCACGGCGTTTTCAGGCCAGGACGGTGTGCATGTGCTCGTGAAATCGCTGGCGACCGGCAAATCCTTCGGCGAGGCGGAAGTTCGTCTAATTGCTCGCAATAACGAAGTTCTAGCGACACGCAGAACGGATGCAGATGGGCATGTCGCTTTCGATCCGGGCCTCAATCGTGGCAAGAACGGGCTTGCACCCTTCATGGTCGTCGTTTCGACCGCCTCCGATTATGCGTTCCTCGACCTGACGCAGAGCGCCTTCGATCTGACGGATCGCGGCGTTTCGGGGCCTCAGGCGGCAACCGCGATGGAAGCGTTCCTGTTCACCGAACGTGGCGTCTATCGCACCGATGAAAGTGTTCATCTGACGGCATTATTGCGCGATAGCCGTGGCGCGGCGATTCTGAACGTGCCGTTGATCGTCAATGTGTACCGGCCCGATGGCGTCATCTATCGAACCGAGACGGTGAATGACCAGGGGCAGGGCGGGCGCACGTTCGAAATCCCGATTGCGGCGTATGCCAATCTCGGAACATGGCGGGTGGAGGCCTTCACTGATCCGAAGCAGCCCAGCATCGGTTCGGTAACGTTCCAGGTCGAAGATTACATGCCGGAACGCCTCAAGGTGGTTCTGACCCCGAAGGATAAAGCGGTACACAGGAACGATGCCGTGGAAGTCGGAGTTCAGGCCGATTTTCTGTTCGGTTCTCCCGGAGCGAATCTGATAGTGAAAGGCACGGTCAAGGTCAGTGCCGAAAGCTCCTATCCGGGGTTTGAGGGCTATTCGTTCGGTCTTCAGGATGAGACCTATTCCGGCTATTCCGCTGAAATCGAGCCGGAGGTTATAACAGATGAGAAAGGCGGGGCGGTACTGAAAGCCGCCATCCCGTTCATCGATTCAACCAGACCGCTCAAGGCCGACATTACCGTGCGCGTCTATGAAGGCAGCGGCGGGCGTGCTGTCGAACGCACCGTAAGCCTGCCGGTTCTGCCTTCCCGGCCAACAATCGGTATTGCCCGACCTGCACACGATGATAAATCCGAGAAACTGAACCTCGTCCTCCTCGGGACGAACGGCGCACGGTTGGCCGCCAGCCAGGCGAATTGGGTATTATATAAAGTGCATCGCGATTATCAGTGGTACCGTTCCGATGGCCGCTGGCATTACGAGGCAATCAAGCGCTTCGAGCGTTTCCGTGACGGCGCGCTTGATATAGGCCAGACGAATCCGGCAAGCCTGACTGTACCGACAGAGATCGGCTATTCATACCGCTTCGAGGTCAAGGCGTCCGTCAACGGCGTGCTGACGCAGAGCAGCGTCGATTTCGACAACGGTTGGGTCGGCACGGCGACCGCCGATACGCCGGACCGGCTGGAAGTCGCCCTCGACAAGATGGGATACGAGGATGGTGAGACCATGAAGGTCCGCCTTGTGCCGCGCAGCGCAAATCAGGTCTCTCTCGTCGTCGTCAGCGACAAGGTCTATCCGCTGCAAAGTGTCGATGTTCCTGCCGGCGGCACGACGGTCGATATTCCCGTGAAGAGCGAATGGGGTGCGAATGCCTATCTGGTGGCCATCGCCCATCGCCCCCTCGATCAGAAGGCCCAGCGCCAGCCGGGCCGCTCCCTCGGGCTGGCATGGTTCAATATCAACAAGAGCAAGCATGTCCTTGATATCGAGATCAAGGGCGAGACGCTGATCCGTCCGAACGGCAGGGTCTCCATTCCGCTAACAGTGAAAGGCGTCGAGGCGGGTTCGGAAGCTTATGTCTCGGTGGCGCTCGTCGATGTCGGTATTCTCAACATTACCCGTTACACGCCGCCCGACCCGGTGAACCATTTCTTCGGCCAGCGGCGGCTGTCGGCGGAAATCCGCGATCTCTATGGCTACCTGATCGATGGTATGCAGGGCGTGCGCGGTGCGATTCGCTCCGGCGGCGACGAGATGGAGGAGCGGGCCAAGATCGGCCTCGCCCAGGAACCGCTGATCCGGTATTCCGGGCTGGTCAAGGTCGGGTCGAACGGCGCGGCGCAGGTAGATTTCGATCTGCCGTCGTTCAACGGCGCCGCCAAGGTTATGGCCGTGGCCTGGAGCAAGGATAAAGTCGGCAATGCCGCAAAGGAAGTCATCATCCGCGAATCCCTGGTTCTGGCTGGCAGCCTGCCGCGTTTCCTGTTGATCGGTGATGAAACCCGCTTCCTTGCGCAACTCACCAATGTCGAGGGTGAGGCAGGGGATTCCACGGTCGAGTTCAACCTGCGCGGTCCACTGATTGCAGATGCAGACAAGTTGAAACAGACGGTGAAACTTGCCAAGGGCGGCAAGGGCAGTGTCGTACTACCGATCCGTGCCGGTGGTATCGGCCAGGCTTGGGTCGATGCCAAGCTGTCTGGGGCCGGCTTCGAGACCCGGCAGACCTTCAGGCTCGGTATCCTGCCCGGCACACCGGCGAGGATCAGCCGGGTTATGCGAAGCGTCGTGCCGGGCGAAAGTATGACGATTTCGAAGGATCTGCTGCAGGATGTCATTTATGGCACCGGCGTCGTCTCGCTTACGGTTTCCCCTGTCGGTAGCCTTGACGTTCCGGCGCTACTGCAACAGCTCGACCGTTATCCTCATGGCTGTTCCGAACAGACGACCAGCCGGGCGATGCCGCTGCTCTATTTCAACGAACTGGCTGCCGCCGAGGCGGGTTCTGCCGATGAAGGGATAGACCAGCGGATTCGCAGCGCCATTGAGCAGGTGTTGCTGCGCCAGAAATCGAACGGGGCCATCGGTCTGTGGTCGAATGATGACAGCGGTGACGATACCTGGCTCACTGCTTACGTGATGGATTTCCTGACCCGCGCCAGCGAGCGTGGCTTCACGGTTCCTCGCGACAAGCTCGATCAGGCGCTTGATTTCCTGCGTAATCAGGTTGCCAACAGCACCAGCCGCGACAACGATTCGGAAATCGCTTATGCAGCCTATGTGCTGGCGCGCAATGGCCGTCCGGTAATGGGCGATTTGCGGTATCTGGCGGATAACAAGCTGGAGCAGATGAAATCGCCGCTGGCGCGGGCACAGATCGGTGCCGCTCTTGCCCTACTTGGCGACAAGGTGCGTGGTGGAGCGGTCTTCAGTTCGGCGATGCAACGCCTCGCGGTGACGCAGACAAAAGATATCGATTCGAGTCATTACGGTTCTCGTCTGCGCGATGCGGCAACGATGCTTGCCCTGTCATATGAGGCGTTCGGCGGAACAGAGGATGTCGAGACTCTCGCCACGACGATCGAAACCGAGCGGCTTCTCGCCGACGGCAAGGGTTATCGTTACACCAGCACTCAGGAAAACGCCTGGATGGTGATGGCTGCGCAGGCAGTGATGCAAAAGGCAAAGACCATGAGCGTCACCATCAACGGTAATGAAACCAAGGGGGCCGTGTTCCGTAACTATCGCGATTCTACCTTGGCTGCGGCCTCCGTCACGGTGACGAATTCGAGCAATGCACCGATCTCAGTGTCGTTGGCCGTGACCGGCAACCCGATTGGGCATGAACCGGCATCCTTCAACGGTCTGACTGTGCACCGCACCTATTACAGCCTTGACGGCGCGCAACTCGACTTGAAAACCGTGGCGCAGAATGACCGGATCGTCGCCGTGCTCGATGTCACCGCCGATGCGAAGGTTCTCAGTTCCGACCGCCTGCTGCTCGCCGATTACCTGCCGGCGGGGCTGGAACTCGAAAACCCGAACCTGTCAGAGGAAGGGTTGCCGACGTTCTCCTGGCTCGGTAAGACCAGTGGCGGCAATAACTTTGAATATCGGGACGACCGTTATGTCGCCGCTTTCGATCTGTCACATGCTTACACTGCCAGATCGTTCCGGTTCTATTATGTCGTGCGGGCCGTTTCTCCTGGAAAATATACTCTTCCGCCAGCAGAGGCCGAAGCGATGTATCGTCCCTATCTGAACGGGCGGACGGGGTTCGGAACGCTTGAGGTTCTTCCCGGAAAGTGACCGGTAAGACATGACGGAGGAACGCGCTATGGCGCGTGAGGTAGACATGGTTTCCGGCGGTCCCGTACCGCCGCCGGAAGGGCGCTCGCGGCGCTGTTGGGCGGCATGGGTGCGTCGCATCGTTCTTGCGCTGGTGTTCGGGGTGTTCACCATCGGCACCATGGCGGCGGTCTATGTCGAGTCCTTAGGCGAACTCGACCTGTCGAAGCTGGGCGATCAATCGACCGTGGTGCTAGATCGACACGGTAAACTGTTACGGCCTTTCACTACCTTGGCAGGTCGCTGGCGGCTGCCGGTGGAGCGGGAGACGGTGGACAGGCGGTTCATTGCCATGCTGAAGGCAGCGGAGGATAAGCGTTTCGATAATCATCCCGGTGTCGATCCCCTGGCGATGATGCGGGCCTTCGGACAATTATTGATGCATGGCCGGATCGTCTCCGGTGGTTCGACACTGGAGATGCAGGTCGCCCGGCTACTGGAGCCGCGCGACGAGCGTACATTCGCCACCAAGGCGCGGCAGATCGTACGGGCGCTGCAACTCTCCCGGCGCTTCTCCAAGGGCGAGATTCTCGATTTCTATTTCCAATTGGCCCCTTATGGCGGCAATCTTGAAGGGGTGAGGGCGGCGAGCCTGGCATATTTCGGACGTGAACCGGAACGGTTATCCCTGGCCGAAGCGGCGTTGCTCGTCGCTCTGCCGCAATCGCCGGAATTGCGCCGACCGGATCGTTTTCCCGAGATTGCCCGACAAGCGCGGGACCGGATTCTCGACCGGGTGGCACAGGCTGGGGTGATTTCCGCAGATGACGCCACACTAGCCAAGACCGAGCCGGTGCCTTTTGGGCGAAAGGTCTTTCCGATGCTGGCTGCTCATGCTGCGGAACGGGCAGTCAGGGAGCGCCCGCAGGCACGGATTCATCGCCTGACCATCGACCTTCAGACGCAACGTAGCCTGGAGCGGCTGCTCGCCGAGCGGGTCGAGAGAATTGATCCCGGATTGTCGGCAGCGGCGATCGTTATCGATAACGCCACGAGCGAACTTCTGGCGGTTGTCGGCAGTGCCGGATATATGAATGTCGAGCGCAAGGGAGCAATCGACGCCACCTTGGCGGTTCGCTCGCCGGGGTCGGCGCTCAAGCCGTTCGTTTATGCCATGGCGTTCGAGAACGGCATCGCCCATCCCGAGACTTTGGTTGAGGATCGCCCGTCGCGTTTCGGCGTCTATGCGCCGGAAAATTTTGACCGTGGATATCAAGGCGTTCTGACGGCGCGGCAGGCGTTGCAGATGTCGCTGAACATTCCGGTGGTCGATCTTCTGGCCGAGATCGGTCCGGTGCGCTTTCTCGGGCGGCTGCGAGATGCCGGTGCGCGGGTGGTTCTACCGGATGACACACCACCGGGTCTTGCGGTTGGCCTCGGCGGTATCGGCATTTCTCTCACCGATCTTGCTCGGCTTTATTCTGGTTTGGCGCGGGGCGGTGATGCTCCTGCCCTCGTGCACCGTCTCGGCGAACCGGGGGAGGGGGAAGAGCGGCACATTACCGATGCCGTTTCCGCTTGGTATATCTGGAGCATCTTGAAGGATGCGCCGCCGCCGGATGGCATGGCAGGCGGAATGCTCGCCTTTAAGACCGGTACTTCCTACGGTTACCGCGATGCGCTTGCTGTTGGGTTCGACAGGCGGCTGACGGTCGGAATCTGGGTCGGGCGTCCGGATGGCGCGCCGGTGCCGGGGTTGGTCGGGCGCGTGGTCGCTGCGCCGCTTCTGTTCGAGGCATATGCCCGGATGGGAAGCATTCCCGTGTCGCTTCCGAAAACCGACGATGTTTTGCTCGCGACCACAGCTACCTTGCCACCGCCTCTGCGGCATTTGCGCACAGATATACCGAAAATGGTTAGCGCGGCTCCGGTCGCGGCGCTGAAAATTGCCTATCCTGTTAATGGCGCGGAGATAGATCTTGGTTTCACTGATGCCGAGGGCGAACGGGATAGGCTGGTTTTAAAGGCTTCTGGCGGAGTCATGCCCTTGCGCTGGCTTATCAACGGGGTGCCTTACGGCGAATCGACAATGCGCCGTGAGGTCGTCTGGACACCGGACGGGATGGGATTTGCCCGTATCTCCGTTATCGACGCATCCGGATCGAGTGATAGCGTTGAGATCCGGATTCAGTGAGAAATAATCACAAACGCGCTTGATAGCCTGATGGATGCCGCATGATTAAAGTGACCGATACCATCGTTCTGGACGAAAGCGAGGTCGAGATTTCATTCATCCGTTCGCCCGGTCCCGGTGGGCAGAACGTTAATAAAGTGTCCACGTCGGCACAGCTGCGCTTTAACATTACCAATTCTCCATCATTAAATGATGAGGTCAAGGAACGCTTGAAGCAAAAGGCCGGGAGCCGTTTGACGCTGGATGGCGATATTGTCATCACCGCGCGAACCTATCGTTCACAGGAGCGGAACCGGGAAGAGGCGGTGGCACGTCTATGCGCTCTCATCCGCGCTGCAGCGGAACGACAGAAGCCTCGTCGGGAAACCAAACCGACTGCATCTTCCCGCCGCCGCCGCCTTGAAGCGAAAAATCAACGTGGACAAGTGAAACGCCTGCGAGGGGCGAAGGGAATTGACGAATAGACCTGTATCGTTCCAATCTGCAGAATGTCTGAAAATTTATCTGTAATATGTTGGCTCTTCGACATGTATTCTGAAACCCTGATAATAGCTGCATTTTAGTGAAAATATGAAACGTTTTCATTTGTTTAAATTTGCAAAACCATCCTTTCGAAAGAGGCGGATCAAGGTAACCGCTCCGCAATGAAAAACCAGCTTTTACAGTAATTATTATTATCTTTAAGTAGTTAATATTATTAACGATTTTTTTTCTAAACAAGTATAAATTATTTTCATACTTAAATTACAATTTAATTATGAATTTTAATATGATGCTCTCATCTTAAAAAGAAGATAACATAATTTTACTTAACATAAATATGTTTATATTTTAATAAAATTAATATTAAAATAGTTATATAATATATAATATAAGTAAATCTGAAATAATATTTATCACTATAAAATAATATTCTAATATATATTTTTCATATAGATATATAAAGTTATTTTTATTATAAGAATTGAGCATTATGATTCATAATTGATTCTTTAATGAATCAAATCATAACCATTAATTACAATTTTCTATTCAAGTTATATATTAAAATTAGGAACGATGCTTGCGTTTACTTTTTATCATGCTTGGTAATCGTTTGGGGTGGCGGTCGGTTACGACAGGTTGGTTAATATTGTCGTCGTTTTCCATCGCAAGGCAGCTTTTCTTAGGGTTTTGAGCCGCCTCTCCCCGTGAACCTGCCAAAGGTTGCGTATTTTTAATTTTTCTGTATAAGTGCAAATCCGCGAATACAAATAACTCATGGATTCGTAATTTTACACGGATGGCAGGCGTCAATGGATCAAGCCAAGATTCCCAGGTGCAATATGACGACTCATTGGAAAGCAAGTCTGCCCCCTCTCGGAGAGAGAGTTGGGGTTGCGTCTGTTTCGGCGGGTTTTCGCGCGCGTGCTGCGTGTAGCTGTTTTTTCTCCGAGATGGAGTGGATGGGAGCGGGGCTGGTTTTCCCGTATCGTTTTGAGGCTGGGTTTCACCAGGGCTGGCCTCCTGGGAGGGGAGCATGAGGTAGGGGATTTTGGTCCTCCGGGCTTCCGGTGAAGGTTTTTTCTCAAGGTTTCGAAGTTTAACGGCCTGTTTTGT
>JAVBRX010000004.1:0-55226 GCA_031547465.1 Microvirga sp. | reverse complement strand
ACCGGCCGTCATCCGGAAACCGGCGCGATGGCAGTGGAGGCAATTCGCGCCGCCGCGCTCCATGGTGGAGCCGTGGCGAAATGCGCGGTCGATTATGAGCGTATCGATACCGGCGATCTTGCTTCGGTTGCCGCCTGTAGCGAACGTTTGATGCAGCGTTTCGAGCGTATCGACATTTTGGTCAATTGCGCCGGGTTATCGCGAATACAACGACGCATGACCTCGTCCGACGGGTTCGAGATGCAGTTCGCAGTCAATTATCTCGGACATTTTGCCCTGACAGGAAGATTGATGCCGCTTTTGAAGCAGGCTCCACAGGCACGAATCGTCAGCCTCTCCAGCATCGCCCACAAGAAAGGCAGGATCGACTTTGACGATTTACAGGGCGAACGGCTCTATAACTCTTTGAAAGCTTATGCCCAGTCAAAGCTGGCGATGCTGCTATTCGGCATTGAACTGCAACGGCGTGCTTTGGCGCATAGCCTTACGCTCAGGAGCATCCCGGTGCATCCGGGCCTGGCACGGACGAACATCTTCAGGGTTGCCTTGGCGGAGGCTCCCGTATGGTCGTATCTTACCGATGTCGGCATGAAAATGGTTGCCCAGTCGGCAGAAATGGGCGCTTTGCCGGTTCTGTTCGCCGCAACTGCAGACGAAGCGGAGGGCGGCGTTTATTACGGACCCAAGGGATTCATGGATTTGGGCGGTTATCCGGCCATGGCGGCCATGGCTCCTCAGGCAGATGATCAAGCGACGGCGGAACGACTTTGGTATTTATCCGAGTGCTTGAGCGGCGTGACATACCGCTTTTAGCTTGTCTTTGGATCGAATCAGAACGAAGTATGCCTTAACACGTTGTAATTCATCCTTTTTTGTGAGCAGTATCCATTCAAACGGAAGCATCACGATAGGCAGCCTTTCTATCCCCACCTACCGTAGCCTTCAGGGCATGGTAGTAATTAGTCGCATATGATTGGCTGGTATGCATTTTATCGCGATTTCCATGCATTTTTTATAGTTAGAGAGACATTTGCTGCTAAATGACGCATCGCTAAAGATCCTGAAAAAACCAAACAAATGCATTCATAATCTAACCATGCTACATAGTTGATCACAAAAATTAGTGTGTTTTTATCTAAAAAGTTTAATAAAAATAAGTCAATTATTATTGATATAAGTCAAATTTGATTAATTTAGTTTTAATAAATTGTTAATAAACTTATAATATATTTAATTATATATAATTATAATATATTTAATATCTTATATATTAAAATGACATATTATTATAATATAAATTTACATTTAATGATTAAATTATATAAAAAAATTTCAATTTCAATTAAAAATTTAATCTTAAAAAGCTCATTAATGCTGAACTAATATAATAATTAAGTTAAAATATTAAAATATATACTTATATTTAATAATAGGTATTATAGTATAATTATATTATAAACATAAGGCGTAGTAAGTTGCAATTGTGTTTCATTTTGCCTTAATGTCGCCACTGTGCCGCAGATGGCGAAGCCGCTGCGGGTGGACCTCAAAAACTCGTTCTTGCAGGAGATGATGATGGGTCGAATAGCATCCCATATCGGGTGGATTGCCTTGGCAATCCTCGGCGCTTTCGCCCTGGGCTATGTGGCCCTGGTGCGAGGGGAGTCGATCAACGCCCTCTGGATCGTCGTAGCGGCAGTCTCGATTTACCTCGTCGCCTATCGCTATTACAGCCTTTACATTGCTAAATATGCGCTTGGCCTTGATGGTACCCGCATGACGCCTGCGTGGCGACATAATGATGGGCTCGACTACGTGCCCACCAACAAATACGTATTGTATGGTCACCATTTCGCGGCCATCGCTGGCGCAGGTCCGCTGGTTGGCCCGGTTCTGGCGGCGCAGATGGGTTATTTGCCCGGCATGCTGTGGCTGATTGCCGGTGTGGTGCTGGCGGGCGCGGTGCAGGACGTCATGGTTCTGTTCGTCTCGACCCGTCGCGACGGACGTTCGCTCGGCGATCTGGTGAAGATGGAGCTTGGCTTCATTCCCGGCATCATTGCCCTGTTCGGCGCGTTCATGATCATGATTATCATTCTCGCCGTGCTGGCGATGGTTGTGGTGAAGGCTCTGACAAACAGCCCGTGGGGCACCTTCACCGTCATGGCGACGATCCCGATCGCGATCCTTATGGGTGTTTATACCCGCTTCATCCGTCCGGGCAAAATCGCCGAAATGTCGGTTATCGGCTTCATTCTCCTGATGCTCGCAATTCTCGGCGGCGGTTGGGTCCAGGACAGCGCTTTCGGGCAGTTCTTCCTTTACAAAGGCGAGGAAGGCGGCGTTCAGTTGGCCTGGATCATGATCATCTACGGCTTCATCGCTGCGGTTCTGCCGGTGTGGTTGCTGCTTGCTCCGCGCGATTATCTCTCCACCTTCCTGAAGATCGGCACCATCATCGGCCTCGCTATCGGCGTCGTGATCGTTGCGCCGAATCTTCAGATGGAGGCAGTAACGAAGTATGCTTCCGGATTCGCCGGTCCGGTCTGGCCGGGCGGATTGTTCCCGTTCCTGTTCATCACGATTGCGTGCGGTGCTATTTCTGGCTTCCATGCCCTGATTTCCTCGGGCACAACGCCGAAAATGCTCGAAAATGAAACCCATGCCCGCTTCATTGGCTATGGCGGTATGCTGATGGAATCCTTCGTCGGCATCATGGCCCTCATCGCGGCCTGCGTTATCCAGCCGGGCATCTACTTCGCCATGAACAGCCCGGTTGCCATGATCGGCGCCGATTATGCGAGCGCAGTGCAGACGATCAACAGCTGGGGCTTCTCCGTTACGCCGGAAATACTGACGCAACTGGCGGCCGATATCGGCGAGCCTTCGCTCTTGAACAAGGGCGGTGGCGCTCCGACGCTCGCCGTTGGCATGGCGCAGATTCTACATGGCGTCATTAGCGGGCCGGGAATGATGTCCTTCTGGTATCATTTCGCCATTCTGTTTGAGGCGCTGTTCATCCTCACCGCTGTGGATGCGGGTACCCGCGCCGGACGCTTCATGTTGCAGGATTTGCTCGGCACGTTCGTTCCGTCGCTGAAACGCACGGATTCTTGGGTTGCGAATATCATTGCAACCGCCATCTGCGTTGCGGCTTGGGGTTACATCCTGATCCTCGGTGTGCGTGATCCGCTCGGCGGTATTTACAGCCTGTGGCCGCTGTTCGGCATCGCCAACCAGATGCTGGCTGCCGTAGCCCTGATTCTCTGCGCGGTGGTGCTGTTCAAGATGAAGCGCGGTCGGGTCGCCTGGGTTGCGCTCCTGCCGACTTGCTGGCTTCTGATCTGCACCCTGACGGCTGGATACCAGAAGTTGTTCTACGACCATCCGGGTGTCAGCTTCATTAAAGCCATCGAGACGTATTCGGCCCAACTGGCAAGCGGCAAGGTGACGGATCCGGCCCAGATCCTGCGGCTTGAGAAGTTGGTGTTCAACAACACCCTCGACGCGGTGTTGATGGTCATCTTCATCTTCGTGGTGGTCAGCATCGCTATCTTCGGCCTGCTGTCGATCCTCAAAGCCAGCAAGGAAGACAAGGTTACCGTGAAGGAAGTGCCTTACGAGCCGCTTCCCGCCAGTGCCCAGCTTCAGCCTGCTGAATAAGACATTCAAGCACTATTCCGGCGGCGTTCATTGACGCCGCCGGGACAGATGATAAATGACGTCAAGACAAAATTTGACCGCAAGGAAAGCGGGAAGCAGCCCTGACGGCCATTCCCGCTTTCGTCCCCTCCGGCAAGTCTTTCGTCCCCTCCGGCAAGTCTTGATGCGAAAGCTGAAGTTCTGAGAGGTAAGTGCCTGAAAAACAGGCCCGAGGGCGAAAAGGGAAACGCTTGAAGTAACGGTTGTTCACTGGAATTATCCGTTGCTTAACTTATCAATGATGCATCGTTATTGCAGAAAACCCATTCTTGACTTTCTGTGCGATGCTTTAAAGCATCAAGAGATGGCGGCATGTTCAAGGATTTGGCGAAGGTCGGAAAGTATCTTGGGCAGACGGCCCGGCTGATGGTCGGCATTCCCGATTATGACAATTACGTCCAGCACATGCGCCTCACCCATCCCGACAAGCCAGTGATGACTTACGAAGAGTTTTTCCGCGAGCGCCAGGAGGCCCGCTATGGCGGAGCCAATGGCGGCAAATGCTGCTGACCGTTCGCGCGCACCTTTGGGATGATGCCCCATGATTGAGACTGCGCCCATTCCCGTTACGGTGCTGACGGGGTTTCTCGGATCGGGCAAGACCACGCTCATCAACCATCTGCTGAAAACCAGTCCGGGCGAAAAAATCGCCATCGTCGAAAACGAATTCGGTTCGGTGAATATCGACAGCAGCCTGCTCGCTTCGCGCACCGGCATCGAGATCGTCGAACTGACCAACGGCTGCGTCTGTTGCAGCGTTCGCGGCGAATTGACCGAAGCCCTGAAGGATCTCCTCGCCCGCCGCGAGGCCGGAACGCTGCTCTTCGACCGACTGATTCTGGAAACGACCGGTCTCGCCGACCCCGCGCCGGTGGTGCAGACCTTTTTCGTCGATGAAACCTTGCGCGAGCGGATGCAACTCGATGCCGTCGTCACGCTGGTCGATTGCGAACATGCGCAACGACAGATGGACGAAAACCGGGTGGCGGTATCGCAGGCCGGTTTCGCCGACCGGCTGATCCTTACCAAGGCGGATCGGATCGAGAGCCATGACAAAAAGCGTCTTCTGGAGCGCCTGCGCCGCATCAATGCCCGCGCGCCGGTTCTGGAGGCCGCCTTTGGCCAGTTACCGCGTGAGCGATGGATCGATATTGCCGCTTTCACCCTCGATAGCGCCCTGACGCTCGATCCGGCCTTCCTTGAAGGCAGGACGGACGAAGCGACGGAGCATTCCTGGGAGGACGATATTGAATCCACCCTTTTCAAGGCCGGGGAACTCGATATCGACCGCATCGGCGCATTCATGGAGCAGGTGGTCGAAACCCATGGTAACGACATGCTGCGCTACAAGGGCATCTTCGCCATTGCCGGTGAGCCGCGCCGCCTGATCGTGCAGGGGGTGCATCGGGTCGTCGGGTTCGATTACGGCGACGAATGGCAGGAGGGCGAGGAGCGCCGCTCGCTGCTGGTGGTGATTGGCCGCAACCTGCCGCTACGGGCCTTGCGCGAGGGGTTCAAGGCGGCGCGTGTCGATGCGGCATGAGGTGGTAGCGGCCATTGTTCCGGTAATACCGGAAAACGCCGTTGGCGAAAAAAGCGGTTCATTGTCGCTATTTCTTACTCTTCCTTAACAGTAAGAGGATTCTGATGGCAGGAGCAGGCATTGCGCATCGTGCACAGTGCGACTCCATGACTTGGCAGGGTTCATCATTCCCGGAAACGTCACATGCCGTCTGTCGTCATCTTCCGCGAGGTTAATCCGCGCGCGCTTTGTCGCCGCCCCCGTTCGGGTGGTGGTGGGAAGCTGCACGGGTGGGCAGAACCTGCCTGGTACGATGGAACCTGGCACGATGGAAAAAGCGGCATGAGAAGTGGCAGGGCAGGGCCGGTGAACGACGCGCCGCATATCCCGGTACTGATCGGCGAAATTGCGGCGGCGTTGATGGCCTCCCGCGGCGGCGTCTTTATCGACGGGACGTTTGGCGCAGGCGGTTATACGCGGGCAATTCTGGATGCCTCGCCCTCTGCAAGCGTAATCGCCATCGACCGCGATCCGTCAGCGATTGCCGGCGGTGCGGGGTTGGCTGCGGCGAGTAATGGGCGCTTGCGTCTTGTCGAAGGCGAATTCGGTGATCTCGACCGGATAGCCGCCGCGCAGACGCCGGATGGCCTTGTCGAAGGCGTCGTACTCGATATCGGTGTGTCGTCGATGCAGATCGACGAAGCCGGTCGCGGGTTCTCGTTCCGGCTCGACGGCCCGCTCGATATGCGCATGGCGCAATCCGGACGCAGTGCCGCCGATATCGTCAATACAGCGCCGGAAGCGGAGCTGGCGGATATTTTCTTCCATTTCGGCGAGGAGCGGCGTGCCCGCGCCGTGGCACGGGCAATTGTTGCCGAGCGCGGTAAAACGCCGTTCACTACTACGAACCAACTGGCGGCGCTTGTTGCCCGCTTTGTGCGTGCCGAGCCGGGCCTGCATCCAGCGACGCGAGTGTTCCAGGCGTTGCGTATCGCCGTGAATGACGAACTCGGGCAGTTGCTGAACGCGCTTTATGCCGCTGAGCGTTGTCTCAGGTCGGGCGGGCGGCTCGCCGTGGTCACATTTCATTCGCTTGAAGACAGAATCGTCAAGCAGTTCATGGCGTTGCGCTGTGGTCGGGTTCCGGGCGCGTCTCGTCATGCGCCAGCAGCGCCGATGGTGGATCCGAGTTTTATCGCGGTAACGAAAAAACCGATTGTCGCCGGTGAGGCGGAAATTGCTGGCAATCCGCGCGCCCGTTCCGCCAAGCTTCGGGTTGCCGAGCGGACCTCCGCTGTCGTTCAGGATTCTGCCCCTGTTCTGTCGATTCTGGCTTCCCTGCCCGGAGAACGGAGCCATCCGCGCCGCGTGGAAAAAACGGCTGGAATGAAACAGAGCAGGACCAACCCGGACAAGACAAACCCGAGCAGGAGGGAACGCCGATGATCCGCTTCCTCAATATTATCGCGATCTGCGCGCTGATCGGCTCCGCCGGTTATGTCTATACCGTCAAGTACGAGACGTTGGCGAGCTATGAATATCAGGCCAAGTTAAAATCACAGATTCAATCCGAGCGTGAATCGGTCGCCGTACTCAAAGCCGAATGGGCGCTTCTCAACCGCCCTGAGCGGTTGCAGGCGGCGTCACGCAAATATCTCGACCTGCAACCCATGAATGTGAGGCAACTGGCGCGCCTGTCCGATCTGCGGAACCAGCCGGATCGTGGCGACCCCATCGGGCGGCAGATCGAACTGCTTGGTGCTGCCGCGACGGCGACTCCGACGCAACGGAGCGCATCCGACGCGCCGGAATCGACGACGCAAACTCCGACCCGATGATCCAGTAAAGATGAAGCCTGTGAAGACGAAGCCCATGATCGATCCGCAAACCAGTCAGCCAATGGCATCGTCCGTCGATCAGCTTGAGGGGGCTGTTCTTCCCCCTGCTCCGTCCCGGTCGCTGTTCGGACGCGTGCGCGATCTGTTTCATTTGCGCATCGACAAGAGTACGGCGCGCATCGGATTCGTCGCCCTGTGCTTTACGGGTCTGTTCGGGGCCATCGCAATCCGACTGATTTATCTGGGGTTGGTGAGCGATAGCGTCGAATCATGGCGACGCTCCGCCACCTCGGAGACGGCGGCTGCCCGCCCCGATATCGTTGACCGCAACGGTGAGGTGCTTGCGACCGATATCCGGGTCGATTCAGTATTCGCCGATCCGCGCGACATCATCGACAAGGATGAGGCGGTCGAGTTGCTGACTGCGACCCTGCCAGGGATCGACGCCCGCGACCTTTACGCCAAGCTGTCATCGAACAAGGGGTTTGTTTGGGTCAAACGCGAGATTACCCCGGCGCAAAAGGCGCAGGTGCATCGCCTCGGCATTCCCGGCATCGGTTTCTGGCAGGAGAACAAGCGTGTTTACCCGAACGGTCCCGCCGCTGCGCATGTGATAGGCTTCGCTAATATCGACAATGTCGGCATTGCCGGCATGGAGAAGTATATCGACAGTCAGGGTTTACAGGACTTGACCGGTGCCGGTTTCAACGTCAACGCCGCTGATCTCAAGCCGGTGCAATTATCCGTCGATCTGCGGGTGCAGTTCATCCTGCGCGAGGAATTGCAGAAGGCCATCAATAAATACAAGGCCAAGGCGGCAGCGGGGACGATCTACGATGTCCGCACCGGCGAAGTGATCGCCCTTGTCTCCCTGCCCGATTTTGACCCCAACAATCCGGTGGATGCGTTGGAGAAGGACAGGATCAACCGCATTGCCGTCGGCACCTATGAAATGGGTTCGACCTTCAAGGCGCTGACTACGGCGATGGCGCTGGAATCGAAGAAATATACCATCAACTCCACCTTCGACGCCCGCTCGGCGCTACGTTATGGCCGGTTCTCCATCGGCGATTATCACGGTACGCACCGCATCCTCACCATGCCGGAAGTCTTCATCCACTCCTCGAATATCGGCGTAGCACGGATGGCGCTCGGCGTCGGCGTCGAGGGACATAAGGCATTCCTGCGCAGGATGGGACAGATGAACCGGTTGCGCACCGAACTGCCGGAAAGCGCCGAGCCGCTGGTCCCCTCGCATTGGGCCGAGATCAACTCCGTAACCATCGCCTTCGGCCATGGTCTCGCGGTAACGCCGCTCCAGTCGGTGATGGCGGTGGGGGCGCTGGTCAACGGCGGCAGGATGGTCAAGCCGACATTCCTCAAGCGTGACGAGGGAGAAGCGTTGAAGGATGCGCCGCAGGTCATCATGCCGGAGACCAGCGAAGCGATGCGCTATGTCATGCGTCTCAACGCCGAGCGCGGTTCGGCAAGCAAGGCGTCGGTTCTCGGCTATTATGTCGGCGGCAAGACGGGGACGGCGGAGAAGGTGTTCGGTGGCCGCTATTCCAAGAACCGCCTGTTCAATACCTTCATGGCGATTGCTCCCGCCGATAAACCGCGTTACCTGTTTCTTGTCACCTTGGACGAGCCGCAGGGCCTGCCGGAGACGCACGGTTATGCAACCTCGGGGTGGAATGCCGCGCCGACTGCCGGCGCTCTGGTTGAACGGGTGGCTCCGCTGATGGGGGTGCCGCCGATGTTCGATCCGCCGAAGCAGCCGTTCCCGCTGATGGCGCGCCTCGGCGCGTGGGGAACGCGATGAAGCGTCCATCGGAAAGGCGAGCCCATTGAAGAAACTGGCGGATTTATTCGAGAGCGCGACCGGGCCGGATTATGCCGATGTGCCGGTCGAAGGTTTGACGACCGATAGCAGACGGGTGTTGCCCGGCTGGACTTTCGTTACCATTCCGGGCGTCGCTGCCGATGGCGCGCGTTTCATTCCCGCAGCAATTGCCGCCGGGGCGCGGGTTATTGTCGGCGAAGCGGAGCGTCCCGCCACTCTGGCGCCGGAGATTGTCTATCTGCGGGTTGGCAATGCCCGTCGCGCTTTGGCGCTGGCCGCTGCCCGGTTCTACGACAACCAGCCAGAAACCGTGCTGGCGGTGACGGGTACGAGCGGCAAGAGTTCGGTGGTTGATTTCGTGCGTCAGATCGAAACCCGTCTGGGCCATAAGGCGGCAAGCCTCGGTACTATCGGCGTCGTTACGAACGAGGGGAGTACCTACGGCTCCCTGACCACGCCGGACCCGGTGACGTTGCATGAGACGCTGGCAAATCTAGCCGGTAGGGGCATCACCCACCTGGCGATGGAGGCATCCTCCCACGGCATCGAGCAGCACCGGCTCGACGGCGTGCGGCTCAAGGCGGTGGGGTTCACCAATATCGGGCGCGACCATCTCGATTATCACCTCACTATAGAAGCCTACATCGCTGCCAAGTTGCGCCTGTTCGAGGAACTGCTGCCGGAGGGCGGTCAAGCAATCGTCAACGCCGATGGCGCATTCGCCGACCGCTTCATCGAGGCCGCCTTGAAACGCGGAGTGCCGTTACTGACGACTGGCGCGGCGGGGCATGGTATCCGGCTCATCGAGGCTGTGGCGGATGGGTTTGCGCAAGTATTGACGGTAGAGGTCGAAGGCAAACGCATCACGGCGCGACTGCCGCTGCTCGGCGCGTTCCAGGTCGAGAACGCGCTCCTCGCCGCCGGTCTCGTGCTGGCGGCGGAGAGGGATAGGGCGGAAGAGATCGTTGCGGCGCTTGGTGACTTGCAGGGTGTCAAGGGGCGTCTGGAACGGGTTGCCGAACTCGACGGTGCGTTATGCGTCGTCGATTACGCCCACAAGCCGGACGCGCTTGAACATGTTCTCGATGCGCTGCGTCCGTTCACGCCGGGGCGTCTGATCTGTGTCGTCGGCTGCGGCGGCGACCGCGACAAGGGCAAGCGTCCGATCATGGGGCGCATCGCCGTCAGTAAGGCGGACATCGCCGTGATCACCGATGATAACCCGCGCTCTGAAGACCCCATCACAATTCGCGCCGAGATCATGGCCGGAGCTGTCGGCGCGCGAGAGATCGGCGACCGGGCGAAGGCGATCCGCACCATGGTGCGGGAACTACGTTCTGGGGACGTTCTGGTGGTGGCGGGAAAAGGCCATGAAACCGGCCAGATCGTTGGGGACAGAACGTTACCGTTTTCTGATCATGAGGAAATCGTCAAAGCCGTTGCGGAGTTGAAAGGATGATCAGCCCGAAGATGAGTCCATTGTGGAACCGGGACGAAATCGCACAAGCGACCGGGGCGGGGATTCCCGAAATTCCGGTCGTCACGGGTGTTTCCATTGATACACGCACCCTGCAACCGGGCGATCTGTTCTTCGCTATCCAGGGCGTGGCGCAGGATGGGCATGAGTATGTTCGCGCCGCCTTTGCCAAGGGAGCGAGCGCTGCCGTGGTGACGGAGGGGCGTGCTGAGAGGCTCAGGGATGCCGGGCCGCTAGTTGTCGTCGATGACGTGCTTGCCGCTATGCAGCGCCTCGGTGAAGCAGCGCGTCGCCGGGTGCGGGCGAGGATTGTCGCCGCGACCGGCTCAGTCGGCAAGACCGGCACCAAGGAAGCGTTGCTGGCCGTGCTGTCGCATCAGGGGGCGACCCATGCCTCGGCGGCATCTTACAACAATCACTGGGGCGTGCCGCTCACGCTGGCGCGGATGCCGCGCAAAACCGCATATGGCGTATTCGAGATCGGCATGAACCATCCGGGCGAGATCGTGCCGCTCACGGCGCAGGTGCGTCCGGATGTGGCGCTTATCACCACGGTCGAGCCGGTGCATCTGGAGTTTTTTACCTCCATCGCCGCCATCGCCGATGCCAAGGCGGAGATATTCACCGGGCTGGAACCGGGCGGCACGGCGATCCTCAATCGCGACAATCCACAATTCGAGCGGCTCAAGCTTCATGCCGCAGCGTCGCAGGCGGGGCGGATCGTCACCTTTGGCGAGAATGCGAATGCCGATGTCCGGGCGGTGCAGATCATTCAAAGGCCGGACGGCTCCCGTGTCGAGGCAACGATATTCGGACGCGATCTCGCTTACGATCTCGGTGCGCCGGGGCGGCATATCGCCATAAATTCGCTCGGTGTTCTGGCGGCGGTGCAGGCGCTCGGCGCGGATGTGGACCAGGCCGCCGCTGTCCTGGCCAGCGTTTCGGCTCCGACCGGGCGCGGCGAACGGTCTGTTCTCATGGCCGCTGCCGGACCCTTTACGCTGATCGATGAAAGCTATAACGCCAACCCGGCGTCAATGCGCGCCGCCCTGTCGATTCTTGGCGGGCTGGAAATGCCGGATGGCGGACGACGGATTGCCGTTCTCGGACAGATGGGCGAACTCGGGCCGAACGGGCCGGATCTCCATGCCGGGCTGATCGAAGCTGTCGAGGATAACCGGATCGATCTGGTGTTCGCAGCCGGAGATCTGATGCGGCATTTGACAGAAAATCTGCCGCAGGGCCGCTGTGCCCTGTGGGCGAAGAATTCGGCGGAACTGGTCGATCAGGTTCTAGCAACTGTGCGTTCCGGCGATGCTGTGATGGTCAAGGGGTCGTTGAGTACGAAAATGGCGCTCGTCGTCGAGGGTTTGAAGAAACGCTATGACGCGCACACGGCTTGAGCGTGGCGAGGGGATTGTGGATTTATCATGTTGCTTTGGCTTGCCGATCTGAGTGCGGTTTTCTCGCCGCTGAACGTCTTTCGCTACATTACCTTCCGGGCTGGCGGGGCGACGGCGACGGCGTTGCTGTTCGTGTTCTGGTTCGGTCCGCGCATCATTTCAATGATGCGCATCAAGCAGGGACGCGGCCAGCCGATCCGTGAGGACGGACCGCAATCGCATCTTCTCACCAAGCGCGGCACACCGACCATGGGCGGGTTGATGATCCTCGCCGGGCTTACCGTTTCGACGCTGCTCTGGGGCAATCTTGCCAATCCATATGTCTGGATCGTGCTGCTGGTAACGCTGAGTTTCGGCGCAATAGGCTTCTATGACGATTATCTAAAAGTCACCAAACAGTCGCACAAGGGCTTTTCCGGCAAGGCGCGCCTTGTCATCGAAGGGGTGGTGGCGGTTATCGCCTGTGCTCTGATAGCGTATGTGAGTGCGAGTTCCGGAACGCCGGAAGGGCTTCGTCTCGCCCATGGGTTGGCATTTCCCTTCACTCAGTTCGTATGGAATCTGAGCTGGTTTTTCCCCATCATAGCCGGATGTGTGATCGTCGGCGCCGGGAACGCCGTCAACCTGACGGACGGCCTTGATGGTCTTGCCATCGTGCCGGTGATGATCGCGGCCGGGACGTTTGGTTTCATTGCCTATATCGTCGGCACGCCGAACTTTGCCCGCGAACTGTATCTGAACGGCGTTCTCGGCTCCGCCGAACTGTCGGTGGTATGTGGAGCGATGATCGGCGCTGGTCTCGGTTTCCTGTGGTTCAATGCGCCGCCGGCGCAGATCTTCATGGGCGATACCGGATCGTTGGCGCTCGGCGGTATGCTCGGCGCGGTGGCAGTGGCGACCAAGCACGAGATCGTCCTCGGCGTCGTCGGCGGGCTGTTCGTGCTTGAGGCGATGTCGGTCATCATTCAGGTTGCGTCGTTCAAGCTCACCGGCAAGCGGGTGTTCAAGATGGCGCCGATCCATCACCATTTCGAGCATCTCGGCTGGACCGAACCGCAGATCGTCATCCGCTTCTGGATCATCGCCGTGGTGCTGGCGCTGATCGGCCTGTCGACGCTGAAACTGAGGTGACGCATGATTCCGGTCACGGCCTGTAAGGGAAAGAAAATCGCCGTCTTCGGTCTCGGCGGCTCCGGGCTGGTCACGGCTCAAGCGTTGCAGGCAGGCGGCGCGCTCGTGACCGCCTGCGACGATAGCCCGGCGCGCATGGACGCCGCGCAGGCGAAGGGTGTCCCGGTCGTCGACCTACGGCAGTCCGACTGGAGTAGTTTCGCAGCTCTGGTACTGTCGCCCGGCGTGCCATTGACGCATCCGCAACCGCACTGGACGGTGGAACTTGCAAAGAAAGCGGGTATCGAGATCATCGGCGATATCGAACTGTTCTGCCGCGAACGGGCGTTGCGCGCCCCGGATGCGCCGTTCGTCGCCATCACCGGAACCAACGGCAAATCGACGACCACGGCGCTGATCGCCCATCTTCTGCGCGAGGCCGGGCGCGACATCCAGCTCGGTGGCAATATCGGTACCGCCATTCTGGAACTGGAGCCACCTGCTACGACGCGGGTGCATGTGATCGAATGTTCGTCGTTCCAGATCGACCTCGCGCCGTCACTGGTCCCGAAGGTCGGTGTACTGCTGAACCTTTCCCCCGATCACATTGACCGCCACGGCACGTTCGAGCGCTATGCAGCGATCAAGGCGGGGATGGTGCGGCGCGCGAATTACGCGGTGCTTGGCGACGATGATGCCGATACCCGATCGATTGCCGGCGGATTGCCCCCCGCCACGACCTGTCGCGTTTCCGCTCATCATGTGTTGGCTGATGGCCTGTTTTCGGCGGGCAACACGCTCATGCGCGCCCACAACGGCGCTGCGGCGGCGATTGCCGACCTCACGGGCATCCGTTCGCTCCGCGGCGCGCACAACGCACAGAATGCCTGCGCGGCGGTGGCCGCTGTCGAAGTCCTCGGCCTTTCGGACGATGAAATCCGCAAAGGCTTGAAGACTTTTCCCGGCCTGCCGCACCGGATGGAGGAAATTGGGCATATTGGTTCGACGTTGTTCATCAACGATTCCAAGGCAACCAACGCCGATTCGACCGAAAAGGCGTTGCTGTCGTTCGGACGGATTTTCTGGATTCTCGGCGGCAAGCCGAAAGAGGGCGGTATAACTTCTTTGAAACCTTACTTCGATAAGATCGAAAAGGCTTATTTGATTGGCGAGGCGACGGAAGAGTTTGCGGCAACCCTCAACGGGCATGTGGCGTTTGAGCGCTGTGGCGTGTTGCGCGAAGCCCTGGCACGGGCGGCAGCAGACGCGGCAGCGAGTTCGGCCTCTGAACCGGTGGTTCTGTTGTCGCCAGCTTGTGCCTCCTACGATCAATATACCAATTTCGAGGTGCGCGGCGATGAGTTCCGCGCCCTCGTCCGGGCTTTGCCTGATCTGTCGATAGCGTAAGGGTTTTTGAAAGGCATTCCGATGAGGTCCAGGGCGGAACGTTCCCTGATCGGCGACTGGTGGTGGACCATCGACCGGGTGATGCTGTTGTCCGTGGCGATTCTGTGCGTTGCCGGTCTCGTGTTCCTGATGGCGGGCGGGCCGCCGGTGGCATTCCGGTTGAAATACACGACCTTCTATTTCATCAACCGGCAGATCGTCTTCATGCTCATCAGTCTGGTGGTGATGGTCTGCGTTTCGTTCCTGTCTCTACGTCTGGTACGGCGGCTGGCCCTGGCGGTGTATGCCGCCTGCTGGGCGCTGATGCTGGTGACGCTACAATTTGGTACGCCTCGCAACGGCGCCTATCGCTGGATCGAGATCATGGGCGTTACTGTCCAGCCATCGGAATTCATCAAACCGGCCTTCATTATCCTGGCCGCTTGGGCCTTCTCCGAAGGGTCGCGCCGCAAGGATATGCCCGGCGCGGTTCTGGCGCTCCTGCTGCTGCCGCTGACCATCGTGCCGCTCGTCCTGCAACCGGATTTCGGGCAGACGATGCTTATTACCATCGTCTGGTGCGCGCTGTTTTTCATTGCTGGTCTGCATTGGTTCTGGGTCGCCGGTCTCGGCGGCGCGGGGCTTGTCGGCATTGCCGCCGCTTACGAGTTCATGCCGCATGTGCGTTCGCGCATCGAGAACTTTCTGAACAAGGATCCGAGCGATAGTTTCCAGGTCAAGACAGCGCTTGATTCCTTCGCCCACGGCGGCTGGCTCGGCACCGGGCCGGGGGAGGGGTCGGTAAAGCGCATCCTGCCTGACGGTCATACCGATTTCATCTTTGCCGTGACGGCAGAGGAGTTCGGCATTGTCGTCTGCCTCGCCATCGTCGCTCTGTTCGCCTTCATCGTTCTGCGTGGACTTTTTCAGGCGCGGCGCAACGGCAGTACCTTCTGCAAGCTGGCGATTTCCGGCCTCGTCCTGATGCTTGGGCTTCAGGCTTCGATCAACATGATGGTCAACGTGCATCTGATGCCGGCGAAAGGCATGACGCTGCCGTTTATTTCCTATGGCGGCTCGTCGCTGCTGTCGTTGGCTTTGGTGCTCGGATTCCTGATCGCTCTGACCCGCAGGCGACCGACCATGGAGCTTTATGACGAGCCTACGTTCGAGGGCGGATACGAGAGATGACCGAGAGATGACAATGAGCGCCGCGCCGTTGATCGTGCTGACCGCCGGGGGAACCGGCGGACACCTGTTTCCAGCCGAGGCGCTCGCTGCGGCGTTGAGCGCCCGGAACGTGCGGGTTGTGCTGGCCACCGACAGTCGCGTTGGCACACTGGCGACGGATTTCCCGGCGGAGGATGTCGTCGAGATTCCCTCCGCCTCGCCCTCCGGCAGGTCGATCATCAAAAAAGCCGTTGCCGCCCTCGCCCTCGGGCGAGGGGTGCTGAAGGCGCGGGGAATCCTCAAGAAACTTCGCCCGGCTGCGGTGGTTGGGTTCGGTGGTTATCC
Organism: Microvirga sp.; assembly: GCA_031547465.1. GTDB lineage: Bacteria > Pseudomonadota > Alphaproteobacteria > Rhizobiales > Beijerinckiaceae > Hohaiivirga. The sequence continues at coordinate 39,430 of JAVBRX010000004.1, read as the reverse complement.
GACGGTGCCGCCGGTTCTCGCTGCCGGAATGCTGGGCATTCCCGCTGTCATCCATGAGCAGAACGTGGTGATGGGGCGCGCCAACCGGCTGTTGTCCCGCCGCGCCGCCCTGATTGCCACCGGGTTCCCGAATGTCGATGCCGTCCCGGCAGTCGCCACGGCGCCGCGCATCCATACCGGCAATCCGATCCGTCCGATGGTGATTGAGGCGGCCAAGGTTCCGTATCCGCTTCTGGGGCCGAACGATCCGCTCCGTCTGCTGATTTTCGGCGGCAGCCAGGGAGCGCGGATCATGAGCGTCATCGCACCTGACGCCATGGCCATGGTTCCCGACACGATAAGATCTCGTCTCGCCCTTGTTCAGCAGGCGCGGGTTGAGGATATCGACCAGGTGCGTAACCATTACCGGTCGTTGGGATTGACCTTTGAAGTCGAGCCGTTTTTCAAGGATCTGCCGCGGCGGATGGCCGAGAGCCATCTGGTGGTAGCCCGTTCCGGCGCATCGACAATCTCTGAATTGGCGGCGATCGGGCGCCCGGCGATCCTCGTGCCGCTGCCGGGGGCGCTCGATCAGGATCAGGCGGCGAATGCTAGGATTCTGGCCGGGATTGACGCGGCGACGGTGATTGAGCAAAAGGATTTTACCCCGCATCGACTGGCGCGGGAAATCCATGACCGTATGCGCAACCCCGACGAACTCGCCAAAGCGGCGGCGGCGGCGAAAAGCGCTGGTATTCTCGATGCGTCCGAGCGGCTGGCGGATGCCGTCCTCGATCTGGTTGCCGCCCGTAGCGGTAAAAAACCCAACGTTTAAGGCTTATTCCATGAAACTTCCGCCCAAGCTCGGCCCCATTCATTTCATCGGCATCGGCGGCATCGGCATGTCCGGCATTGCCGAGGTGATGCACAATCTGGGCTATACGGTGCAGGGGTCGGACGCTGCCGATAACTACAATGTCAAGCGACTCAAGGAAAAAGGCATCGAAACCTTCGTCGGCCATGTCGCCGCGAATGTCGACGGGGCGGAGATCGTCGTCGTGTCGAGCGCCATCAAGCGCGATAACCCGGAGTTGCAACGCGCCCGCGAATTGCGGATGCCGGTAGTGCGGCGTGCCGAGATGCTGGCCGAACTGATGCGTTTCAAAAGCTGCATCGCGGTGGCCGGAACTCACGGTAAGACCACCACCACATCGCTGGTCGGCACCTTGCTCGATGCGGGCGACCTCGATCCGACAGTCATCAATGGCGGCATCATCAACGCCTACGGCACCAATGCTCGCATGGGCGCCGGCCAGTGGATGGTGGTCGAGGCTGACGAATCCGACGGTACCTTCCTGAAACTGCCTGCCGATGTCGCCATCGTCACCAATATCGATGCCGAACATCTCGATCATTTCAAGACATATGACGCCGTGAAGGATGCCTTTTACCAGTTGATCGAGGCTATTCCGTTCTATGGTTTCGCGGTGATGTGCATCGACCACCCGACGGTGCAGGCCTTGGTCGGGCGGATCGAGGACCGGCGCATCGTTACCTACGGCGTCAACCCGCAGGCCGACGTGCGGTTGATGGACATCGACCTCAAGGGCGGGCGCAGCCGTTTCAAGGTGCTGATCCACGACCGCAAGCAGGGCGATATCGAGATCGACAATCTGACGATGCCGATGCCCGGCCATCACAACGCTCTGAACGCCACTGCCGCCATTGCCGTGGCGCACGAACTCGGGGTTGCACCGGAGGCGATCCGTTCGGCACTCGCGACCTTCGGTGGCGTTAAACGCCGCTTTACCCGCACCGGTGAGTGGAATGGCGTGACGATGTTCGATGATTATGGTCACCACCCGGTCGAAATCGCCGCCGTCTTGAAGGCGGCGCGGGCATCGACCGACGGCCAGGTGATCGCTGTCGTGCAGCCGCACCGCTACAGCCGGCTTTCGTCGCTGTTCGACCAGTTCTGCACCTGCTTCAACGATGCCGATGCGGTGATCGTTGCCAATGTCTACGCGGCGGGCGAAGCGCCGATACCGGGGGCTGAGCGCGACGATCTTGTTGCCGGTCTCAAGGCGAGGGGGCATCGCAACGTTCTGGCCCTCGACAGGCCGGAAGATCTCGCCGGGCTGGTGAGGGGCCTCGCCAGACCGAGCGATTATGTCGTGTGCCTCGGTGCAGGCAACATTACGCAATGGGCTTATGCGTTGCCGGAGGAACTGAACGCGTGACCGCGCCCGTGCGCTAGCTCCCGTTCCGGCTATCGGTCTTGTCCGGGCGCGTTCCGTATCCTTGTGCCGCATTCTCTCGCTGGCCGTTTCGGACGTATCTTCCCCATGCAGTCTTCGAACGCCTTTTCCCGTTTCGACCCCGGCCTTGTGCGCGCCTTTGCCGCTCTGTTGCTGGGAGCGGTGGCGATGGGCGCGTCGCCGGTTTTCGTACGGTTTGCCTCCGCCGATGTCGGACCGTTCGCCAGCGCCTTCTGGCGGGTGTTGATTGCTTTGCCGGTGCTTTATGTGTGGATGCGCCTTGATGAGGCGAAGCGTCCGCCATTGCCCGGCTATAAACCGTTTGGGCTTTTGCCGGTTCTGGCTGGGTTGGCTTTTACCGGCGACCTGTTTTTCTGGCATCTGGCGGTTCTCAACACGACCGTGGTCAATGCCACGTTTTTCGCGACGATGACGCCGGTTTTCGTCATTCTCGTCACCTGGTTGTTCTTGCGGCAAAAGGTGGCTGTGGCGTCCGTCGTGGGGCTGGCGATCTGCATTGGCGGCGGCGTGGTGCTGATTGGCCAGACGCTCAGCGTCGATTCCTCGCGGCTCACCGGCGATATTTTCGGTCTCTGCACCGCTTTCTTTTTCTCCCTGTATTTTCTGGCTATCGGCAAGGCGCGGCAGACCATCGGTGCGGCGCGGCTTACATTCGAGCTGACTGTCGTCACCGCCACGGCTTTGTGCGCCATTGCTGTCGCCCATTCCTTTTTTGCCGGGTCACGGTTTATTCCGCACACCTTGCAGGGAAGCCTTGCCCTGCTCGCCATGGCGCTCGTCAGCCAGGTCGGCGGACAGGGGCTGCTCGCCGTTTCCCTTGGCCGTCTGCCGCCGGTTTTCTCGTCGCTGGTGATCTTCCTCGAAGCGATTGCTGCCGCCCTGTTCGGCGTGCTGTTCCTGAACGAGGAGTTGACTCTGCTGCAACTGTTCGGCGGTGCTCTCATCCTCGCCGGAATCTGGGTTGCCCGCCCGCGAAGCACATAGATAAAGGCTAAGATGGGGGGAAATCATCCCACTGTTGCAAATTGTTCTGCCAGGTCCTGGCTTTTCAGTCCTGGCTGCCCCATCTGCGCCATGTTTGCAAGAGATTGACGCAGCAACAGTTGCGTTGACTCTTGGCAACAGCGTGTCAATGGCTTGTTCTGGAAGCAGGCATTGATTCGCAGACGGTGTTCGCATCCGGTCCTGTCCGCTTTTTCTTTCATGGAGCCGCCATAATCGGCTTGTCATAATTCATGGATACAAAATTTCACCCCTCGTTCTCGGCCCACCGGTTGAAAGGCTTGCCGGGAAGGGGTTTTTGCCGCCGGGAAATGCGGGCCGCGTGGGCCGGGCTGACGCTGCTTGCCGTCACGGTTCCGGCTTTCGCCGATCTGCGGGTCTGCAACAAGACAGCCAACACGTTGCAGATCGCCATCGGCTACAAAAGCGCCGAGGACTGGGTGACGGAAGGCTGGTGGAACCTGCGTGGGCGGCAATGCGATACCATTGTCAAGGGTCCGCTCGCCTCGCAGTTCTTCTATATCTATGCGGAAGATGCCGTTACCCGGGCGGAATGGGTCGGCGGAACGTTCATGTGCGTCGAGGAGAAGGCATTCACGATCCGCGGCTTTGCCGATTGCTATGCGAAAGGGTACGACCGCCGTCCCTTCCGCGAGATAGATACCGGAAATTTGAGAAACTGGACAATTGACCTGGTCGATTCCGACCGAACGGAGATACAATGAGACGCTCGCGTCGCACTAAGATCATCGCGACATTAGGACCGGCATCAGACACGCCGGAGATGATAGCTAAGCTTTTCAGGGCTGGGGCGGATGTGTTTCGCCTCAATATGAGCCATCTGCCACGGGAAAAGATCAAGGAAAAGGTGGCGATGATCCGCAATGCGGAGCAGCATTTCAAGCGTCCGATCGCCATTCTTGCCGATCTCCAGGGGCCGAAGCTGCGCATCGGCACGTTTAAGGAGGGGTTCGCCTTCCTGAAAGAGGGCGACCGCATCACTTTCGATTCCGACAAGACGCCCGGTGACGCCACCCGCGTGAACCTGCCGCATCCGGAGATTCTCGAATCGCTCGAACCCGGCCATGTCGTGCTGATCGATGACGGCAAATTGCGCCTCGTGGTCGATAGGGTCGATGACGGCAGCGCTGTCATGCATACGGCGGTCGGCGGCAAGATCATGGACCGCAAAGGCGTCAGCCTGCCCGACACGACCATCCCCGTTGCGGCTATGACGGCAAAGGATCGCTCCGATCTGGAGGCGGCCATTGATGCCGGTGTCGATTGGGTTGCTCTGTCGTTCGTGCAACGGCCAGAGGATCTCGCCGAGGTGCGCAAGGTCGCGCGCGGCAAGGCTTCGGTAATGGCAAAAATCGAGAAGCCGCAAGCCATTACCCGCCTCGATGAAATTATGGAGGCAGCCGATGCGCTGATGGTGGCGCGCGGCGATCTCGGCGTCGAGATGCCGCTGGAAATGGTTCCGGGCATCCAGAAGCGCATCATTCGCGGCGCGCGCCGTCTCGGCAAGCCGGTGGTCGTTGCCACGCAGATGCTGGAATCGATGATTACTTCCCCGGTTCCGACGCGGGCGGAGGTGTCCGATATTGCCACTGCCGTCTATGATGGTGCCGATGCTGTCATGCTGTCGGCGGAAAGCGCTTCCGGTTCCTTCCCCATCGAGGCGGTAACGACGATGAACCGGATTGCCGAAGCGGTAGAGCGCGACCGCAGCTACTGGTCACAGGTGGCGCTGCATCGCAACGAACCGGAAGCGACCGCCGCCGATGCCGTTGCCGCTGGTGCGCACCAGGTTGCAGATGCGCTCGGCATCAAGACCATCGTTGCCTGGTCATCGTCCGGATCGACTGCCTACCGCATTGCCCGTGAGCGGTCCAACGCCAATATCCTCGTGCTGACGCCCTCGGTCCAGACAGCCCGGCGTCTTGCTCTCGTCTGGGGTGTCCACGCCATCGAGACCGTCGATGCCAGGGATATTGACGACATGGTGTTCCGTGCCTGCGCCTTCGCCCGGGACGAGCATTTCTCCAAGCTTGGTGACAGAATCATCACCGTGGCCGGAATCCCCTTCGGCATGTCGGGCGCGACCAACATGGTGCGCATCGCCTATCTGTTGCAGGAACATACGATGAAGGCATGACGCCTTTAGAACACGCGCGTTTAAGTGGAATCCGGTTAAACGCACAAAGCATTGCGGCGTAAGGAAATTAGAGCCTGAAAACCAGAATGCGTGTGGCCGCCTCTGACCCGAGGCGGCCATTTTTATGGCGGATTATATTTCAAAAGCATTTTCAATGCCTTGCGACAATCTCCACAAAGCGGGAGAGAGCAGATTTTTAATGCCACTGATACAGAGTGCCTATTGAATATACTGAAACAGCCTAATAATAAGCATGCTTATTAAAAGCATGCTTATGGTTTCGTACGCTGTACGCGTACCCTTTACCGGCCTTTCCAATCATGTCTCATCCTGTGATACGCACCTTCGGATTCCTGATCCACGATGTCGCCCGCCTGATGCGCAAGCGTTATGAACAGCGCGTCCGGCATCTCGGGCTGACGCGGGCGCAATGGCAGGTTCTCACGTTTCTGTCCTATTATGAGGGCATCCAGCAGAGTGGTCTCGCCAGCCATATGGAGGTCGAACCGATCACTCTCGGACGGATCGTCGACCGGCTGGAAAGCCTCGGATTGGTGGAGCGCCGCCGCCGTTCCGGGGACCGCCGGGCCTGGCTGCTTTATCTGACGGAGCAGTCCGCCCCCATCCTGGAAGAATTGCTGGCCATTGCCGCCAGACTGCGTGAGGAAGTCCTTGCAGACATCGCGCCGAAGGATCGCGAGCAGTTGCTCTCGTCCCTAAACATCATTCGCAGCAAACTTATCGATCATTGCCCTCAATCCGCCGAGGATGAGGTTTTGAATGCGCATACCTGACATCGGACAAAATCGATTATGAACGACACCGTAACCGTGCCTTCGGGCGAGCAGACACCAAAGCCCCTTGAACGGCAACCGTCCGTCGACAAGGTTGCCGCGCCCCCTTCAACGCTTGCCCCGGAGGCGCGCCAGCCTGAAAAAACGGCGGCTTCCCTTCCGCCACCACCGACTCCAACCCGGTTCCACCTTTCCGCCAGCCAAAGGCGGACGATGCTGCTTGTCGGCGGGCCGGTCATCGTCGTTCTGGTGGCGCTATACGTCTACCTTACCGGCGGGCGCTACGTGTCGACCGACAATGCTTACGTGAAGGCCGACAAGCTGTCGGTTTCGACCGATGTATCCGGCATCGTCAAGGAAATTCTGGTCCATGACAACGAGGCCGTAAAAATGGGTCAGGTGCTGTTCCGGCTCGATGACGAACCTTACCGGATCGCCCTTGCCGGGGCCGAGGCGCAACTCGGCGCGGTCCGCAATGAAATCGAGACCCTGAAGGCGACCTATAACCAGAAGCTTTCTGAGATCGAGCAGGCGAAACGCGATTCGGATTATTACAAGGCCAATTACCAGCGGCAGCAGGACCTTGCGAGCCGTGGCGTATCGTCGCAGGCAGCGTTCGACCAAGCGACCCGCGATATCGACGTGTCGAACGAGAAGGTGCGCACCGCGCAGCGGCAGGCCGAAGTCACGCTGGCGCAACTGGGCGGGCGCGCAAGCGATCCGGTGGAGAGCAACCCGCGTTATCTTCAGGTTAAGGCGCAAGTCGATAAGGCGCGGCGGGATTTCGACCATACGGTGGTGACCGCGCCGATGAACGGCATCGCCACTAACGTTTCGGCGTTGCAGGTCGGGCAGTTCCTGTCGGCGGCGCAGGGAGCGTTCAGCCTCGTGTCGTCTGATAATGTCTGGATCGACGCCAACCCAAAGGAAACCGACCTCAACTATCTGCAGTCCGGCAATCCGGCGACGGTGACGGTCGATGCCTATCCGGGCGTGACCTGGCGCGCCAGCGTCGCCAGTCTCAGCCCTGGAACCGGCTCGGAGTTCTCGATTCTCCCGGCGCAGAACGCTTCCGGCAACTGGGTCAAGGTGGTGCAACGCGTGCCGGTGCGGCTCAAGGTCGAAGTGCCGTCCGATGCGCCGCAACTGCGCTCCGGAATGAGCGTCTATGTCTCCATCGACACCGGACACCGGCGCGGTCTGGGAGACTTGTTCCGGGATATCGGCCACGCGATCGGGCTGTGACGGGAATGGCGCTCTCCGAGACCGATAGCGGCAATGAGGCGTATCGCGGAATCATCACTGTCTGCGTGATGCTCGCCACGATCATGCAGGCGCTTGACATGACGATTGCCAACGTTGCCCTGCCGGATATGCAGGGCAGCCTGTCGTCCACGCCGGATCAGATCAACTGGGTGCTGACCTCGTACATTGTCGCCGCAGCGATCATGACGCCGGTTACAGGTTTTCTTTCGACGCGTTTTGGGCGCAAGCGCATCTTTCTGATGTCCGTTGCCGGGTTTACCCTCGCATCGATGCTATGCGGCATGGCCGGATCGATGAAGGAAATGGTCGTCTTCCGCCTGTTGCAGGGGGTATTCGGCGCGCCATTGGTGCCGCTGTCGCAGGCGGTGCTGCTTGACAGCTATCCACGCCACCAGCACGGCAAGGCGATGGCCTTATGGGGCATCGGCGTCATGGTCGGGCCGATTCTCGGGCCGACGCTCGGCGGCTATCTAACCGATAATATCGGCTGGCGCTGGGTATTCTACATCAATGTACCGGTGGGACTTGTGACGTTTCTGGGCCTGTCCGCATACCTTACGGAAACGAAAATTTCGAGAACTCCCCTTGACTGGATCGGCTTTCTCTCCCTGAGCCTCGCTATCGGCGCGTTGCAGATGATGCTCGACCGGGGCGAACAGGTCGACTGGTTCGAATCGGCGGAAATCGTTTTCGAAACGGGGCTTGCGGCGATCGGTTTCTATCTGTTCGTCGTACACACCCTCACCTACAAGAAGGGCAAACCGTTCATCGATCCGCACGCTTTCAGCGATCGCAACTTCTCGATCGGTCTGGCTTTCGCCTTTCTGGTCGGTATCATTCTACTCTCCACCATCGCCCTGCTGACCCCATATCTGCGCAACCTGATGGGGTATCCGGTGCTGACGGCGGGGCTGGTGATGGCTCCGCGCGGCATCGGCACCATGGCGGCGATGGTCATCGTCGGTAATCTCATCAACCGCGTCGACCCGCGCGGACTGGTGTTGCTCGGCATGGTTCTGCTGGCATTCAGCCTCCATGAGATGACAGGCTTTACGCCTGACATTTCGCAGGCGACGATCGTCTACACCGGCATTATCCAGGGCTTCGGCTTCGGCTTTGTTTTCGTGCCATTGTCCACCGTCACCTTTTCGACCCTCGATACGAAATACCGTACTCAAGGAACAGCCCTGTTCAGCCTCGTGCGCAATATCGGTTCCAGTATCGGCATTTCATTCATGGTGTTTCTGCTCAGCCGCAATACGCAAATCATGCACGCGGAAATCGTCGGGGCCATTACGCCGTTCAACGAGGCACTGCACCATCCGACGGTCGCCTCGATCTGGAACACCAAAACTGTTGCGGGCCTGTCGCTCATCGACCGCGAGATCTCCCGTCAGGCAACCATCATTGCCTTTGCCAATGATTTCAAGTTCATGATGTGGGTGGTCATCGCCACCATGCCGCTGGTGCTGTTCCTGCGGCGCAGAAACAGCTCCGGCAAAGTGGCGGTGGAGGCGATGGAGTAATCGCGATGGAAACACGCTGTCGGATGTCCTCCGGCAGCGGATCCCCAGCAGATCAGAGCGCCGTGCCGTCGATCTTGCGCTGCAATTTTTCGACCGCTTTCTGCACCCCTTCCAGAAACGGGTGATTGGCAAGCGCCTTGCGGAATGCGGTCAGGGCGCGCTTGTCGTCCTCGTTTTGAAGGAAAATGTGTCCGAGCATCTGCCAGGCGCGATAATGCCGCGGCTCCAGCATTACGGTGTTGCGCAGATCGGCCAGGGCGGCGAACGGGTCATCAAGCTTCTCGAAGGCGACAGCCCGGCGCGCCCAGGCTTCGGCCCACTTCGGCTCCAGCGTCACTATCCGGTCGAGGATTTCCACCGTCAGGGCATTGTTGTCCCGCTGCCCGGCGATTGTTGCCCGGCGCATCAGTAATTCGGCGGTCGGCGAATCCGAGCGCGCCAACCGTCGCTCGATCAGACGGGCGATGCCGGTGGCCTCGTTCTCATCCTTGGCATTCGCTAGCCGGCGATACAGATCGTCGAGGGTTTGCGGCTTGCGCTCCTCCTCGGGAACGATCTCCTTGTTCTCGACAGGTTTCTTCGGGAGCGGCAGAGTTTGCGCGACTGCGACTCCAGCCATCGCACTGAGGCAGAGAGCGGCCAGAGCCGGAAATAGGCGACTCATCAAAGCGGGGCGCATGGGCGTATCTCCCTAAAACAATTTGCATTTCACAAAACGCAAATTGTTCTCATTGCTTTGTTCCGCAACGCTTTCCCAGTAAACCGGACATCACTAACCAACGCATTGCCGTGGACCCGAGCATCTCGTCCAGACATGATATAGGGCGTTTGATTTTCCGCCCGACATGATGACTGCAAAATGCGAACGACAAAAAACGTGCCGGGATTTTGCCGACCCCGGCACGTCTCGTCAATTCCAAACCGCCCGCAAATCAGGCGGATACGGACGCCGCACTCAGCCCTGACGGGCCTTGAAGCGCTTCTGCGTCTTGTTGATGATGTAAACGCGGCCCTTGCGGCGCACCAACTGGCTGTCGCGATGGCGACCGCGCAACGATTTTAAAGAATTGCGGATCTTCATCGGTCCGGTCTCCTGAACGGTTCTGCCCGGGACAGCAGATCTACTAAAAGAATGGTGGGCGCGGCTGGGATTGAACCAGCGACCCCTACGATGTCAACGTAGTGCTCTCCCGCTGAGCTACGCGCCCATTCTGAAGCATTGCCCGTAAGCGTTGCCTCGCACATGGGGGGCGGATATACCGGCTCGCGTCGTGTGACGCAAGGGGCGTCGTGCAACTTCTTTCCTTAAAAACTCGCTCTGCCGGAAACTAAGGTGTCATGCCGCCTGCAGTTTATGCACTTCCCGCACCAGATCGCGTAGATGGAATGGTTTGGAAAGGATTTTGGCATCCTTCGGCGCACGGTTGTCGGGGTTGAGGGCCACTGCCGCAAAACCAGTGATGAACATGATCTTGATATCGGGATCAAGTTCGGAGGCACGTCGCGCCAGTTCGATGCCATCCATCTCCGGCATGACGATGTCGGTCAGCAGCAAACCGAACGGTTCTTCGCGCAGGCGGTGATACGCCGACAGACCGTTATCATAGGAGATTACGTCGTATCCGGCATTCTCCAGCGCCTTCACAAGGAAACGGCGCATATCGTTATCATCTTCGGCGAGGAGGATCTTCATGGATAATCTAAGCCTTGTACGCAACCAAACGAACGCCCCGATCTTTGGTCCCTGCGAGTAAATTTCGGGTGAAAAAAGCAGTCTCCGGATTCTGAAGCGCCCTGAACCCTTGCCGTTTTGACGATCAGGGTTAATCTCCCGTAAATTGGTCGCGCATGGTCGCTTGCGGGAGGTGTGGTGTGCTGCCGGTTCCGGAAGAGTTTTTGCCTCCTTTTGCCGTCGTCGAGCCGAGGCTCAGGCGCTTTCCCTTCGTTTTCAATGTTCCTCATGCCGGAGCCTGTTATCCGCAAGCCTTTCGCGCTCAATCGACCCTTGATACGCTGACATTACGTCGCGCCGAGGATGCGTTCGTCGACGAACTGTTCGCTGCCGCTGCTGATGCTGGCGCACCGCTGATGCTGGCGCGGTTCCCGCGGGCTTATCTCGATCTCAACCGCGAACCGTTGGAACTTGATCCAAAACTGTTTCGCGACCGTCTGCCACCCCATGCCAATACCCAATCGGCGCATGTTGCTGGCGGGTTGGGAACGATTCCGCGCATCGTTGCCGACGGATGCGACATTTATGCGAAAAAACTCGAAGTCGCCGAGGCCTTGGCGCGGATCGCCCGGCTCTATGAACCGTATCATGCGATGCTGCGCCAACTGCTTGCCGGAACCGCCCGGCAGTTCGGCGCGGCCATCCTGATTGATTGTCATTCCATGCCATCGTCGGCGGTTGCCAAGGCAGGCGTTGCCGGCACCGACATCGTTCTCGGGGACCGCTTCGGTACAAGTTGTTCAGGGGATCTGACGGCTTTTATCGAGGTCGGTTTTCAGGAACTGGGCTACCGGGTGGTCCGCAACAAGCCTTATGCGGGAGGGTACATCACCCGGTGTTACGGTTCTCCGGCCAACGGCGTGCATGCCCTTCAGATCGAACTGAACCGGGCGCTCTATATGGACGAGATGGCCATTGAGCGGGATGCGGTGAAAATGCGTCATCTGTCGCAGGATATCGCTGCTGTCATGACGCAGTGCATGACGGCATTCGCTGCAACAATTGAGATCAACCGCATCGCTGCCGAATGAAACCGCTCCTTCCCGTTCGAAAAAGAAAAAAGGCCGCTGAAACAGCGGCCCGAAGTTTAGGGAGGAAACGCCCAAGAAGGGCAACGGCATCGCGACGCCATCGCGTTGCCGGTGGCATTCAGATACAGGGGGGCGGGGTAAATGACAACTGCGACAGAGTGATCCAATCTGAACCGTAAGCCCGTTTCCGGCGTTTGATAACGGCGGCCATATTCCGGGTGTCCCTGCCGCAATTCGCTTGCGCTCCCGTCAATCCTGATTAGAAGTCGGGTTTGAGCCGCGCATGCGCCCGGTATCGTTTCGTTTTCCGCCATGAAACAACTGCTTCGGGATAACCGGTATGAGCCTCGTCGATTTCGCCAGTTTCGTCAATGAACTCGCTACCCTGTCGGGACAGGCGATCCTGCCGTTCTTCCGCACGTCGATTGCGGCGGAGGATAAATCGTCGAGCGATGTGTTCGATCCGGTGACGGAAGCCGACCGGGCGGGAGAGGCGGCGATGCGGCAATTGATCAAGCGTACGTTTCCGACCCACGGCATCGTTGGCGAGGAATTCGGCAACGAGCGGGAAGATGCGGAATATGTCTGGGTGCTCGATCCGATTGACGGCACTCGTGCCTTCATCTCCGGTTTACCGACCTGGGGAACCCTCATCGGCCTGACGCGGGGTGGCGCCCCGGCCTTCGGCATGATGCACCAGCCGTTCACCCGGGAACGGTTCTTCGGCGACAATGGCGGCGCCACTTTCCGGGGCGGCGATGGTCGTGCCAGAACGCTTCGGACAAGGGCCTGCGCCCGGCTGGAGGATGCGGTACTATCCACGACCTCCCCGCGCCTGTTCTCGGGTGATGCGCTAGCGGCTTATGAACGGGTGGAGCGGCAGGCACGGATGACGCGCTTCGGTTGCGATTGCTATGCTTATTGCATGGTGGCGGCGGGCCATATGGATCTGGTGGTCGAGAGCGGCCTCAAACCCTATGATATCGCCGCCCTGGTGCCGATCATTGAAGGGGCAGGCGGTATCGTCACCACCTGGGACGGGCAATCCGCTGCTAAGGGCGGCAATATCGTTGCCGCCGGGGACAAGCGGCTTCACGCCGCAACGCTGGAATTTCTCAACCACTGACAGGCTCATTATTGTGGGTTCTTGTTTTGCATAGCGGCAAATTTCGCCGCCTTCTTAGTGACATTGGCGGAAAAACGCTCCCACGCCACGACATGCCTGCCGTGGCGCCCTTCTGAGATGATGCCAAGCTCATCTCGGGCCGTCACATTCCAGAACACGTTATTGCCGTTGATCTCATCGCAGGTGGCGGCTACGGTGACGGTCATGCCCGGCGGCGTCGGCGCATTGTGGCTGACGGCGATTGAAGTACCAAGGCTGCCCTCGCCGTCATCGAGATGCGGAAGCAACGCCTCGATGCAGCACCATTCGATGAGGCCGACCATGAATCCGGTGGCGAAGACCTCCGGCATTTTCCGGAACTCCTGCGATTCCGGGTAAAGGTAGGGAACCGTCTTCTCCACTGGCACCGTGTAGGACCAGGTGAAGACATCTCCGACTTTCAACGTATCACGCATTCAGGCGCTCCTTCGGCAAAGGTTGGCGTAAGGCAGGTCCGGGTTGAAACGCCTTTCGCCAGAGGGATGATCCGTTTTACAGTACAGCTTCGCAGGTAAAACAGCATCGGCAAATGGTCTCATCCGTGCGCGGACGTGCCCTGTACACTGTGTCGATCGCGACTGAAACAATCGCTCTGGCGTGAATGATGGGAACGTGCCAATGTGCCTCATTGTCCGGAACCGGATGTGTCGAACCGGACAATCCGTTGTCATTGTTCATGAAAGTTTCCCGTGTGTCCGTCCTTGATCCAGTCCAGCCGTTTCGTGTCGGCCTGTTCGTCACCTGCCTTGTCGATCTGATGCGCCCTTCGGTGGCGTTTGCGGCGGCGAAACTTCTTGAACAGGCGGGATGCCGGGTCGAAGTGCCGAAGCAGACCTGCTGCGGCCAGCCTGCCCTGAATTCCGGCGACCGGCAGACGGCCCGTACCCTGGCGGAACGGATGATCGAGACGTTTCAGGGCGTCGATTATGTGGTTGCTCCCTCCGGCTCGTGCGCGGCGACGGTACGGGCGGGTTATCCTGAATTGTTCGCCGACGATCCCATCTGGCGGCGCAAGGCCGAGGTGTTTGCTGCCCGCACCCATGAACTCACGAGCTTTCTGGTCGATATTCTCGGATTGACGGGTGTCGATGCCGCGCTTGAGGCAACCACGACCTATCACGATTCCTGCACTGGCCTGCGCACCCTCGGCATTCGCGAGCAGCCGCGTAAATTGCTTGCCTCGGTGAAGGGGCTGTCGCTTGCCGAACTCTCCGATCCGGATGCATGTTGCGGTTTCGGCGGCACCTTTGCTGTCAAATATGGTGACATTTCCAATGCCATCGTCACGCGGAAAACGGCGGATGTTACGTCTACGGGTGCAACTCTGGTGCTTGGCGGCGATCTCGGTTGTCTGATGAATATTGCCGGAAAGCTCAGCCGCGACGGCAGTCCGATCGAGTGCCGCCATATCGCCGAAGTGCTGGCCGGAATGACGGACGATCCGCCCCTCGGTTGTTCCGATGAGGGAGAGAGTAAGGGGGGGAAACCGTGAGTGCGCCCCTGACCTCGCCGAATTTCAGGGCCAATGCGGCGGAGGCCCTGCGTGACGCGCCGTTACAGGTAGCGCTCGGTAACATGAAGACCGGTTTTATTGCCACGCGAGCGCGGGCGGTGGCGGCCTTGCCGGAATTTGATGCGCTGCGCGATAATGCCCGCGACATCAAGAACCACGTTCTCACTCATCTCGATCTCTATCTTGAGCGGTTCGAGGCCAAGGTCCGGGAGGCGGGCGGCAACGTGCATTTTGCCCGCGACGCCAACGAGGCATGTGAGATCGTGCTGGGGCTATGCCGGGAAAAGGAGGCGCGCCTCGTCACCAAAAGCAAGTCGATGATCACCGAGGAGATCGGCCTCAATGCCCGGCTGGAGCGGGCCGGCATCACCCCGGTCGAGACCGATCTCGGTGAATACATCATCCAGTTGCGCGGCGAGACGCCGAGCCACATCATCGCTCCGGCGATCCATCTTGGGCGAGCCGAGGTCGAACGCGATTTTCGCCGTTCGCATACCGGGCTGGACGAGAATCGCGATCTCTCAACCGCGCCGCTGCTTCTTGCCGAAGCCCGCAAGATGCTGCGCGAACGTTTTCTTGCCGCCGATGTAGGTATCACGGGGGCGAATTTTCTGGTGGCGGAAACCGGCTCGTCGGTGATCGTCACCAACGAGGGCAATGGCGACCTGACGCAGATCCTGCCGAAGACTCATATCGTGCTGGCTTCTATTGAGAAGATCGTACCGACCCTGGAGGATATGAGCCAGATCATGCGTCTCCTCGCCCGTTCCGCCTCGGGGCAGGAGATGTCGGTCTACACTACGATCTCCACCGGGCCGAAACGCGCCGGAGATCCTGACGGGCCGCAGGACTATCATGTGGTGCTACTCGATAACGGGCGCTCCGCCATGCTCGGCACACCGTATCAGGACATGCTGCGCTGTATCCGTTGCGCCGCCTGCATCAATCATTGCCCGGTCTACCATTCCATCGGCGGCCATGCTTATGGGTGGATCTATCCGGGACCGATGGGATCGGTGCTGACTCCAGTGCTCAAGGGCATCGAGCGCACCGGACACCTGCCCAACGCCTCGACCTTCTGCGGGCGCTGCGAAGATGTCTGCCCGATGCGCATTCCGCTGCCGAAGATGATGCGGCACTGGCGGGAAAAGGAATTCGAGCGTCACCTGACGCCGGTTCTCGCCCGTAAGGGCTTGCGGTTATGGGGGTTTGTCGCTAGCCATCCCGGGTTTTATGGTCTGACGCTCAGACTCGCGGCCCGGCTTCTGTACCGCTTCGGGCGCAAGCGGGGGAATTTTTCCACAATACCGTTCGCTCATGGCTGGACGGCGTTCCGTGATCTGCCTGCACCGCAAGGCTTCACCTTTCAGGAACGCTGGCGCAAGGAACGAGCCGGAAAAACACAATCCATGGGGACGACATCATGAATGCGCGGGACGATATTCTCTCCGGCATCCGTCGCTCGCTGTGCATCACGGGTAGGGAAGCTTCGCGCATCCGTAGTGTCGATGAGCGCCTTGCCGCCGCGCCGCAGGGCGTGATCCCGCAACGCGGCCAGTTGCCGCCATCCGAACGGGTGATGCTGTTTTGCAGGCAGGCCCTGGCGGCAAAAGCCAGCATTGAGACCATTGCTGCCCTGAACCGTGTTCCGCAGGCTGTGGCGCAGTTCCTCGGCGAGAACGCACAGCCGACCATCGTGCGCCTCGGCGCGGATCCGGTTCTGTCCGCTCTCGCTTGGGGGCAGGCATCGCTTACCGTCAGCCATGGCGTGAGCCGAAGCGACGATCCGGTGACGATCACCCGCGCCGTCGGCGGCATCGCCGAAAGCGGCACGCTGGCATTTCTCTCCGGGCCGGATAATCCGCCGTCTCTCAACATCCTGCCCGACAATCATATCGCTGTTTTGCAGGCAAGGGACATCTACGGCGATTATGAAACCCTGTGGGAGAAAGTGCGCGCCACGTTCGGCAAGGGAGTGCTGCCGCGTGCCGTGACGCTCGTTACCGGTCCGTCGCGTTCCGCCGATATCGAGCAGACGCTGCAACTCGGTGCGCACGGGCCAAAGCGGCTGCATATCCTGCTGGTGGAGGAATAAACCCTATTGCCCGGCGAGGATCGCCGCTGTCGCATCCTCCCATAACAGGATCATGCGCGAGCGGATATCCTCCTCCTGTGCCGTGATTCCTGAACCCTTCAGGGCGGCAGCAATCTTACCGGCGATCTCGTTATCTTTGCTTTGCAGGTTGCTGACGACGAAAGCCCTGGCGTAATCGTCGGCGGCTTCGCCCTGCATCCCCATCTGTTCGGCGGCCCAATGGGCGAGAAGACGGTTGCGCCGCGCCGTTGCCTTGAAATGCAGTTCCTCGTCGAGGGCGAATTTCTTCTCGAATGTGTCTTCGCGTTCATCGAACGTCGTCATGCTGCCCTCTTTTCAGATTATTCCAATGCCCGCCCCCGAAACCCGTAAGGCTGATTCGCATCGGTGTTCCTCCCCAGGATCATGTCGGAATCCTTGGTGCAGAGTGCCCTGCAACCGGCGGATTTGAGGACTTCAGAATAGCTACGTTTATCCGGCGATCCAGTTCTATTATGCACGATTGTGCCGGGGCTGAGGATCGGATAGGGTGAAGGTTCGTTCGGAGGCTCATCGGCGGGGTTTTACAAGCGGCGCGTGTTGCGCTGCCGGATGGCCCTGCTTCGGAAGTCAGGAACCACATTCGCTGATATGGACTTTCTCAAACCACGGTATATCCCAATGAATCGCCGCCGCCGTATTTACGAGGGCAAAGCCAAGACCCTTTACGAGGGTCCGGAGCCCGGAACGCTGATCCAGCATTTCAAGGACGACGCCACCGCCTTCAATGCCAAGAAACACGAGATCATCGACGGCAAGGGCGTACTCAACAACCGGATATCGGAGTATATCTTTCAGTGTCTCAACGATATCGGCGTTCAGACACATTTCATCCGCCGCCTCAACATGCGCGAGCAGTTGATCCGCGAGGTGGAGATCATTCCGCTGGAAGTCGTGGTGCGCAACGTTGCTGCCGGCTCGCTGGCGCAGCGCCTCGGCCTTGAGGAAGGTACAGCCCTGCCGCGCTCCATCGTCGAGTTCTATTACAAGAATGATGCCCTTAACGATCCGATGGTGTCGGAAGAGCATATCACCGCCTTCGGTTGGGCAAGCCCGCCGGAGCTTGACGACATTATGGCCCTGGCTCTGCGCGTCAACGATTTCCTCACCGGCCTGTTTCTCGGCGTTGGCATCCGTCTGGTCGATTTCAAGATCGAGACCGGGCGTCTGTGGGAAGGCGACATGGCTCGCATCGTGCTGGCTGACGAAATCTCCCCCGATTCCTGCCGTCTGTGGGATATCAAGTCGAAGGACAAGCTCGACAAGGACAGGTTCCGCCGCGACATGGGCGGACTGATCGAAGCCTACAGCGAAGTCGCCCGCCGCCTCGGCATCATGACCGAGAACGACAATCCGACGACGACTGGGCCGCGCTTGGTACAGTAAGGGGCAGGGTGGCAAAGGTTTAGTTAATCTTAGATCAGAAGTGCAGATTTACAATCTGCACTTCTGCTGAAAGAAAAGAAAATCTAAGGTTTAGTTTTATTGATTTGTCCAAGATAGTCAATAAGAGGTTTTATATTTTCTTTAAGTTTAGCTTTTCATTTTGAAGCTTTTTCAGGATTTTTAGAGGCGCCTATCCCGTTTGCATACATTTCGCTAAGAAAGTATTGAGAGAATACATCGTTTTGTTCAGCAGCTTTCTGAAACCATAAAGCTGCTAATTCAGGATTAGCTTCAAGCCCTCCGCGACCTTGAAGATACATTGAGCCGAGAGCGCCTTGTGCCGTGGTTTCTCCACTCTGCGCTGCTTCTGTAAACCAACGCACTGCTTCCTTATCGGCTTTCTGAGTTCCGCGACCATAAGCATATAAGCTACCAAGCATTGATTGTGCTTTTGTATTTCCATTTTTTGCTAACGCAAATGCAGTGCGGAATGCTGTATCGTAACCTGCTCGCCTGTACGCAGTTACCGCATCGACATACTGTGGCTCTTCAGCTATCGCTGGAATTACAGGTGTAAATATTAAAACTATAATGAACAATAGGTATTTCATTTAAGATACTTTCGCCATCCTCATATAAACCTGCTCCGCCATCCCAGCATCCTCCGGCGTATTGATATTGAAGAACGGGTCATACGGCATTGCTGGCCACTCCGTGTAATCCGCGTCGTGGCGGGCGAGGAAGCGTTCGACCTTGTGAAGACCGTCTGCCATCAGCGCACGGCGCAGATCGTCGCGCAACCGGACCGGCCAGAGGGCGTTGACCGGGTGGCTGCGTCCGCCCGAACGCGCGGCGGCGGGGTTGCTGCCGGTGCGGGCGCGGTGCAGTCTCTCGACCAGATCGTCGGGAATGAACGGCGTGTCGGCAGCGACGCTAACGGTCCATTGGATGTTGGGGTGATGCGCTGCAACCCAGTCGAGCGCCGCAAGGATGCCCGCCAGCGGCCCGGCAAAACCGGGAATGTCATCGGCGACGACCGGCAGACCATAGGCGGCGAAGCGCTGCAGATCGCCATTGGCGCTGAGGACCAGAACGCGGCATTGCGGCGCAAGGCGCTCAATGACATGGGCGAGGATCGGCCTGCCGCCGATTGTTCTCAGCATCTTGTCGCCGCCGCCCATGCGCCGTGCCTGCCCCCCGGCAAGAATGACGCCGATCGTCGAAAGCGAATCCGTCGGCGTCTCGCACCACATCGCCTTACTCGATAACAATGTTCGGCGCGGCGCGGCTCATTGCGCCGCTGGTGAGGCTGTCCCACACCTGTTGGGCGATGTCCTTATAGACTCGCCCGTGCGGGCCGTCCGGGTCCGTGGCGGTCACCGGCTTCCCGGCGTCGGACGATTCGCGGATCGTCATGTTGAGCGGCACTTCGCCGAGGAATGGGATGCCGAGACGCTTCGCCTCCTGCCGCGCTCCCCCATGGCCGAAAATGTGCGAGGTCTGGCCGCAATGCGGGCAGGTGAAGGTCGCCATATTCTCGATCAGGCCGAGGATCGGGATTTCCACCTTCTGGAACATCGATACCCCGCGCCGCGCATCGATCAGCGCCAGATCCTGCGGCGTGGAAACGATGACGGAGCCGGAGAGCGGCGTCGATTGCGCCATCGTCAGTTGCGCATCGCCGGTACCGGGCGGCATATCGACGACAAGCGCGTCGAGCGGCCCCCAGGTCACGTCGCGCAGCATCTGCGTGATCGCCGACATCACCATCGGCCCGCGCCAGATCATCGCCGAATCCTCTTCGACCAGGAAGCCGATGGACATGAGCTTGATGCCGTAGGCTTCAAGCGGTTGAAGGGTATTGTTGGGCAGCATCACCGGCTTGTCGTTGATGCCGAACAGTTTCGGCACCGAGGGGCCGTAGACGTCGGCATCGAGTAGGCCGACTTCCAGGCCCAGTTGCTTCAAGGCGATGGCAAGGTTGCAGGCCGTGGTCGACTTGCCGACGCCGCCCTTGCCGGAAGCGACGGCGACGATGTACTTGACGCCGGGAATGCTCTGCACCGTGGCCTTGGACTTTGCAGACGATTTTTCGGCTTGCCGGGGCGGCGCGGATGAAGCTTGTCCCGGTGGACGTTCGGCGGTGAGGCTGACGAACACCTGTTCCTTGCTGGCGAGTTTACGGACGATGCGTTCGGCTTCCGCTCGCACCAGCTCCATGCTCTCCGCTTCGTCCGGAGCGATGGCGATCGAGAACATGATCCGCTTTCCGGCGTCGATGACGATATCCGACAAACGCCCCGAAGCCGTGAGGCCCTGCCCGGACGGATCGGCGGTAATCGTTGAAAGCGCTTGTAAAATTTGCTGCGAGGTAATCGTCACATGAGACTCCTTGAACGGGTCCGTCCGGCTGGTTTGAACCGGCATTGTAATGAATCGATACGGTGCGGGCGAATGATATTTTATCGGATCAGCGGGAGGTTGGCGGGCGATATTCCAGCTTCGGCTTGATGTCCAGTTTCGGTTTTATGTCGATGAGCGGCGTGCCGTCGATGCAGTCGAGGCCGCGCACCGTCAGTTCCGCGCCGTCGATGGCAACGAGGGCGACGGTCGAGATCGAGATCGGATTGGGGCGGACAGGGCTGCGCAGGGCAAAGACGCCCGCACCTTCGGGGCGGGAATGGGGTTTTTGCAGAACGATGTCCCGCCGCGCCAGATGCATCCAGTACAGAATGTCCAACCGATCGCCGGGGTTCAGCCCGGTCAGCCCCGGTTCCCACGGCGGAAACACCTTAATCCGGCATAAGGGGCCGTCAGGGCCGCCCTGTCTCGGGCAATCCTCGCGCGTCTTCCAAGGTGTCTGGATCGTGCCGATGAAATCGACGGCGGCATCGTTTTTCGGCTGATACGCAACGGTCACCTCACCGGAGCGGAGACCGGACGGATCGGGGCCGGTTCTACCGGTCGTCATGCTGTGGCCCTGCGGATGCTGGCGATTGAAGGGAAGTGGTTGCGTGTCATAGGTTCCGGAAGCAATTGCAATTGGTTTCTGCGCTGTCGGCGTTAGCCGGTTCATATGCCCCCGCAGGATAGTCATGGTCAATCGTTTTGCCCATGATGACGCCATTACCGAACAATCCGGGCCGTCCAAGTGGTATTTATGCGGGTTGTTGTTTATAGGAGGCTGGGTATGCAGGAGCAGGGTCGGTGCAGGCAATGAACGACATAGCCACGCGTGTTTATAATCACACCTGGAAGATTGATCCGATCATCCGTTCGGTTCTCGATACCGATTTCTACAAGCTCTTGATGGCACAGACGATTTTTCGGCGGCACCGGAACGCAGCGGTGACGTTCGGCATCAAGAACCGCACCACATCCGTGCGGCTGGCGGATATGATCGACCCTGAGGAATTGCGCGAACAGCTCGATCATGTCCGGACCTTGAGATTGAGCCGCGGCGAATCCACTTGGCTGCGCGGTAACACGTTTTACGGCAAGCGACAGATGTTCTCGCCGGATTTCATGGATTGGCTGGAATCTTTCCGCTTTCCCGAGTACCTGCTTGAAAAGCAGGACGGACAATACGTGCTGACCTTCCACGGCCCATGGATCGAGACCACCATGTGGGAGATTCCGGCGCTTGCCATCCTCAACGAACTGCGCTCCCGCCGAGTCCTCAGGACTATGGCGAAATTCGAGTTGCAGGTGCTGTACGCCCGGGCGATGTCGCGGGTCTGGGAGAAGATCCAGATACTCAAGCCGCTGCCGGACCTCGGCGTCGCCGATTTCGGCACAAGGCGGCGGCATGGGTTCCTGTGGCAGGACTGGTGCGTTCAAGCGATGATCGAGGGCTTGGGCGATGCCTTCACCGGCACCTCCAACTGCCTGATCGCCATGCGCCGCGAGGTCGAGGCGGTCGGTACCAACGCCCATGAACTGCCGATGGTTTATGCCGCCCTGAGCGGCACCGATGCGGAACTGGCGGACGCGCCTTACCGGGTGTTGTCCGACTGGCAGGAGGATTACAAAGGCAATCTGCGTGTCTCTCTGCCGGATACCTACGGCACTGCCAATTTTCTGAAGAACGCTCCGTCCTGGATCGAAAACTGGACGGGTTTGCGGGTCGATTCCGCCGATCCAATAGAGGGCGGAGAAGAGGCGATTGCCTGGTGGCGCGAACGCGGTCAGGATCCGGCAAAGAAGCTGGTGATTTTCTCCGATGGCCTTGATGTCGATATGATCTGCCGGATTCACAAGCACTTCCATGGACGCATCCGCATCGGTTACGGTTGGGGAACCCTGCTGACCAATGATTTCCGCGGTCTCGCCGCTGATAAGGCGCTGGACCCGATCTCCATCGTCTGCAAGGTGATTTCGGCAGACGGCCATCCGGCGGTGAAGCTGTCGGACAATCCATCGAAGGCGATGGGGCCGACAGATGAAATCGAACGCTACAAGCGCGTGTTCGGCGTTGGAGTGCAGAAGGCGCAGCCGGTTGTGGTCTGACGGCTGATAGCCGGGAGATTGCGAGGCTTGACAAAACACCCGGGTCGCAGGACAGACGATGCAGTTCGTTTGGCGGCGAGTGAAGGCGTTGCAAACGCGCTTTCCGCATTTCCTTCGCAAAGAGAACTGTTCGACGTGACGGCAATTCTCCCGGTAGCCGAAAAATCCCGCCCGTTCACGCTGTTGCGGGCACTTGGGCTGATGAGCGGCACGTCGATGGATGGGATCGATATCGCCATCATTGTCACTGACGGCGAATCCACCGTAACGGCAGGGCCGGGCCGCACGTTTCCCTATCCGCCGCAATTGCGCGAGGCGCTGAGCGCTCTGCTTGGAATGCCCGAAAAGGCGCGGCATGAGCCGCTGACGGATCTGGAAGAGGCTGTCACCGATGCGCATGTTGATGCGGTGAAACAATTTCTGGACGATGAAGGACTCACGCTGCAATCCGTCGATCTGATAGGGTTTCACGGTCAGACGGTGCTGCATCGCCCGCATGAGCGGTTCACCCGGCAATTGGGCCTCGGAACGCGGATGGCGGAGCATCTCGGCATTTCCACTGTGGATCGTTTCCGCTATGCCGATGTCGCTGCTGGCGGCGAAGGTGCGCCGTTCGTGCCGGTCTATCACCGCGCCCTGGCGTCCGGTCTGGCGCAGCCTCTGGCGGTGCTCAATCTCGGTGGCGTCGGCAACGTCACCTATCTGGATCACGAGCGGATGATTGCTTTCGACACCGGCCCTGCCTGCGCGATGATCGACGATTTCATGCGGCAGCGATTCGGCAAACCCTATGATAGGGACGGAGAGCTTGCCGCCTCCGGAAATGTGGAAGCCGCTTTGGTCCGGGCTTTCCTGGACGATCCGTATTTTTCCCGCCCAGCGCCTAAATCCCTGGATCGGAACGCTTTCCATCGTTGGGCAGGGCCGGTCACTGCGCTCGACGACGCCGATGCGGCAGCAACCTTGACTGCGTTCACCGTCGAGGCTGTAGTGGCTGCCATGCGGCTCATGCCGAAGCAACCGTTGCGCTGGCTCGTGACCGGAGGCGGGCGGCAAAACCGCTTTGTCATGAACCAATTGGCTGGGCGGCTTGCAGCGCCGGTGGAGTCGGTGGAGCAAGTCGGCTGGAATGGCGATCTGCTGGAGGCGCAGGCTTTTGCCTATCTGGCAGTGCGCTCGCTACGCGGGCTGCCATTGAGCTATCCGGCCACGACCGGGGTCGAAGAGCCGATGCCGGGCGGCGTACTGCACCGGACGTTTCCCGTTGGCGGAGTCTGAAATATAAAAAACAATCTTCACTCACTTTACGATTCATTTTGTCTGCAAAATATTTTAAGGGACTGAAAATTCTTATTTTGTTACGTGACTGTAATGGTTGCAGTTCCCGGAGTTGGCCTTGAAAACCTTTCGCATGTTGGACGATGTCGTGCATGACGCAGCGCCCGCGCCCTCGCGCGAAAGCCTTTTACGCCATTATTGGCGCTATCTCATGCGCATCGACTATGCCAGCACGGTGACGATGGCGGAATGCGGTTTCCTCTCCCTGGAGGATGCGGCCCTCTCCCTCAATGCGCTACGGGGAATTGAGCGGGAAGCGGATGAAGGGGCAATACCGGACGAAGGGGCGGGAGATTTTGTCGACGAGGCTCTGGAGCGGTTGGCTCGTAAGGCCGGTGCGCCTCTGACCGACAGGCTGAAAGCCTTTCGCATAGGTCTCGATGTCGATCACACCATGTTCCGCATGGCGCTGAAGGATAGGCTTGCCGTTCTGACCGATGCGCTATTCGATGCTGCAAGTCTTGTGCTGGCGGTAGCGCGGTGCGATGAGGCTGCGTTCTCGGCGGCAATCCCCCATGAAGCGTCTCCGGAGCCGATTGCATGGCGGCCTTATCTGTTCGGTCTGTTTGATATGCTGATGCGCGACGGCGACCGGATGACGCTTGCGATGCGCCAGATCGACCGTTCGCCAATGGGAACCGTTGCCGCCCCCCATGCCGAAATCGCTAATCCTCGGGAGCGCATGGCCGAGTTACTTGGTTTCGAGCGTCTACAGGATAACGTCATTGACGGTGTGCTGGCGATTGACGGGTATCTCGCGGTTCAATCCGCCTTACAGACCATGGCGTTGGCCCTTAACCGCCTTGGGGCCGATTTCATGCGCAACCCGCCTTGGACCGACCGGCTTGGCGACAGGGCGGAAGCGATTCAGGATTTGCAATCGCAAAGTGCCCTTGCAGCAAGGAAAGCGGCAAAGGTAATCGTCGTCATCGCCGAGGCCGCTGTTTCGACGGGGACTATCCGCCCGGATGCTGCCGCCCAAATCGCCGGACTGGAAGCGTTCGAGCCGGGATTGCGGGCGGTGCGTCGGTTCACGGCATTGATCCAGCCCACCGGAGGCGAGAACGGAATCGAGACAGCATCACCGAACGGTCTGTTATCGACGACGGCGCAGAAGGACAGTTTCACTCTGACTCAGGATCAGGCGGATATCGTCGAAGCCAACCGGCGCGAGGCGGGGCTGGCCAGCCTGCGACGCCATACGGGGGCTGTCATCAACCGGATGCGCTGGGCGGACCAGACGCTCGCTGCTGCCGTCGACGGGTTGATTGCTGAACCGGGCACGACCGGAAAACGTTGACGGAACAAGATATATCCCGCCGGGCCGGTACGCCCCAACGGGAATGTTAAACCGCCAACCAGATTATCGGCTGGTGGCGGTCAGGTCGACCTTATCGAGCAGGGCAGCGGGGTTTTTTTGTGCTGCGGCAAAATCCGCCATGCCGAGACCGTTAGGCCGTTTCGATTTGATGCCGATCTCGATGTGGCCGGGGGTCTGGAGAAAGGCGGCGATCGCCTTCGCAAGATTTGTCCCGGATGCCTTGCCGCCGGTCAACATTCCGATGCTCCCCGTGACCGTTTCGATCATCCCTGACCTGTAATCCTCGACCGGCAGATCCTCGTCGTTCGCACCCATCGCCATGATCCGGTCGATACCGCCATTGTCGTCGATAGACAGGTTGAGCGATTTGGCTGTTGCGGCAATGAGCGCAAAGGCGGCGTTATCGCTCCCCGAAAACAACAATTCCTGGATGTTGCCGAACTGCGCCGACAGTTTTGCCGTGCCGAGACCGGCGACGGACGCATCGACATGATTGATTGCGAGATCGCCGCTGGCCTTGTTCCAGGCATAATCGATCAGAGCCGACAGCTTAAGTTCCTTGAGGTTGAGATCCTGGCCCGGAGGCGTAGAGGCGAACACCGTCTCTGGCACGAACAGATCGGACAGGGTCAGTTTCGCAGTCGTCGGGATACCGTTGGTCTGCTCAGGTATCGCCAGTTCAAAGGACTTGAGGTTGGTGAGAATTGTTGCCGCCCCGGCGGTGCAATCCGAGACGCTCATGCCGGTCATCGACAGGGTGCCGATCTTCGGGATCAGCCGCAATATGTTGGCCTTGTCCTTGAACGCCACGTCGAGGTTCTCGGATTTGAGAACATTGCGCAACCCCTGGAGTGTAGGCTCTAGCGATCCGCCGCTGCCGCCAAGTGTATCCATGCCGAAACAGAAAGATTTATTCCCTTCAGGAATGCTGACTTTGAAATCGAATCCTTCCGTTCCCCAATTTCCGGGAATGGCCTTCAGCCGCTTGATTGTCATCGTAATTCCCCCCAGCCCGGCGGCTTTTCCGGTTGGAATACTCATGGACATCCTGAGATCCGACATATCGACTTCAAAAGATTGCGACGACAGGATATCCGCATAGAAAGCGAAAAGTGTTCGAAATCCTTCTGCGGAATGGAGATTGTCGCTCTGTTTCAGCTTCGCCAGAAACTCCGCATTGAGGATTGAGATATAGGGCTGATACTCAAAAGGCCGCACCATAGTGACCGGAATCGAGACACGGCCTGCCGAGAACTTGTATTTACCTCTGCTGTGACCATCCGGCCCGGCGGCTTCTCCCTCCATCGCGATGCTGTCGAGAACAACGTTACGCATGAGAGGTTGCAGTTCTGTCTTTTCCGGGACCGCCGTCGTCAGCAAGTAACGGATGGCAAGTAGCAGGTCGAGATCGCTGAGGGACTGATGGCCATATGTTATTTCGATGGTTTGTGGCGGAGCGTTTCCGGTCCTAGTGACACTCGTGCCTTTCATGCTGTCAAACTCGGCGGAAGCAGCGCGACCGTTGGCGATGGTGCGCATGACATAATTGCGCATCGTCTGGGTGCTGGATATGCTTGGTTTGTCGTTACCGTCAGCAGATAACTGGCCATACGAGACCGTAACCTCATCGGCATTGATGGATTGCGCTGAGAACGCAGCCCAGAGTTTTTGCAGTTTCTCCGGGTCGGTTTCCTTGAACAGGGCCTCAACCGCGGGTTTGTCGATGTTCGAGCCGACGATTCTGAGGTTCTTGAATGTGAGCGTCACGCCGCTGACCATCGCGGTCAGGCTGTCGATGGCGATATCCTGCGCCGCATGGGCGGTAGCTACCGGAGAAAATGCTACGCCGAAAGGCGCATGACTGGACTGATGAATGGAACCGGCAAGGCCGATGACGGCGACAGCTGCAAGGAGACGGGTTTTGGTGCGGAATATCATCAAGCCCTCGGATTCATATGCAATATGGAACGCTGCCGACCGGTATGGCATGGCGGCAGGAGATTGTGAATGCCGGTTTAATCATTCATCCTTGAGACCACACCCAAAACCACCAACTGAAAATGGCCCCCCCCCATGCGGTCTTGCATGGGAGGGGTTGATGAAAAGCCCCGGCTTCCTTGCCGGAGGCAGCATTCTTTTACTGGTTGGTCACCGTCATATCTACCTTGTTGAACAGGATGGAAGGGGCATTCTGTGCGGCGGCGAAATCCGCCATGCCGAGACCGTTGCTTTTCTTGGACTTGATAGCGATGGCGAGCCGCCCCGGCGTTTTCAGGAATGTCTCGACCGATTTGGCGAGCATCGTTCCCTCTTCCCTGCCCTCGGTCATCATCTCGATCATTGGCCTGACCATGCTGATAATCTGCGTCTTGAATTGTTCCGGCGAAACGTCGCTTTCCTGGGCTGCTACGGTCATGACCCGGTCGACGCCGCCCTTGTCCTCGACTTCGAGCGCCACCGCCTTAACCGTTGCGCCGATCAGCGCCAGCGTTGCCGTTTCATCGCCGGAGAACAGCAGTTCCGATATGTTGCCGGCGGAAGCGGATGCCTTCACCGTGCCGAGTCCATCGACGGTGGCATTGTGGTTGACCGTCAGATCCTGGGTGTTCTTGTTCCAGGCATAGTCGAACAGTGCCGAAAGCTTGAGCTCCTTGAGATTGAGATATTGAGCAGGATCCGAATCGGCAAACAGCTTCTCGGCGACGAACAGATTGTTGATCACCGTTTTCATGCTCGAAGGAATACCGTTGGTCTGTTCAGTGACTGCGATCTCCGCCCCCTTGATGCTAACCAGTGTCGTGGGCGCGCCGCCAGTGCAATCCGAAACGTTCAGATCGTTCAGCGACCAGGTGCCGATCGTCGGGATCATTCCCATGAGCTTTGCAGGCTGGGAATACTCTTCAAGGAGATTCGGGGTTTTGGCAATGATGCGCAGCCTTTCAGCAGTCGGTTGATACGACCATCCGTGCAGGCCGTAGGAGCCGAGTTTGAAGCAAAATCCCTGGTTGCTCTGATCTGTTTCCGTGCTCTGGAGCCGGGCATCGACGCCTTCGAAGCCCAAGTCGATCATGCCATTGGTATCTTTGGTGTAGACCCGCTTGATGGCGACCTGAAACGGCTTCGTGTTATCAGTGGTCACCAAAACATTAGCTTGAAGATCGGTCGCCTCAAAATTCTGGGACGTGGACGAGAGAATATCTGCATAAAGGCCTGCAAACAGACGGAAGCCTTTTTCCGGGGTTTCGGCCTTGTCGATATTCTCGATTTCCTTGAAAAACGCGGGGCTGAACAGATCCAGATAAGCGCGGCTTTCAAAAGGTCGAACCTTGTAAACCGGCACAGACACCCGCCCATAGGACAAATCCATCTTGAACGGCTTCTTTGCCTTCGTGTCCAACCCCTCGGCGGTCAAGGTCATTCCATCGAGTACCAGATCGCGGAATAAGGGTTGCAACGAGGTCTTGCTCGAATCTGCTGTCGTCATCAGAAACCGCACAGCCAGCGGCAGGTCGAAATCTGCCATAACTTGCCGTTTCGTATCTCCTTTGAACGAAATCGGTTGAGCATTGCTCTCCTCGCCGTCCTTAAAGAAGCCCTTGCCGGTTCCGGAACTGACCGTCACCGATGCAATCCGGCCATTGACGATGCTCTGCATCTCAATGCCGCTGTTCGTCCAGATGAGGTCGAAATCGTTTTTGAAGTCCGGCTTGTCTTTCCAATACTTCGGCGATGCCGTCACTTCAATGCTCGGGATGCTGATTGATGTGGCGGAGAACGTTGTCAGCAGCTCTTGAAGCTTCGCCGGGTCTTTCTCGGAAAACAGCGTCTCAATGGCAGTTTTATCGAAGGTCGATCCGACGATACGGATCGTATTGATCTTGATCTTCACCGGGCCGACGATGAAGGAAAGGTTGTCGAATGTGACATCCTGCGCCGCATGGGCGGAAACGATGGGTGCGTAAGACAGGCTGAAAGGCGCTTCGGCGGATTGTTGCATCGAACCGGAAACACCGAAGAATGCAATTGTTGCAAATAGAAAAAGTTTATTGAAACGTGGCTTGTAGAACCGTGCCATGTGGCCTCTCAAAATCAGAATTTGTGCCATACTGTCTGGATGCGTCGGTATGGCATACTTGCCTGCGAATGTGAATGTCGGGAGAAATGACAGATTTCTCATGTCCTGCGTCTGGCGCCGATTGAAATCTCTCCCGCTCGGTATGAACGGGTCTATAGGCCGGGATATGCGACCATGAATATGGTGGATGCCGGTCGTTTGCGTCTGAATTGCGACGCTTCCGTGCAGAATATCACGTAATTTCAAAGAGATATATGAATACAGGCGCAATGTCGACGCTTCTGGGCAAGGCAGGGTTCCAACCTGCTTGCTTCTAGGTTGTGGATTTAAGAATCTCGGATCGGTCGCGGGCTCCGAAAACCGCCCGTCAGAACAAGATGCGTTTACACAAAACGCATCCTGCTCCGGATTCCTTTGCTTTCACATTTTATTCCGCCGAACCGAGTGTCGCTTCAGCGCAAAATGCTCTAGCCGGGGCGGCGGGCGGGGCGTGCCTGCCGGGGTGTCTTGCGGGGCAGGCTTTCGTTGTCTCCGAACGCCTGTTGTGCTCCATGCCGTTGCGGTTTGCGCCGCCGGAACGGTTTACCGGAGCGGGCATCGCCGGGGCGATCCGTCTGTCTGGCTTCCCGGTCCGGGCCGTTGCCCGTGCTCGTATGCGCTGCAGATCTGCCGCGCTCCGGCGACGGACGGCCTTGTGACGGTGCACCTGTCGCTCCGCCACGCCGTTTTGTCAGCTTAGACGGGGCAGAAGCCGAAAATTCCTCCGCGCCGGGGCGGGAGCGGTCTTCCGTGTCGATCCGTTGCCGTGTCAGCTTTTCGATGGCGCGCAACAGAGCTCGTTCCTCGCCGTCGCACAGGGAATATGCAATGCCTCCGGCCCCGGCGCGGGCGGTGCGGCCAATGCGGTGCACATAGCTTTCCGGGACTTCCGGCAACTCGAAATTGATGACATGGCTCACGGCGTCGATATCGATGCCGCGGGCGGCAATATCAGTGGCGACGAGGGCGCGGGCCTGGCCGTCACGGAATGTGGCAAGCGCCTTTTCACGCTGGCTCTGGCTCTTGTTGCCGTGGATGGCGCAGGCCGAGACACCCGCCCGTTCCAGATGTTGCGCCACTTTGTCCGCGCCGTGCTTGGTGCGGGTGAAGACAATAGCTTTGTTCAGGGCCGGATCGGCGAACAGTTCCGCCAGTAGGTCACGCTTGCGGGCGCGTTCGATCAGGAACACCTTCTGATCCACCCGCTCCGCTGTGGTGGCGACGGGCGTGACCGCGACCCGCACTGGATCGGTGAGAAGCTCTTTCGCCAGGCCAGCGATTTCGTCCGGCATCGTCGCCGAGAAGAACAGGTTCTGCCGCTTTACTGGCAGCAGGCCGACGATTCTACGGATTGAGCGGAAAAAGCCGAGGTCAAGCATCTGGTCGACTTCGTCCAGCACCAGATATTCGGTGCCGCCAAGATCGGCAGCGCGGGCATCGAGATGGTCGCACAGCCGTCCCGGCGTTGCCACCAGCACGTCGATGCCGCGTTGCAGTGCCTTGATCTGCGGCCCGTGTGATACGCCGCCGAATACGGTGGCTATATGCAGGTTGAGCCGCGCTCCGTAAACGCGAAAGCTCTCGGCGATCTGGCTCGCCAGTTCTCGGGTTGGCGCAAGCACCAGCACCCGGCAGCCGAAACGCGGCGGGCGACGTTTGTTGAGGATCAGCCGGTGCAGGATTGGCAGGGCGAACGCCGCCGTCTTGCCGGTTCCGGTTTGTGCAAGGCCCATGAGATCCTTACCCTCAAGAACGTAAGGGATGGCCTGAAGCTGAATGGGAGTTGGAGTGGTGTAGCCCTCTGCGGCAACCGCGCGGAGAAGCGGCTCGGCAAGGCCGAGGTCGGTGAATGTCGTCAAAAAATGTTTCTTTCCAAGAGCGCCCCCTGGCGGATCGTTCATCCGTCGTAGACGCGAACAGGCGCGGAAACGAACTGTTCCGTTCCACGCGGGGTGAGACATCCCCGCGTGCCTGGGCTGCCAAAATGTATGATGTTGGAATCGGCAGGAAAATGCGAAATGATCGCCTTCGTCACGCAGCCGAAATGTCCCGCGCCCGGAATCATCCGTGGGGCAGGCGGCGTTACATGATGGAAATCCGCCGGAAAGTCAAGAATCGGGTAGAAGATTACCTGCCCGACAAGGAATCTGCCCGACAAGTAAATTGTCGGGCAGACATGGCTGCGTAAGAGTACCTTGCCAAAGACCTGACACGCCTCAGCGCCGTGCGACTGGCGGCACGTATTGCTCAAGCTCGGGGGCGGGGAACTGCACCGTTTCGCCGATCTCCGCCGAACGGTAGAGGCCCATGAGGATCTCGATCACCGCCAGTCCGTCGTCGAAGGTTTCCAGTGGTTTCTCGCCCTTGCGGAAGGCCTCCGTCATGTGGCGGTTCTCATCTGTGTAGCCGTAGACGCCCGCTTCGTCTTCGAGGACCGGCATCAGTCCCTGTTCGGCGTTCTGCTTCTCGACCAGATCCTCGCCTTCCGAGCCTTTCACCTCGCGCGACATGAAGATCTTCAGGCCCGAATTGAGGGAATTGAATTCCATCGCATATTCCGGTCCGAGCAGTTCGAGCTGGATGCGCAGCCCTGCGCCGACATAGGCCCAGGAGGTCGTCGCCTCGATCATCACTTCCGTGCCGTCCCTGTCTTCAAGGACGACGGTAGCGCGGGCAAAATCCTCCGACGGGTGGTTGCGGTAATCGACATCCTTGCCGTAGCGCTTTGCCAGTTGCGCGGCATAAGCGGGGCGTGTCCATTTGAGATTGGCGACGGTGCCGTTGACTGATTTCACTTTCAGCGAATTGCGCGGTGCGCCCGG
The DNA here is from genome assembly GCA_031547465.1 of Microvirga sp. Lineage (GTDB taxonomy): Bacteria > Pseudomonadota > Alphaproteobacteria > Rhizobiales > Beijerinckiaceae > Hohaiivirga. Next base: position 7,361 of record JAVBRX010000004.1, on the reverse strand, counting down.
TGCGGTCAAAAGGTGGCGGGCGACTTCGACGCTATGGCACATCATGTCGGACAGCACACCGCCGCCCTGTTTGTCGCCCTGCCAGAACCAGGCTTCGTGCGGGCCGGAATGTTCTTCTGCCGCGCGGGCGAGGTATGGCCGCCCGGTGGTCGCGGCGGCACGCCGCCAGACGATCTCCTTGCCACGCAGCACCGGAGTGCAGAATACTTGGTTTTCGAGATAGCCATGGTTCAGCCTGGCGTCGTTGGCGAGGTGCAGCATCTCCCGTGCTTCGGCAACGGTGCGGGCGAGCGGTTTCTCGCAGGCGATCGCGAATACCTTGCTGCGGCCCGAGATCACTTCCGCATGGATGGTGCGCATAGCGTCGAGACGAGTGTAGTTCGGCGATAGCAGCCAGATCGCATCGACATTCGGGTCGCGCAGCAGGCTTTCCAGGCTGTCATGGCTTTTACAGGGACCGAGGCCGAGTTCGTCGGCCAGAGCGCAGAATCGCGCCCGGTTCTTTTCCTGGCGGCTATAGACGCCGGTGACGTCGATATTACGCACGCCGATCATGGATTTCAGGTGAAACTGGGCGATGAAGCCCGTGCCGATAAAGCCGACGCGAAGCCTTTCCCGTTTGATCGTGCTCATGGCCGCTTCCTTTCGTTGTTCCGTTGCGTCCGTGACCATTGCCGGTTACGGAACCGTGCTAAGCTTATGGTTCATCTCAATTTCTCATGGCTCGCCCGCGTCCATAGAACAGCATCAGCACGATCAGCGCCGCGCCGAACACCATCTGCCGCCCGGCTTCGCTGATGTTGGCCGTTGTCAGGACACTCTCCAGAACCTTCAGCAGAACCGCTCCGACCATGGTTCCCGCATAACCGCCCTTGCCGCCGGAGAGCGGCGTTCCTCCGAGAACTACGGCGATGATCGACGGCAGCATGTATTGTTCGCCGACATTCGAGAATGACGATCCCGTGTAACCGAGCAGGCAGACACCGGCGAGGGCGGCGAACGTTCCAGACATGACATAAAGCAAAATTCGCACCGTCTTGACCGGCACTCCTGCCATCCGCGCCGCCTGTTCGTTCGCACCGATGGCATAGATGCGGTAGCCAAGTACGGTGCGGCGCAGCAGGAAGGCCATCAGCAGGCCGAGGCCGATCCAGAGCCAGAGGATGCCCGGCACTCCGAACAACACCGGTTGGGTCATGAAGCTGGAAAGGGCAGGCGCGGCTTTGCCGGAGGGAATGCCGTTGCGGATTACCACAATCAGCCCTTGCAGAACGTAAAGTACGCCGAGCGTCATGACGAGGGGCGGAATACGCAGAAGCGTGACGCCGATCCCGTTGACCAGTCCGATCAGGGCACCGACGCCGAGAGCGGCTGTAAGGGCGAGCGGAATGCCAAAATCGTTGCCGTCCATGAAATTTCCAGCAACGATTGCGCATAAGGAGACAATGCCGCCGACCGACAGGTCGATGCCCTCACGTCCGCCGAGGATAACGAGATTCTGCCCGGCGGCAACGATGCCCAGCACGGCGGCGACGATGGCAAGGCTCATGATCTGCTGGAACGAGGCGAAGCCGGGCTTGTACCATTCCCCGATGGCGAGCAGCAGCATGACCAAAATCGCCGCAATCAGAATTGGCTCCTTGAGAGAGGCCACTACTTTCATGCCGAAGGTGTGTTCCACCGTCATGCGCGTGTGCTCCGGCTGATAAGGATGCCGGCCATCAGGGCGGCTAGGATTGCAAGGCCCTGAACGAGGTTCTGCCAGTCCGACGGAATGCCGACAAACGCAACTAGCGAACTGATAAGGCCGATGATGAGCGCCCCGGCCATAGATCCCGATACCGTGCCGAATCCACCGGAAAGCGCCGTGCCGCCGAGGACTACGGCGGCGATGCCGTTCAGGGTCATCTTTGCGCCGACGATAGGATCGCCGCTTGCGGTGTCGCCGGTGATGCACAAGGCGGCGAGTGCCGCGAACACACCGCATAGAACATATCCTTTGATGCGGACGACGACGACCGGGAGGCCGCTCTGATAGGCGGCCAGCGCGTCGTCGCCAACGGCCAGCATCTGTGTGACGAGTCGGGTACGGATGAAAACGGCGAGAACGACAGCGATGAAAACGATGGCTAGATAAACGAAGGGAATACCGAACACGCTACCGCCATAGGTTGTCCAGAAAAGTTCAGGTGCCGGAAGACCGGAGACGGGTAGGACGGTGAGCGCCAGTCCGCCGAAAAAAATGCTGGTGGCGAAGGTGGTGACGATGGCCTGCAGCCGAAGCCCGGCGACCAGGATGCCGTTGACGAGGCCGCATAGCGCGCCAGTGAGAACGCCGATCAGGCAGGCGAGCAGGATACTTCCCGCCCCGCCGCCAAGTTTGTCCATCAGTACGACGGTGACGACATTGACGAGGGAGAGGATGACCCCGTTCGAGAGGTCGATATCGCCGGAAAACACCACATAGGTCTGGGCGACGGCGAGCAGCATCAGGGCGAGATAGGTGCTGAACAGGCCCTTGATCGCCCAGAAACTCAAGGAGCGCGGCTCGTAATAGCCGTTGAGGGCGAACAGGATGGTAAGAATGATGAATGCGGGCGCGAATGGGTAACGCGCCAGAAATGCTTTCACACCACTGTTTTTCTGCGAAAGGGCGGAGCCGTTCGTCATCGCGCGGCCTCGTATGCGGCTTGGGTGAGATTGAACCGGGTACGATCGGCCCCGGTCAGTTCGCGGGTGATGGAGCCACCGTTGAACACCAGAATACGGTCGGAATTGGCAAGCAACTCCGCATCCTCGGACGAATAAAGCACGATGCCCATGCCCTCGGCGGCAAGCTGACGGATTAGGGCGAACAAGTCGGTTTTCGTCGCTAGGTCGATGCCCTTGGTCGGATCGTCGAGGAAAAGGATATCGGGACGGTCGATCAGCCAGCGGGCGATGACGATTTTCTGCTGGTTACCGCCGGAAAGTGCGTTGATCGGTTGATGGAGGGATTGAAATCTGGTCTTGAGCGCCATCAGCGCTTTTGAGGCGACAGCAGCGATGCGGTTTGGCCGGGTGAGCAGCATCTTCTGCCGCAGGAAATGTACAGGCGTGGTGTTTTCAAGGATCGGACGCCCGGTCAGAACTCCGTCGCGACCACGGTCGCCCGAGACATAGGCGCAGCCGAGCCGTATAGCCGCACCCGGCGAGCCGATCTGTCGCGGAACACCGTTCAGCGTAATGGTTCCTCCTGACACCGGATGCGCCCCGAACAGGGCGCGCAGCACGGCGGATTGTCCTTGACCGTGCAGGCCACCGAAACCGACGATCTCGCCCTTGGCGACCATGAACGACACATCGCGGATACCCTTACCGGAAAGCTGTCGGACGGACAGGGCTTCATCCGCGTCCGTTGCCTGGGTCGCCGGGGGGGAAACGGTGACCGTCAGATCCTCATGATGCCCGGCAAGGTGCCGGACGATTTCAGCGGGGTTCGTGTCGCTGATGCGCATGTTTGCCACCGTTTCGCCGTCGCGCATCACCGTTACCCGATCGCCGATGGCGAAAATTTCATCCATGCGATGCGATATGAAAATCATCGCCCGCCCTTCATCCTTCAGGCGGCGCAAAATGTCGAAAAACCGTTCGACCTGAGCGCGGTCGAGGGCGGAGGTCGGTTCATCGAAGATCAGGATGGGCGCTTCGGAGGCGAGCGTTTTCATGATCTCGACCAGTTGCCGCTGGTCCGGACGCAGGGTTTCGACCGGCGCATCGGCGGAAAAACCTGCGCCCGCGACATCGGCGAATTCGGCGATGTAACGGGCGGCGGTGATATTGAGCTTATCCTGGTCGATGAACAATCCGGCTTTCACCGGCAGGGCCGGGAGGCAGATGTTTTCTGCCACAGTGCGGCGGGCGGCGAGGCTCAGTTCCTGATAGAACACGCCGACACCGAGCGCCCGCGAGGCGCGCGGACCGGAAACGGTGATGGGGCGGCCATCAAGTACGATCTCGCCGGCATCCGCCTTCACGCTGCCGGAGACGATCTTGCACAGGGTGCTTTTTCCGGACCCATTGGAGCCGATCAGAACATGCACTTCGCCTGCCGTGAGATCGAAATCGCCTTTTTTCAAGGCTTGCGTGACGCCGTAAGCCTTGCGTGCGTCCCGTATCTGTAGTTCGGCCATCCCGGGAACTCCGCCGGTCCTCAGGGTTGCGGCGGGTGAAACCCCGTCCGCAACCCGTTCTTTCAAACCTTGTTTCTCAAATCTTACTTGAACAGCTTCTCTGCATCTTCGATCGAGAGTTGGCTGGTGAAGGAATAGTAGCCTGGCTTGCCTTCGAGTGCTTTGCTCGCCTGATCGAGATTCTTCGAATCGATGAACGGGATCGGCAGATAGAGGGCGTTGCCGTACTGGCCGGCGGTGGCCGGATTCTTCAACTGCTTGCCCTGCAACATCAGCACGGCGACGTTGAGGGCGCTCGCCATCACGCCGGGCGGGTTGACGGATGCACCGGAATTGAGCTTGTCGGCTTTCCACAGATCAATGAAATCCTTGCGGATTTCACCGGTGGCGGCGATGTTGGTCTTTTTGGCGTTCATGATCGCCTTCCAGGCTCCGGCGGCCATGCCGTCCTGCACCCAGACGCCGTTGATGTCGGGATAGGTGGCGAGCAGGTTCTGCATCGCCTGCTGGCCCTGTGCCTGATCCCAGTTACCGTTCACTTCGTTGACAATCTTGATGCCGGGATATTTGGCGAACACTTCACGATAACCGGCGACGCGCATCTCGTTGGCCGGATGTCCGGCAACGCCGTTGATCGCCACGACATTGCCCTTGCCGCCGAGTGCCTCGGCGAGCCATTTGGCTCCCGCTGCGCCCCAGGCCTTCTGGTCTATGCCGACATAAAGAGCATCCTTGGAGGAGACTTCGGCGTCGGTGGCGATCACCAGAATGCCCCGTTCCTTCGCCTGCTTGAACACCGGATCGAAGGCGGTCGGGCTGTTCGGGTTGATGATGATGGCGTTGACGCCCTGGTTGATGAAGTTACGCACATGCGCAATCTGTCCCGGCACATCGACATTGGAGCTTTGTACCACCACTTCGACAGTAACACCTTTCGCTTTCCAGGCGGTGGCGGCGGCTTGCGCCTCTTCGATCATCTGTGTGCGCCATTCGCTGCCGACCCAGCCGTTGGACAGGCCGATCTTGTAGGTTTGCGCCGCAGCAGAAAAGCCGGACACCGCAAGGGCGGCGGCGGTAGCGAAGGCGAGAGCGGAAATCTTCATGACGATACCCCTTGAGAGGTTAAAACCGGTTGAGTTGGCCAATGTGATAAGGCCGTTGAATCCGCTGCCCTGACCGGGCTTTCACGACGATTGCAATTATCGAAACCGCAATCCTTGAATGATCGGCAGAGCGTCAAACAGGGCATGCAACAGAAATTCGTCGGAACTCTCAGCACAGGCAATCATCGACATTTCAATCGGATCGATGATGTTTGTAACACTTAATTCCAAACGTAACCCTGTCGATTGCACAATCCTATCTGAACGGGTTGCATTCATCAATTAGGGTGAGGTCACGGTTCGACATCCTTGAAAGGGAAGGTATGCGCCATAGGTTGCAATTATGATGAAACAACAGGACGGCATGAGGTCGTCAGGACTGTGAAAGCGACAAAAAGTGCCAGGAGGTTCACAGTGGAAAAATCGAGGTTCACAGTGAAAAAAGCTGGTGGCAAACTCTCTGGAGCCGTGGCAGTGGCAGCCTGTGGGTCGTTTGCGGGCATCCTTGCCGGGGTTGTTGGTGGAGCTTCGGCCAGTATGCTGGCTTGGGCCGCCGAGTGGCTTTTGTGGTTTGCGCTTTAGAGAAGGTGCTTCAAAGTTCAGATGGTATTGCATAACGTTCGGGAATGCTGGTGGCATTGAAAAAGGCGAAGCGATAGCATAGAAAACCCGGTTGTCGAAACCGGGAGATGCTAGTGTTTTCAAGCTTTACACGCCATATTGCCCTCATCGGATTCGTTCTTTCTCTCCTCGTTCTGGCGGCTTGTGGCGATAGTCGCGAGACAACACCGGAAAGCCGCGCTTTCGTAGCGTTCCTGCAAACGCAGATCGTCGATCAACCGGGGGTCAATGTGCCGTCGCCGGACGAAAGCGAGATGCGCAGTTTCGGCCCCTATGCCGCCGATTATCGGGTGATCGCCGATTTCACTGTGACGATGGATCGGGAAATGGAGAATATCCGCGCGTTCTCCGCCCTTGCACACGATCTCAAGTCACTGGAGAACCTGCGGGATCGTTGGCGGGACGTTGCCACATTGCGAGAGCGGATTGCCGCAACGACCGGCACCGTGCTGGCAGAGCAGGTGGCGAAAGCCAACGCTGCAAAGGCGGCCCTTAAGCAGCCTGATATCGTGCAGGCAGTCTATGACAAGGCCTTCGCCCGAACCGTCACGCAACCGGCAAAAGCCGTGCAGGATTATGTCCCGGCGTTGCTCACAACGATAGATGCGATGGTGGAGATCGGTCGCTTTCTCGATGAGAACAGGGAAACGGCGAGAATCAATGGCCTGACGATCGAGCCGGACGATGATGCCACTCTTCAGGAGCGGTTCCGGATTTTGATCGGAAGATACGGCGACAGTGTCCAGCAGTTGGCAGGGCAAAGTGGCAACCTGGAGCGCCTGCTTGCCGGGGGGCAATAACGTGCAACCGGGGACACTCACGTTTCGCCAGTCTCCCGCCCTTGCTATCCATTCATTGCGCGGGTAATCCGCTATCGGTGTCTCCAACCGTTCAGGGTGGGGGCGAACGAGGCGCATTTTGCTCTAAGCGCTCTGCCGATCCTGTTGGATCAAAAGCGCTAACTGCTGGGGCTTCTGCATTTGACTAAACGGAAACGCGGCATCGGAACGGCTCTTGCCGAGGGTATCATGCTGGGCCTTGTGCGCGGCGTGTTTGCGGTTGCGCGCCTGTTGGGGCCGGACCGGACGAGCAATCTCGGTGGCTTCCTTGCTCGCACTTTCGGCCCATTCCTCAAGGCGCACCGCATCGCTATGGCGAATTTAAGCGCCGTGTTTCCGCAGATGGATGAGGCGGAGCGCAAGCGTATCGCCCTTGGAGCCTGGGACAATCTCGGTCGCACGGGCGCGGATTACGCCAATCTCGGGCGACTGGTCGATTTCGATGTCAGTCAGCCGGATGTGTCGGGACGCTGCGAGTTCGACGGTCTGGAGCATTTTTTTGCATTACGTGACGATGGCAAACCGGGAATTTTCTTTTCCGCGCATCTCGGCAACTGGGAGTTGACGGCGATCTGCGCCGCCCGCAACGGTCTTGATGCCACTGCCCTGTTCCGGGAGCCGAACGA
>JAVBRX010000035.1:0-6564 GCA_031547465.1 Microvirga sp. | reverse complement strand
GCTGTTTACGGGTCATCATTACTCGGTTACCTCCGTCAACTTCATTTCCCGGCCAACCTGCTCGATCCGGGCAAGGCTGTCCTTATCCTCGCGCAAGGCCGTGCGCGCTTTTTTCAGCGCTTCCTCCGCCTTGGGCTTGTTCTTCAATGTCACATAAGAGCGGATCAACCTCTCCCATTCCTCGACGTTGCCGCCATTCTTATCCAAACGATCCGCCATAGCCGCGACCATTGAATCGATGTCGCCCATCTGCGGTGCCGAAGATGCTCCGGTCAGAACATTGATCTGCTGTTGCGCCATTCTGCCTTGAGGAGAAGCAGGTGCCGCAGTGACAATGGCTTTATAGCGTGCAACGGCCTCGGCAACATTCCCGGCCTGCTCCTCGGCAAACGCCAAATAATACCGGGCGATCAGGGAATTCGGATCTTTTCTGAGGGCGCGCTCAAACAGGCTCTGCGCCTCAGGGGGAACGTCCCCTCCCTGTATCCGCACGAACGCCTCGCCATAAGCGGTCAGGAGACCGGCGTTTTCACCGAGGATGCCAACAGCCTTATTGAAGGCCTTATCGGCATCGGCGGGGCGTCCGGAGAATACATAACTCTGCACCAGTTCTTCCCAGGCATCGGCATCCTGCGGGTTCTGCCCGACCTTCTCCTCCAAGGCACGGATGTTGCCGAGCAGCTTGGGCAGGCTCTCGGTCAGGTATTCCACCCGGTTTTGCGCCAATTCCGTTATCTGGGGAGAAGAAGAGCCGGTAATAATCGCCTTGTAAAGCGTAACCGCCTCATCTCGTTTGCCTTCCTGTTCCAGGGTTCCCGCAAGGAACAGCTTCGCTTTTTCAGATTTTGGGTCCAGCTTGACCGCCCGCTCAAACAGCCCCCGCATCTCGGGCGTTGTGGTTGAGCCGCTCATTCGGATCAGGGCTTCACCACGGCGAAGCAATAATTCGCTGTTTTCGCCGCTCAGGGCGATAATTTTCTCGAATGTCTTTTTGGAATCGTCCGCACGCCCCGCCATCAGATAGGCACTGGAAAGCCGTTCCATCGCCTCGGCATCAGCTGGATTGCCCCGCAGATACTTCTCGTGCTCTTTGATATACCTCTGCAGTTCGAGCTTCCGCCCCTCAACAGCGAGTTGCGACTGGGTCATGCCGACTGTTTGTGGCATCCCCATATACCCATAAGCAACAAGCGCCGTCAGCGGAATGAGAAGCGTAACGATAGCGACGGCACCCCGGCGGCGGCGCAGAAACGGCTCACCATCGGTTTCCAGTTCCGCATCCCCATGTTCACGGGACACCCGCAGCAATCGCCGCGCCGCTTCGGCCTTTGCAGCTTCGGCTTCCTGATCCGTCAGGTTGCCCTTGGCCCGATCCCGTTCGATTTCATCGATCTGGTCGCGATAGAACACTGCATCGGCGGTCTGCCCCTGCATTTTACCGGTATTACTGGCCAGGGACCACAGCAACGAGGCAACCGCGACGGCAACCATGGCAGCGATAACGAACCATATAATGACAAGACCAATCGACATGAGGCTCACGCTTGTGTTGACCGCTTCAGACCTGACGCAGATTGTATAAAGAAGAATGCAATCTGCTCTAACCTTTTAAGATCACTGTGCTTTTCTGCGCCTGACGATTTCTCTTTCAGGCGGAAAATGCTCTAACCCTGTTTTTTCTGCGACCGGCATCCGTCGCAGAGCTTCACACTGTCCGGCATTATATCCGTTCCGATGCGTTACCATGAAAGCATCATACTATCGAATCGTACTTCGCCTAGAACTCTTATAATTGCACAATGCCGCGCGCCAACCGTAAAACCGGTTTCCAGCCTGCATCCACGCTCTCATGCTGGATGCTTGCGTTCCCATCTCCCACCTCCCGATTAGAAAACCTGAATGGCCGCAAGATGACCAGCTAAGTGACATGATGTCACGCATCGGCACACACCGGATCTAGCTGCGATCCCGCGCATCCCCCGGAAGATCGAGGCTTGCCCGCAACCCGCCGAGGGGCGAAGGGCTCAAGGCCAGAACGCCACGATACAGCGCGGCAAGGTCGCCAACGATCGACAGGCCAAGACCAGAGCCAGGTTTGGTCTCGTCCAGCCGCCGCCCGCGTTTCAGCACGTCCCGGTGTTCGTCGTCCTTCAGTCCGGGACCATCGTCGTCAATGGTAATCATGACCCGCGTCCGGTCGTTGTCCCGGCGCACACTGGCCGAGACGGCGACATTCGACCGCGCCCATTTGCAGGCATTATCGACCAGATTGCCCACCATCTCCTCCAGATCCTGCCGCTCGCCCCGAAACAGCGTTCCGGCGGGAATTGCAAGGGCGATATCCAGCGGGCGTTCCCGGTATATCTTCTTGAATGTCCGTGCCAACGCCTCTACCACCGGCTCCACATCGGTAATCGTTCCAAGCGTTCCGGCCAAGGCTGCCGCCCGGGCGCGATCGAGATGGTATGTGACCTGATCCCGCATCAACCCGGCCTGCTCGCGTACCTTGGTGGCTATTTCGGGCGGGGCCGCATCCATTTCGTTGCTGATGACGCTCAGTGGCGTCTTAAGGGCATGAGCGAGATTACCGACCTGGGTGCGCGCCCGTTCAAGGATCTCCCGGTTGGTTTCGATCAACAGATTGAGATCGTCCGCCAGCGGGGCAATGTCCTCCGGATATTCGCCCCTGATCTGCTCCGCCTCGCCCTTGCGCACATCCGCCAGCGCCGCGCGCAACCGCGCCAGAGGCTTGAGACCGAAGCGGATCTGAAACAACGTCGAAACGGCGAGTGCCAAACCAAGCATGAGGAACGTGGCTCCCAATGCAATACGGAAATGCCGCAGATCACTCTCGATCTCATCCGCCGGACCTGCAACCCGGATGACATACCGCTCGCCGTCACCCATATCGATATCGCGCTCGACAATGCGCAACGGAGTTGTGTCGAGCGCAGCACCATACCCATGCCGGATCTTGCCGAACCCGGAATCGTCCGTCCAGTTCATCAGACGCGGCAACCGTCCGCCGAACAGGGATTTTGACGAATAATATTCTCGATTCTCCTCTATCGGCACACCGACTTCCCAATACCAGCCAGATAACGGCAACTCGAAACGCGGATCGCCCATCGGTCCGAGTTCATGGCTGGCATTCGCCCTCGCCACGAGGCCGGAAGCAATGTTGTTGGCATAAACCAGAAGGCGCTCATCGAATGAGCGTTCACTCATCTGGCGGTAAAGGGCCGACAGCAGCACGGCAGCAATCAGGAGGATCACGCAGCTCCACAGCAGCGCCGATACAGCAAGGCGAGCGGCGATAGAATGCGCGGCCAGAAACCTCATCGCGCCATCTTCCTCACGAAGCGCTCCGCTCCACCTCGTTCGGGTCGATCAGATAGCCGAGGCCTCGGATCGTCTGGATGAAATCGCCACCGAGTTTCTTGCGCAACCGTCCGACAAAGACTTCAATCGTGTTGGAATCGCGCCCGAAATCCTGATCGTAGAGATGCTCCGTCAGTTCCGTGCGGGAGACCACACGTCCGGTATGATGCATGAGATAGGACAGCAGCCGATATTCGTGCGATGTCAATTTTACCGAAATCCCATCGACGGACACGCGGCCAGATCGCGTGTCGAGGCGAACCGGGCCGCAGACGAATTCGCTCGTGGCGTGGCCGGTGGCGCGGCGCAGGAGCGCCCGGACACGGGCAAGCAGTTCTTCCATGTGAAACGGCTTAGTAACGTAATCGTCGGCTCCGGCATCGAAACCCTGCACCTTGTCGCTCCAGCGATCCCGAGCGGTAAGGATGATAACCGGCATTTTTCTGTCCTGCCGCCGCCAGGCTGTCAGAACCGACACGCCGTCGACTTTGGGCAAACCGAGATCAAGGATGATAGCATCATAGGGTTCCGTCTCGCCGAGGAATTGCCCTTCCTCGCCGTCATAGGCCCTATCAACCGCATATCCGGCCTGTTCCAAGGCAGCAACGATCTGCTTGTTGAGGGTCTTGTCGTCTTCAACCACAAGGAGCCGCACGTTTCATTCCCCTTCACGGCGCCGCTGACCGGTTCCATTCATTACGGCAACTCGACCATAGCGCCTGCGGAAAAAAACATGAACCGGAATTCTTCGTCTCGATTTCCCTGGAAGTCAGTTTCCGGCGGAAAGCGTTCAACGAATCGATTCGACCCGTCCGGATGTACCATTGACGATGATCTGAACCACTTTACCGTCTGGCCGCAGTGTCACGATCTGATAGATCAGGGCGCTATCCTGTCTGCACAAGTTGGCGCGCAGCATATCCGCTCCTGGCACGGCGCTTTTTGCAGCAGCCATGGCAGCACTCGGCGCGATAACGTGCTTCTGTGCCACGAGATCGCGCATTTCCGATGCGCCGATACAGCCATCCTGAGCCTGAGCCTGCATGGACAGACAGATCAACCCGAAGCTGAGGACAAATGCTCGCATGACGCTACCCTGCACCCGAACCGCTGAATGAATGGTGAATGCCAATAAGCTATTTTCCTTTGCGCGAAAAAACAGTTATTCCGGACTGTCCCCACTCCGGCCCTGATTGCATAATGTCCCCCATGCTCCGATTGACCGCTACTAACGTCCTAGCCCTCATGCTTTCGTACCCGGCCATGGCCAGCGTCGGCGGGGAAAACAGCGCTGCACAGCCTAGCGTCAACGTTCTCAATTCCAGGGGTAGCGTCTGTTCCGGCATCGTCCTCGATCCGGAAACCGTGCTGACCGCAGCGCATTGCATCAGTGGCGCAAGCGATCACCGGCTGCATTTCCGGGATGAAACCGGCGCTCCGGTGCTTGTGGAGATCCGTAAGATCGCCCTGCATCCGAACTTCACCACCGATGCGAATACCAAACGGCGCAAATCTGTCGATCTGGCATTGGTGCAGGCCGCTATCCCCTTGCCGGAGTCTTTCTCAGCGGCCCCCCTTTCCACGGTTCAACCCCGGGCCGGTGAGACCGTGCTTGTCGAAGGCTACGGACAATCCCGCGAGGGAAGCGATGCATCACTCGGCGAGTACCGTTCGGTTTCCCTGCCCGTGGTCGAACCCTACGGCCCGGGCAAGCTGCTGCTGTGGATGTCCGGCAACGGCTCCGCTGGGGCATGTCACGGCGATTCCGGCGGCCCGGTATTCTTCTCCGGACGCATAGTCGCCGTCACAAGTTGGGCCGACGGCAGGAATGGCAAGGATTGCGGCCTCACCACCCAGGCTATTCTGATCGGTCCGCAGCAAGGCTGGATCGGAAAGACCCTGCAATCCTGGGGGCGGACGGCAAACTGGCAATAATTAACCTTATATTTTACCAGTCAGCACTCACTTACCATTAGACACAACGCCGGATTGACGATAGGCAATTTTCAGGCTTTTTCGTTCCGCATCTTGCGATAATAATTCGCCGCTTCATGTCTGGAGGTAATTTATGGAACGCCGTTCCTTCCTGAAATCTGCCGCCCTCGGTGCCGCCGCAACAACTGCTCTGGCTGCCCCCGCCATCGCCCAGTCCTCCCCCGAGCTCAGGTGGCGGCTGACATCCGGTTTCCCGAAAACCCTCGATAACTTGTTCGGTCCTGGGGAACTGTTCTGCAAGTACGTCTCGGAAGCGACGGATGGCAAGTTCCAGATACAGCAATTCTCGGCGGGCGAAATTGTTTCGACCTTCCAGGCGCTCGACGCCGTTCAGGCGGGCACCGTCGAATCGGCGCTGACGGCTTCCTATTATTATGTCGGCAAGGATCCGACCTTCGCCTTCGGCACCACCGTTCCGTTCGGTCTCAATACCCGCATGATGAATGCCTGGTTCTATCAGGGCGGCGGCATGGACCTCCTCAACGAATTCTTCGCCAAGTATAATCTCCATGCCTTCCCCGCCGGAAACACCGGCACGCAGATGGGCGGCTGGTTCCGTAAGGAAATCAAAGGGCTTGAAGACCTCAAGGGCCTGAAGATGCGGATTGCCGGTATCGCTGGCGAAGTCATGACACGGCTCGGCGTCGTGTCACAGCAGGTGGCGGCGGGCGATATCTACCCGGCCTTGGAGCGCGGCATCATTGACGCGGTGGAATTCGTCGGCCCTGTCGATGACGAGAAGCTCGGCTTCGCCCGCATCGCCCCGTATTATTATTATCCGGGCTGGTGGGAAGGCTCTGCCGCCGTGCACACCTTCTTCAACAAGGAGAAGTTCGACGCCCTGCCGAAGAGCTACAAGGCAATCATCGAGACCGCATCCGCTCTCACCAACGCGCAGATGCTGGCGATGTACGACGCCAAGAACCCGGCTGCCCTGCGTAGATTAGTCGCCTCCGGAGCCAAGCTGTCCGCTTTCTCGCAGGACATCATGGAAGCTGCCTACAAGGCCTCGAATGAATATTACGCGGAAATCTGCGCCAAGAACGAGAACTTCAAGAAGATCTACGAGCACATGAAGGCGTTCCGCAACGACGAATACATGTGGTTCCAGGTTGCCGAATATCCCTACGACAATTTCATGATCCGCCAGCGCGTCAAGGGCTGACAGTTTTCACGCTTTCCAAATAC
>JAVBRX010000120.1:0-15137 GCA_031547465.1 Microvirga sp. | reverse complement strand
CTTGCCGCCGATGCGGCGTCCGCCGGTTTCGAACCGTTGAGCCTGCTCGCCCTGCTCAATCACCCGCTACTGCGGCTCGGTTTTTCACCCGATGAGGCGCGGCGCGCTGTCCGCGCCATCGAAATCGGTGTGCTGCGCGGCCCTGAACCAGGGCCGGGATTGGATGGGTTGAAGGAAGCGCTTGCGGCGCGACGTGCCTCCCGCTCCCGTTACGACCCGCGCCCGGTCATGCGGTTGACGGCGGGGGATTGGGATCTGGCGGTACAATGTCTCGACCGCCTTGCCGATGCCTTCACCGGCTTCCATCCATCGGAGCGGATGGAGGAGACCGATCTCATCCGGGTCGCGGAAGCGCATTGGCGTACACTTCAGGCGCTGATGCAGGATGAGACGGGAGAGATTGAAGCCGACGAAGCTGGGGCGTTCAAGGCGCTGACGGAGTTGTTCGACGAACTTGCCATTATCGAGGCGGGAACGGTGCGTGGGCGGTTCGCCGATTATCCGGCCTTCTTTCTCGAACTCTCACGCTGGCGGATGCTGCGTCCGCCGTTCATGGCGACGCACCGGCGCGTGACGATCCTCGGCCTGCTGGAAGCGCGGTTGATGAATGCCGACCGGGTGGTGCTGGGCGGTCTCGATGAGGGGATCTGGCCGCCGGTTATCCGCACCGATGCCTTTCTCAACCGGCCTATGCGCGCCGCCATCGGCCTCGGGCCGCCGGAGCGCCGCATCGGCCAGACCGCCCACGATTTCACCCAGCTTGCCGCCGCCGGGGATATTGTCGTCACCCGTGCGCTCAAACGCGGCGGCGCGCCGTCGCTTCCGTCGCGCTTCCTGCAACGGATGCGGGCCTTTGCTGGCAATGATGTCTGGGGCGAAATGACGGCGCGGGGGAGGGTGTATCTTGCCCTTGCCGCACATCTCGAAACCCGCCCTGCGGCTCCGCCGTTATTGCGCCCGGCACCGAGAGGCGATCCGGCGTTGTTCCCTCGCTCGTTGAGCGTTACCGAGATCGAAACGCTGATCCGCGACCCGTATTCGATATTTGCCCGCCATCTGCTGAAGCTCGACCCGCTCGATCCTGTCGCGGTGGCGATGAGCCCGGCGGATCGCGGCATGGCGATTCATGAAATTCTCGGAACGTTTGCCGAAGAGTTCCCGTCTGGCCCGCTCCCCACCGGTGCGGAGGAACGTTTGAAAGCCATTGCCGAGGCGGTGCTGGCTCCGGTCCGCGACATTTCCCCCAGCCTTTATGCCGATTGGCGCAAGCGCTTCGGGCGCATCGTCGAACCTTATCTCGATTGGGAAAACCAGCGTCGCACCGCTGGAATGAGGATTTTTGCCGAGCGATCCGGTGCGTTACCGTTCGCTTTGAAGGATGGCAGCCTCTTCACATTGCGCGCCCGCGCCGACCGGATCGAGATCGGCGGCGACGGTTCGGCAGCCATCGTCGATTTCAAGACCGGGGGGATGCCGGGTGTACAGGAAGTCGCCATCGGCTTTGCCCCGCAATTGACCCTTGAAGCGAAAATGCTGATGGAGGGGGCGTTCAAGGATTGCCCCAAGACCGGACAAACGCCGGATATTCTCTATGTCGGCGTTTCTGGCGGACGAGAGCCGTTGCGGGAACGGGTGATTACCCCCGGAAAAAAAGACGAATGGGTGGTTCCGGAGATCGTCGATGAACACTGGCAGCGCGTTCGGGCGAAGATCGAGCGGTTCGTGGCGGGCGAGGAGGTTTATCGCTCCCGCCCATTTCCGAAATACGCGCGCGTCTACACCCCTTACGATCATCTGGCCCGGGTCAGGGAATGGTCGCTTAGCGGCGAGGGGGGCGAGGAATGAGCGAGAAATTCGTCATCCCGCAAGCCACCATCGACGCGCAGCGCAAGGCGTCCGATCCATGCGTCTCGGCCTGGGTGTCGGCCAATGCCGGTTCCGGCAAGACCAAGGTTCTGGCCGACCGGGTAGTGCGCCTGCTGCTCAACGGCACACCGCCGGGACGCATTCTGTGCCTCACCTTCACTAAAGCCGCTGCCGCCAATATGGCACTGAAAGTGGTCAACCTGTTGAGCAGTTGGGTGACGATGCCCGATGTGCAATTGACGGATGCCCTTGAGGCGCTTGAAGGACGGCGCGTCGATGCGACGGATCTTGCCGCCGCGCGACGGCTGTTCGCCCGGGCGGTGGAAACGCCGGGCGGATTGAAGATCGAGACCATCCATGCCTTCTGCGAACGCATCCTGCATCTGGCACCGCTGGAAGCCAACGTTCCGGCGCAGTTCAAGGTACTGGAGGAAAGCGGGGCAGGGGAACTGATTACTCAGGCGCTCGCGGACACGCTGGCGGAGGCATCCTCCGGAGGCAATCAAGATCTGGCGCAGGCTTGGGAAATCGTCAGCGGTCAGGGCGGCCTTAGTCCGGTGGTCGAGGAGGCGATCTACTCCGCCCTGAAAGCCGCACCGCAGATCGCTGATCTCGGCGGCCACAAAGCCGCCATCGCTGCGCTTCGGGCGACATTTGCGCTGAAATCAAAGGAAACGCCGTCCTTCCTGATTACCGAGATTCTCGATAATGGCTTCAAAGCTGCGGAACTTGATGGAATTCTCGCCCAACTCGATGCCGGAAAAGCGACCGATCAGGAGCGTGCCGCCAGCCTGCGCGCTTCACGCATCGCAACCTATCCCAGCGAACGGTTGGCGCAATATTGCAAGGTTTTCTTCGATTCCAAGGATAAACAGCGGTCTTCGGACAAGATTGTCACCAGGTCGGTTGCCGATACTGTTCGCGAACGGCTCATGGCCGAGGCGGACAGGGTTGCGGTTTTGCGTGACAGGCTGCGTTCGGCAGAGGCGTTGGAGCGCACCGATGCCCTGTTCCGCCTGATGGAGCGGATCGGCGCACGATACGAGGCGGCGAAGAACCGCCTCGGGATGCTCGATTTCGATGACATGATCCGCCGTGCCCTCGCCATGCTGGAGCGTGGCGATGCCGCCTGGGTGCTTTACAAGCTCGACCGGGGCATCGACCATGTGCTGATTGATGAGGCACAGGACACCAACCCGGAGCAATGGCGCATCCTGCGCCGCCTGACCGGGGATTTCTCCGCCGGCTTCGGTGCGGCGGGTGAGCGGCGGCGCACCGTGTTTGCGGTTGGTGATCCGCAACAGTCGCTCTACGGTTTTCAGGGGGCGGCCCCACAGGAATTCGAAGCAAGTGGTAAGGATTGGTCGCGTCGCATCCGGGCGGCGCAGCAGGCTTTCGCGAGTGTGAACCTCACCCTGTCGTTCCGCTCGACATTGGCCGTTCTATCGGCGGTCGATGCGACGTTCCACCTGCCTGAGAATTACAGCGGCCTGTCGTTCGACGATAGTGCTGTCGGTACGGTTCATGCCAGCGCCCGGCCCCATGCGCCGGGGCAGGTCGAACTCTGGCCGTTGGAGCGCCCGAGCGAGCCCCCGGAGCCGGACGATGCCTGGGCGGAGCCGGTCGATGTGCCGGAGGCAACATCTCCGGCCATCGTTGCCGCCAATCGGGTTGCCCACGCTGTCCGGACGTGGATCACAGAAGGCGATGAAACAGGCCGCCGCTGGAAGGCCGGGGATATCCTGATTCTGGTGCGCAAGCGTAATGCCGCGTTCGAGGCGGTGATCCGCGCCCTGAAAACGACAGGGGTGCCAGTCGCCGGGCAGGACAGGCTCAATATCGGCGAGCATATCGCCGTGATGGATCTGATCTCGGCGGGGCGGGCGGCGTTGTTGCCGCAGAACGACCTCGCTCTGGCAGAAGCGTTGAAATCGCCGCTGGTCGGGTTCGACGACGACGATCTTCTGCGCATCGCCGCCACACGGGCGGAGGCGGATTCTTTGGCTGACGCCTTGCAACGCGCCGCCTTGACCGGTGACAGAAAAGCGGAAACCGGCTGGGCGGCCTTGCAATCGTGGCGCAACCTGTCTGAGCGGCGTGGCCCGTTCGGCTTCTACGCCGCTCTTCTCGGCCCCGGTGGCGGGCGCGTAGCGTTGATTGCCCGCCTCGGCCATGAAGCGGCGGATACCGTCGATGCTTTCCTCTCTTACGCGCAGAATGCCGAATATGCTGGAACGCCATCGCTGGCGGCATTTCTGGAGCGGTTCTCGACTGCGGAACATGTCATTAAGCGCGATCTCGAAGCGGCGCGCGATGAAGTGCGGGTGATGACGGTGCATGGGGCTAAGGGGCTGGAAGCGCCGCTGGTGGTGGTGCTCGACGGCTCCGATGCCCTTGGACGCGATCCGCCATTGATTCCGGTTGCCGTCGGTCAGACCGGTCTGGCGCTGCCCGTCTGGCAGGGAGCGTCCGGCGCTTCGCACAGCCTTGAGCAAGCCCGCGCCCTCTGGCGTATCAAGGGCCTCGAAGAACATCGCCGCCTGCTCTACGTGGCGATGACCCGTGCCGGGGATCGCCTCGTCATCGCGCCCTATCTGACGGATTCCCGGCTCAAGGAAGCCAAGCCCGATGCCTGGAGCGTCATGATCCGGCATGGCCTTGCCGAGAGCGGGGCGAAACTGATCGGGTTGGAACGCCCCTATGGCCCGGTCGAACTATGGCGCGCCTGCGAGGCTCTCCCGCCTGCCGAGGCAGAGAAGAGGGTGGAACAGGAGCCGGGCCATCCGCCCCCCCAATGGCTGTGCGAGCCGCTTGCCCCCGACCTGTTACCTGCCCGGCCCCTATCGCCATCCCGGGCTTTTCACCCACGGGAAAAGCAGCCAGCGTCGCCTGACCGGCAGGATCGATCGGCAGCTCAGCGGGCGCGGCTCAAGGGGATGCTGATCCACGAATTGCTTGAACGCCTACCCGGTCTGCCACCGGCGGACAGGGCGCGGGCTGCCGCTCTCACCCTCGCCATTCGCGCGCCGCGCCTCTCCGATGGCGAGCGAACAGCGATTGCCGAGCAGGCACTCGCCATCATCGACCACCCGGATCTCGCCGCCCTGTTTGTGCCCGGCTCGCTGGCGGAAGCGGAAATTGCCGGGCAAATTGCAGCGGCGAGGGGCAAACTCCCCGTTTCCGGGCGGATCGACCGGTTGTCGGTTGCGGATGATCAGGTGCTGATAGCCGATTTTAAAACCGATGCCCGACCGCCCACACCGACGGAAGCGCCGAACCCTGCCGTCGTGACGCAACTGGCGCTTTACCGAGCCTTGCTACAAGAGATTTACCCGGATCGCCCGGTGCGCGCGTATCTGGTGTTTACCACCGGGCCGGTGATCCGGGAGTTGTCGGATAAGAAAATGGGCGAGGCGCTTGCGGAGTTCTCTCAGCGATAGGACTGCAGGGCCTCACAAAGCCAGGCTCATCGTCAGCGCCGCAGCGCGGGAGCCGTCTGAATGGCTGTAATAGCCTTCGCGTCGCCCGTCTTGTTTGAAGCCGAAGCGGCGATAGAGCGCTAGCGCGGCAGTGTTGCCTTCGTCAACTTCGAGGAATACCCGTCGCGCGCCCTTGCGGGTGAGAGCATCGAGATGCGCGGCAAGAAGTGGTCTCGCCAAGCCCTTGCAGCGGCTTTCCGGGGCGATGGCGATGGTAAGGACTTCCGCCTCGTCGATTACGCAGCGGCTGAGGACAAAGCCGGAAAGAGCTGCGCCAATGAACAGGCCGTCGGCAACGCTGGTCCGCTCACTCAACAGGCGCTCGAATTCCATGGCATTCCACGGGCGTGAAAACGACGCGGCATGGATGTCGGCCATCTGCGCGTCATGGTTACAATGCAGCGGTTCTACTCGTCCGGATGCGGGGCGGCGCTGGAGCCAGTCGATTGCGAGAAAAGATTTCAACATCATCGTCTCGGCAGGCGAACATGCTCTTGCGGTTTGGCGTCCGGGCCTTTCAGATAAAGCGGTTTTGGCATAGCCTGGGCCGGGTCGGCGGCAACTGCGAGTTTCGCCACCCAGCCGATATCCGGCACGTTCGGTAAATCGGCGACGGTGGTGAAAATACCTTGCGCCCGGCATTCGGCAGCAATCAGCGATGCACCGGAACCGGTAAGAAGCGCCGGACCGGCACCGATCATGCGCGCCGCATCGCGGATGCTCACCAGTGATGGCGCGACAATAACCCTCCCGCCCGGGGCGGCAGCCTGGTAATAGACATGGCCATGCTTGGCGTCGATCGCCGCTGCCATCATTGCCCGTCCGCCGCTGGCGATGAGTGGCGCGAGCAGGGCCGACAGGGTGGTGACGCCGATCACCGGCTTGCCTGTCGCCAGACCGAAGGCGCGGGCCGCGGCGATGCCGACGCGAATTCCTGTATAGCTTCCCGGTCCGATAGTCACGGCGATGCGGTCGAGTTCCTGAAATCGCCACCGCGCTGCCGCCATTACCCGGTCGACCTGCGGCAACAGCGCTTCGGCGTGGCCACGCTCCATCTGGAGCGAGTCGGATGCCTCGACCTGACCGCTCTCGGTCGCGTAAAGCGCCGTGGCACATACACCGAGCGCCGTATCGATGGCGAGCACACGCATCGTCCGATTTTCCATCCTCTACAGTGAACCCCGCTGGCAATCAGATGATTTCTGGGAGAGGGTCGGGTTTTCGTTACATCGGGCGTACTTCGCGCACGTCGGGCAGAAAATGGCATAGAAGGTTCTGGATGCCGTGCCGCAATGTGGCAGTGGAGGACGGGCAGCCGGAACATGCCCCCTTCATCGCCAGATAGACGATGCCGTCCTTGAAACCGCGAAAGGTGATGTCGCCGCCATCGTTCGCCACGGCGGGGCGCACGCGCGTTTCCAGCAGTTCCTTGATAGCAGAGACGGTTTCGGCATCCTTGGGATCGAAAAACTCGTCCGCTTCGTCGTCGTCCACCGCGTCGATATCGTCGAGCAGAGGTGCGCCGGTCATGAAATGTTCCATGATCGCCCCGAGGATAGCGGGCTTCAGATGCTGCCATTCGCCTTCCTCCTTGGTGACGGAGACGAAATCGTAGCCGAAGAACACGCCGCTGACGCCCTCAATGGCGAACAGCCGCGAGGCCAGCGGCGAAGCGGCGGCATCCTTGATGTCGCGTACATCGAACGTGCCGGATTCAAGAACCACCCGGCCCGGCAGGAATTTCAAGGTCGCCGGATTCGGCGTCGTTTCGGTTTGAATAAACATTGGCTTCCTATGCGTTCACAATTCTTGCCCGCCTGCCGGGTGTTTCCGGCGGCGGTTGAAACCAGAACCGGCGGTTATCATACGCTGCTTTCGAAGAACAAGAACCTTTATGCTCTTATGGCCCGCAAACCCGTCTTTTCAAAGGCGGACGATACATTGCACCCAACCTTTGAACAATAATTCATTCAACCGGTCTTATCCGGCTATGGCGTCGATCTCCTCGTCGCTCAGGGCAGATGGCACGATGACGACCGGAATCGGAAAAGTGGCGGCATTCTTGCCGGTGACTGCGGCGATGAGCGGTCCTGGTCCTTCCTTACCCTGTCCCGCCGCCAGCACTAGGAACGAAATATCCTCATCCTCGTTGATGAGTTTGATGAGCTGGTCGGCCCTATCGCCGTCGCGCAGAACGCATTCCGGCTCGACGCCCGCTGCAGTGCGGGCTTTTGCTGCCGCCTCCGCGAGCAGCGTTTCGGCTTTGTCGTGCGCCTCCTCGCGCAGGGCTTCGCCGATGCCGATCCATTCAAAATTAGCGGGCTGTGCCGCCACCGCCAGCATGACGAGATTCGCGCCGGTACGTGCAACGCGGCGTGAGGCAAAATGCACCGCCTTGACACTTTCCGGCGTTCCGTCGATCACCACCAGAAACTTAGGCCGATGCCCGGTTTCGTAAGCGCGTCGATGTTTGCTCGGCACCCGTTATCCTCCCGTCGCTACTCTTCGCTCATCGGGGTTCAGTTCACTGAAGACAGCAAAATCCGCTCCCGGAAACGGCGAAGTTAGCGCGGACGGACGAACCCGACAATATCCTTGACCGTTTCGACCGTCTTGCGGGCAATCGCCCGCGCCCGGTCGGCGCCATTGATCAGAACCGAATCGATATAGCCGGGATCTGCCATCAGCCGCCGCATCTCGCCGTTGATCGGTGACAGCTTTGCCACCGCCAGATCGGCGAGTGCCGTCTTGAACGAGGAGAACTGCGCACCGCCGAATTCGGCAAGCACCGCCTCGACGCTCGTTTCATTGAGCGCGGCGAAAATTGTCATCAGATTTTCCGCCTCTGGACGCCCGGCAAACCCGGCTTTCTCCGTCGGCAGTGCTTCCGGATCTGTCTTCGCTTTGCGGATCTTCTGAGCGATGGTGTCGGCATCGTCAGTGAGGTTGATACGCGAATAATCGGACGGATCGGATTTCGACATTTTCTTCGTGCCGTCGCGTAGCGACATCACCCGTGTCGCCTCGCCCTGAATCAACGGTTCCGGCAGCGGGAAGAACGCATCGCCGAAGCCGTTTTCAGCAATCGTTTCGGCCCAGTCGTTATTGAATTTCTGCGCGATGTCGCGGGCGAGTTCCATATGCTGCTTCTGGTCCTCGCCGACCGGGACATGGGTGGCGCGGTAGACCAGAATGTCGGCAGCCATCAGCACCGGATAGGCATAAAGGCCGACGGAGGCGTTCTCCCGGTCCTTGCCTGCCTTGTCCTTGAACTGCGTCATGCGGTTCAGCCAGCCGATTCGCGCCACGCAGTTGAAGATCCAGGTCAGCTCGGCGTGTTCCGCCACCTGGCTCTGGTTGAAAATGATATGCTTCACCGGATCGATGCCGGTAGCGATGAAAGCAGCCGTCACCTCGCGGGTCTGGTGCAGCAGATCCTTCGGGCTCTGCAAGGATGCGGTGATGGCGTGCATATCGACGACGCAATAGATGCACTCATGCGTCGCCTGTAGCGCCGCGAAGCGCTTGATCGCGCCGAGATAATTGCCGAGTTGAAGGTTGCCCGTCGGCTGAACTCCGGAAAACACCCGCTGCGTGAACTGCGCCATGATCTCGCCCTGCTGCCTCATGATCCAGACTGAAAGAATCGCGATAAAAGCACCGCTTTGCTCCCGTTCGCAGAACAGGCTGGCGATGGCAAGCCCTCAGAACTTGGCATATCGGACTTTTCATCGTGCAGCATTGCCGTTTTGTCGGAAAGGCGGTTCGGATTACAACTACATCTATTCAGATCGGCAAGGAGCATCCGAACTTGGCTGCACAGTGAGCGTGAACGTGCCTGTCGCCATCAAACACGAGCGACAGGGGTGAACTCAGCATATTGGAGGTCGCGGGCCATAAAATCATGTTCAAGATCGATTATTACGATCTTGGCCTCAATTTCGCCTCGCCGGATCCGGCAGATCTGGACGTGATACACCGGATCATGACCATCATGCGCGCCGAGAATATTGAAGCGGCCTTGTACGGTCAGCGCCGTGGTTCTCCGCCTGATATTTGGTACAGAATACGCGCGGGTTGGTTTTATCACTGAGCTACGGCTTTCCAGGCTTTTGCTTGCGCTTGCGCTTTTTCGATGTCCAGCGGTGTCATCTGGCTGGACAGTCGTTCGAGGGCGACGCGGGCCTGAGGGTGTTGGCGGGCGGCGGCCAGATTGTAATAGAGGTGGGCCTTGGAGAGATCCTTCGCCACCGGCTTACCAGTTTCGAATATCTGTCCGAGTTCGAATAGGGCAATGGGGTTGCCGCGGGCTGCGGCTTTCTCGAAGTAGCTTTGTGCCTGCTTGAGATCGGCCGTCACGCCGTACCCGAGCTTATAAGCGAAGCCCAAGGCGTTCTGGGCACCGATATGACCGGCATCGGCGGCTTTACGGTAATACCCGAGTGCCTTGTCGAGATCCTCGGCCGTGCCGCGACCTTCGGCATAAAGCCCGGCACAGTTGAAGGCGGCGTCCGGGTCGTTGAGATCGGCAGCCTTGCAGATCATCTCGAACGCGGCCTTGTAATCCTGTAAAACGCCCTCGCCGCGATAATGCATCAGGCCGATACGGTTCATTGCCTTGGCCGACCCCTTGTCAGCGGCAGCGAGATAAAGAACACGCGCCTTCTCCGGGCTCGCCTGAACACCGACACCGAGTTCGACCATGCGCCCGAGATAGAACGCGCCATCTGGTTGTCCGGCATTGAAGGCGTCGTTGAAGGCTTTGATGGCAACCTCATAAGTCTTGGCATCGAGCGCCGCGATGCCGCTTTTCAAGAGATCGCCGCCGGACGCTGTCGGCGCTGTGGGAACTGGAGTGGCGGTTGTGGTCGCTGGCGGAGAAGCCTGCTCCGTTGGCTTCGATTTCTGCGCCGATGCGGAGACTGGAGCCAGAAGACCGAGACATAGGAGAGACGCCAATACGTACCGAGTGCGCATGAATGATATCCTCAAAACAGTTTCATGGAAGCGGTGAGATAGATTTCCGGGCCCTTGTCATCGTGACGGGTTCCCTGCTCGTAAACCGGGTGCGCATAGGCGAAGTCGACATTGAGCCGCCCGTGGCTGTAGCGAAAACCAGCACCGATCCCGCTCCGGGCGATGTCGCGCTTGTCGGCGATCTGCCGACCGAAGCCGTAATCGGCGAAGATATAGGGGCGCAGAGCCGAGAGAAACTCATGGGCGAGGACGAGGTTATCCTTATGGCTGCCAAGTAGAATGTCGGCAGGAAGGATGAACGAGGCTTCGCTGCGAATGATCGCACCGCGGTCAACCTTGGCGGCGAAATTGGTGAACCCGCGCACCGTTGTGGATGAGCCGAGCGTCAACTGATCGTCGGAATAGAGCGGATGCTCGGCCCATTGCCCTGCGGCATCAATGCGCCATGTGCCGATGTCCTTGAAGGTTTTCGCCAGCCCCAGAGATCCGTCGATCTTCCAGAACTGCGCGCGTGGAATATCGTCTGCCGGGTCGGGCGGGTCGCGCAATGCATCCCAGATGGTCAATCCCTGATTGTATCCAGCACCGTAAGAGAGTTGCCATGTGTCGATCAGATGGGTGCGCGAAACACCGGCACGGACGATGGAAAAAGTTTGCAGGCCAAGATCGATGCCATTGATGTTGCGATCCGATTGTCGCCAGGTCAACGAGGCATCAAGGCTGGTCTGAACGTTTTTCGCCCGTTCCAGAGCATAGCTGAGCGATCCGGAAACGACACCGGTGCGAGAGAACAATTCGACACCTTGAATGACTTCGTTCAGACTTTCCGAATAGGAACCGCTGACCCCGAAACTGAAGCGTCGCCACGGCACGGAAAAACTGGCCGTCAGTTCGTTGGTGTCGATGCCGCTGGCGATCGTCGCCTTCCACATGTCGTTGATACCGATCAGATTGTCCTTGGCGAGATCAAACCGGATCCGTTGATCGACGGTCGAGCCTGTATTATTCAGAGCCGCGCCGTTGGTCTCGTAGCCCATGACCAAGCGGAAACTGTCCTGCCGGGGATTCGAGAACACGACATTCGAGGTCGCCGGACGCTCTCCTGCTTCGAGCTTTGCCGTTGTCTTGTTGGACGGCACCCGGTTCATCAGGTCGGCATTTTCCTGGAGGCGGTCGATCTGGACCGGGATTTCCGGCGAAAGTTCGAACGTTGCCCAGGGTTTGATGGCGTCAAAATCCCGCCCGTCGAGGAGTTGGAACCGGTCGAGAGGATCGTCCAGGGTGTCGAGTACGCCTGAAAGGCCCTTGACGATGCCCCAGGGGCCGTTGGCGTCTTTCACCGGTCCCCACGATTTAGACAGGCGTTCGGTAAACGGCAGATCCTCGTCGGTTTCCGGTTCCTTGTAGAGGATCTTGGCAATGCGCCCGGTATAAACCTCGACGGCCAGGGTTTTCGCTTTGCGGATGTCCTGATCGGGCAGGACACCTTGAGTGGTTACAAACCCTTTGCCGGAATGGCTTTCGTTGACGGCCAGCACGATGGCGGTCGCGAGCGCGTTATCGAGGCAGCGATAGGCAAGCGGTTCGACCTTCTTGCGGACGTCTTCGACATCGACGAGTTCAATGCCCTTGACGATGATTTTACCGACCGGGAAACAGGCACTCGGATTGAACCCTTTGAGGTCCGGCTTACGACCATGGGTTTCGACGGTAAGTGTCTGTCCGGTAAGCGGCGGCTTGAGTTTCGATGATGGAGGAGCCTCTTTGGCGAGCGCCATGGTTCCAATGAGGGAACAGGCAAGAGCCGTGAAGGACAGAACACATCGGTGCAACGCAAGGGACATGGGACGCAACTCGACTAAAACGCAGGTAATCTTAAGGGATCAGATCGTGAAACAGCCCGATTCTGCGCTTCGGATCGGGACCAACCGGTTTGTTGTTTCTAAGTTCGTTGATCCCGCCCGGAACGATGGTCGCAACACCGCCTTCGATCCACCCGCCGTCATTGACGACCGATGCATCGGAATTGATCGTCACGGTGCCGAGAGGGGCAAGGATATAACCGCCAAGGGGCTGATAGCCGATCCAGGCTCGCGGGCCGGTCCAGAAATTGCCAAGCCCCGCCGGACGGTTGATGACGCTCATCACGAATGCGGCGATGCTTTCGACCTTGGGAGCGGTGATCTCGAGATTGCCGTAGGCGACAATCTGTCCGCCATTATTGATCACCTGATTGGCTGCGGTAATCGACAGACCATACTGCGATTGCATGACGCCGCCGGTGACGTTGATGTTGCTTTCTCCCCAGGCCTTGCAGAAGATACCGCAGCGCTTCTCGTAAGAAGCGGTTCCCGTCCAGACGCCGAGGTTGAAAACGTCGTTGGCCCGGATGACGAGAGAACCGTCGGCAGCCGAAATTTCGCCGCTGTTGATCACCGTGCCGGCATCGATCTCGACATTGGCGCCGAAAATCAGCGATCGCTCGCCGGGAAGGCGCAGCCTGCCGTAATCGAAAGTGGTGACGACATGCTTCTTCTTGCCGAAAATCCAGGACAGCCAGAAACGTTTCTTGCGGATCTCGACCTGCGGCCCACCGTTATCGATCGTGTCGACGACTTCGGTCAGATTGTTCAATGTGCCGCCGGCATGAATGCGGATCGTGCCGTTGGAGAGGAGCCGCCCGCCATTGTTGACGATGTTGCCCCCGGCGTCGATAACGAGGTCGCCGGCTTCGCCATAGGCAATGGCCAACTTGTCCTTGTTCTCGCTGAAAATATTGATGTCGCCGGATGCTTTGAGCGTCACCGCTCCTTGCGCGTCCGGGTCGCTTCCCTGCCGGATGCCGACAATCTGTCCCATCAGGTCGATGTTGCCGGAGGACGCCAGGATGATGACCGGTCCGGCATTGGAAACGACCAATCCCGTCCGCTCCGGGGAATTGAGGATCTCGACCGACCCGCCCGCCAGTTTGACGCCGCTTTCGCCTTTGATGTAAGCGCCGCGGCTCGAAATCTTCCCCGAGGCACTGATGGTGAAAGCGCCGACGGTGGAATATCCGGCACCGTTGAAATTGACCCCGGCCCCCTTCGCCGACACGGCAATATTGACCCGGCTGGCGGAGAGAAAACCGTTCGGGGTGACATCGACCAGATAGTCCGCCGATGCGCTGCCGAGATCGGCGCGCGATTTGACCAGGGGCTGCAATGTCGACGATGGCGCGGCTCCGGCATCGAGGGTCAATTCGGAATTGCCCACGAGCAGCGAGATATCGGCATTGGGCGACACATGCTCGTTGACGACCGGCCCGTCGATCCTGATCCGCGCCGCAACCAGTTGCAACGTGCTCATGACGCCGCCAAGGCCGTTCGGGCCGACAAGAATATCGCCCGGTCCCGCCGGAACGACCGGGTTCCCGGAACCGTCATAGCGCACGGTTCCGCCCGATAGCACCACGCCGCCGGTATTGATGAACGAACCGCCGTTGACCGTGATGCCGTTGGGGTTGGCGAGTACGACATGGGCGCGGGAACCCAGAACCTCCACCGGACCTTCGATGAGGGAGCGGTTGCTCGACGTGACCTGGTTGACGATCAGGGTGGCACGTACACCCGTGTTGTCGAGCGCTGCGCCGACCGGGCCGACCGAAAAGGCGCTGTATGTATTGTGGGAAACACTACCGGATGTTGGAGCGATACCGATGATCGGACGTCCGCCCGAACCGATGGTGACGCTCGTCGCCGTGCCGCCATCGGGAGTAATCTGGGCCAGGGACGACAGGGATGTGGCGGCGAACAAAGTCGAACAGGTAGTAAACCGCAAAAACGCGCGAACCAGGATCATTTTTTACCGTCCAGCATCGCCTGCAGGGCAGGAGAAAACCCATCGAGGGAAACCGCAATGTCTGAGGACTTGGCCTTTGCCGTCCAGATGCGGAACGTCAATTCCTTGCTGCGTTGCCAATCTCTCAACAACGCCTGGGAGATCGGGAAACCGGCATGGCAGCCCGAAACATTGCAGGTCTCGACCAGAACCTTGTAGGCTTTCTTCTTGTCGACCCGCATCTCGATGCCGGGAGCGATATAGCCACCAAGCGGAATCGAAACTATGCCGACGAGGTTGCCTTTTTTCTCTCCCGGCAGCACCGTCAGGGCGAAGACGGTCTGACCGCTGTCCTTGACGGCGAGGCGCTGCGATATCCGACAGGGCGGGTTGATTGTGCCAGGTTGCGTTGCCGTCAAAGGCGGGCCGTCAGGACACAGGACTTCCCAGGAACCGAAACGCTGCGGGGACGGCAGGGTCTGCGCGCGAGCCGGATGAAGGACGATCCCCCATGCGATTAAGGATATGACCATAAGAATCGTATTTGATTTTAATCGTTTTTGTATCGATTCCACGATTACGGCTGCCTCCCCCTGCGGCCAAGCTTAATAAATGGTTAATCATATGAGTGGGCTGCGGAGGCAAGAGGATTCTTCCAATTATTGGGTCGCGCTGCCGGATTCCGGCGAATGATCCTTTGAACCTGTGGAAAAAGTGTCGGTCTTGCACAGGAATGCGCTTATATATCAATGTATTGATAATATTTTAAGATTATTTGTCCTGGATTTCCGGATTCCCCCTTCAATTTTGGTTCTGTCTGTCATAGGAATATTCAATTACATTTTGTACACATTCGGCTTGTTTTGTATTTCCGGGGCGGCTTATGGGTTGGGGCGGGTCTTTAGTCGGGCGTGGATTGTCGCTTGTGGCGGCGTTGTTTCTCGGGGTTCAGCCCGGGTTGGCGCCGCTGGCTCGGGCGCAGGTTGTGTCGGACCC
>JAVBRX010000105.1:0-17822 GCA_031547465.1 Microvirga sp. | reverse complement strand
GCACGGCGGGCCAGCGTTGCACGACGCTGCGTCGCCTCATCGTCCATGAAAGCGTTTACGATGCCATAGTGACGCGCCTGAAACGGGTTTACGCCACGATCACGGTCGGCGATCCGCGTCGGGAAAATACCCTCGTCGGTCCGCTGATCGACGCCCATGCCCACGGGCAGATGGCGCGCGCCCTCCAGGAGGCTGCGGCACTGGGCGGCATGATCCATGGCGGCGAACTGGTCGAGGGTGTTGGTCGCCCGGCAGCACATTATGTCCGCCCCGCCCTGGTGGAGATGCCGCAGCAGAGCGGACCGATACTGCGCGAGACCTTCGCGCCGATCCTCTACATCCTGAAATACCGTGAATTTGATGAAGCCATCGCCTTGCACAACGCCGTCGGCGCGGGATTGTCGTCGTCTATCTTCACCCTTGATTTGCGTGAGGCGGAGCAATTCCTTTCCGTCTCCGGCTCCGATTGCGGCATCGCCAATGTCAATATCGGGCCATCGGGTGCGGAAATCGGCGGCGCGTTCGGCGGTGAGAAGGAAACCGGTGGCGGGCGCGAAGCCGGTTCCGACGCCTGGAAAGCCTATATGCGCCGCGCCACCAATACCATCAATTACGGGCGCAATCTGCCACTGGCGCAAGGGGTACGGTTCGATGTCTGAGACGCAAGCTCCCGACTCTACCCGGTTCCGCTGGGACGACCCGTTCCTGATCGAGGCGCAATTGACCGGCGAAGAACGGCTGATCCGCGACGTGGCCAGAACCTATGCGCAGGAAAAATTGTTGCCACGGGTGATCGATGCCTATGCGCACGAGCGGGCAGAACCGGAGATCATTCGCGAGATGGGGCGCGTCGGCCTGTTGGGAATGACACTGCCGCAGCAATTCGGCGGCGCGGAAGCCTCTTATGTCGCCTACGGGCTTGCGGCGCGCGAAATCGAGCGCGTCGATTCCGGCTACCGCTCAATGATGAGCGTGCAATCCTCGCTTGTCATGCACCCGATCCACGCCTTCGGCAGCGAAGAACAGAAAGCGAAATACCTGCCGAAACTGGCGAGCGGCGACTGGATCGGCTGTTTCGGCCTCACCGAGCCGGAAGCCGGGTCGGACCCGGCGGGGATGACGAGCGCAGCGGAGAAGATCGCTGGCGGCTACCGCCTCAACGGCACGAAAACCTGGATCTCCAACGCGCCCATCGCCGACGTGTTCATTGTCTGGGCTCGAACTGCCGGGGACGGAGCCATGCGCGGCTTCATTCTGGAAAAGGGCATGGCGGGCCTTACCGCGCCGAAAATCGAAGGCAAGCTGAGCCTGCGCACGTCGATCACCGGCAGCATCGTCATAAATAATGTCGAGGTACCGGAAACCGCGCTATTGCCCAAGATTTCCGGCCTCAAGGGGCCGTTTTCCTGCCTCACCCGCGCCCGTTACGGCATCGCCTGGGGGACGATGGGCGCCGCCGAGGATTGCTGGCTCCGCGCCCGTGATTACACATTGCTGCGCAGGCAGTTCGGACACCCCCTGGCGGCAACGCAACTGGTGCAGTTGAAGCTCGCCGACATGCAGACCGAAATCGCCCTCGGTCTACAGGCGACGCTCCGCGTCGGACGCCTGTTCAACGAAGGCCAGGCAACGCCGGAGATGGTTTCCCTCATCAAGCGCAACAATTGCCTGAAAGCCCTGGCAATCGCCCGCGCCGCCCGCGACCTCCACGGCGGCAACGGCATCCATCAGGATTACCACGTGATGCGCCACGCCCAGAACCTGGAAACCGTCAACACCTATGAAGGCACAGCCGATATCCACGCGCTGATTCTGGGGAGAGCGCAAACGGGGCTGGCAGCGTTCTGATCTTCAGAAGAATTCATCAAGAGCCATGTTTATATCATGGCTGATGCAATAGTTTATTTTTATCCAGAATAGAAAAAATGTTCAGCTGTATCAATTGCGGGATCACATAGAATACAAAGAACCAATTTATAAACTTTATCGTATCAAATTATATTTGTAAATCAGGAAATAAGGTTGGATCATCGGAACGTGTAGACACTTTTAAAAAAGTACGTACCTCCATGTGAGAGAAAGCTTGCTAATTATTGCACGATGATTATCACCTGTAACAACAAGGGCCATTCCCTCTTATCGCCATAATAATCGACGATATATCAAGCTGTTACAGTACGCCGATAGCGCACCCGCTGCACCGGGTTCCGCTTCATGCGGCAACCGAGACCATGCCCGGCCCAGCCGGACAGATGACATTTCTAGCATTTGGCAAGCGACAAGGAACCGGAACTCCGGCTTTCCGTCCGGTCTTCCAGGTTCAGGAGGGTCATTCCATGGAACTCTATTATCACCCGCTGTCGACCTACTCCCAGAAAGTGCTGATCGCGATGCACGAGAAGGGTATTCCGTTCGTGCCGAAGGTCGTTGACCTGATGGATGCGAGGGACCGCGAAACCTATGAGGCGGTCTATCCGATCGGCAAGATCCCGTTCCTCATGCCAGAAGAAGGCGAAGGCATCCCGGAATCGACGGCAATCATCGAATATCTCGATGACCGTTATCCGGAAAAGCATCGCCTGATTCCGGCGGGCAACAACGATGCGGCGCGGAGGGTGCGACTGGCGGACCGTATGTGCGACCTTTACCTCAACAACTCGCTCTGCGACCTGTTCTCGATCAAGAACGGCTGGACGGCGAAGGACGAGAAGACCGAGGCGCAGGCGCGTCAGCGGGCGTTGACGATGTATACGAAGCTGAACGACCGTCTCACCCGATCCTGGATCTGCGGCGACGATTTCACCCTGGCGGATTGCGCGGCGATTCCGGTGCTGTTCTTCGCGTCTGACGTGCTACCCTTTACCGCCTTTCCCCGTCTGGCGAGCTATGCGGAGCGGGCGAAGCAGCGGCCTTCCTATGTCTCCGTCATGGCGGAGTTCATCCCCATCTGGGATCATGTAAAGGCAGAGCGCGCCAAAGCGGCGGCCTGAGTAGATGCCACAGGCGGATGAGAACGAAGGAGAAAGTCCTTACCGTTTCGGCGGCTTGATCTGCTGTTCGCGGGCCGGTTCGCGGGTGAAGGCGATGGTGCGGTGAATGGGACACCAGGGGGAGCCGGGGGTGGTCGACGCGCCACAGAACAGTTCCGGCGGCTCCAGCAGGCCACCAACCGGCCACTTGCACAGACCGTCGCGCAGTTCCCAGATGGTGATGCCCTTGCCGGGACCGGCGGGCATATGGCGGGCGTTGGCAAGAACAACCGGATCGATCGCAGCCGGATCGGTGGGCAGGGGAATGGCAGGCGGCGGGTTGAACGGCACCGCAGCCTGCTTCGTCATGGGCGGCACAGTGCTGGCAGGAGACCGTGGCGGGGACGTTGGGGCTGGAGCATCCTCCCAAGGGAGGGAGCTTTCAACGGCTGGCCCATTTACCGGGCTTTTTCCCGTTGCGGGCGGCTTTTTCGCCGCGGCGGGTTTCTTGTCGGAGGACTGGGCATCGGCGGGTTTCGGCACGGGCTTTTTGTCCGCCAGATCCGGTTTCCTGATCTCGGATTTAGGCTGCTTGCGTTCGGCAGGGGCCGCTTTCGCTTTCGGCTTCTCCGACGCAGCTTTCGGCTCGCCAGGTATGACAATGGCCATATCGCCCGATGCGGACGCAAATTCCGTCTGCGCATCGTGAAGGGCATTGCGCTGCAAGCCAAGACGCCGGATCTTGCCCAGGGCGGCACTGCGGCTGATCTGCATCTTCTGGGCGATCACCGTCGAGGTGGCACCCTCAAGCCACAACGTCTTCAATAATTCGATCCGGTCGTCGGTCCAATCGGACATGAAACCCTCCACACCCACTAGGATGCGTTTACGATGAAAACAGCGGCAACTTATCAGACGCCTTGCAGGCTTGACCGTAAACCGCCTCTGGTTCGATACCGCTTATCGGCCTGCCGCATTGGCAAGTCTGCTCCGGTTGCGGACACAGCGCCTGGCGGCCCGGCCACCGCAAAAATAGTTCTGACACAATGATAAAACCGCGCTTTTTGATTTTCCGCAAGGGGTTGACGTCGATTTGGTTAAGCCGAACGTATTTTTCGGCCTCTCCCGGTTAACGGACATAGAATCGTCAGGGGAAAAATCGAAACCTGGAAAAACAACCCGAAGACCCTTTGAGTTCCGGGAAAGCCAAAAACTCAGGCACGGAACTCAAACCATGTTGCCGGTAACACCGGTTGTCTCCGCCTCGTCCTGCACTGAGAAACAGCGTTCAAGTATGGTCAGCAAATGTTCGGGTATCGGCTGGTTTTCCAGATGGTCGTATAATTCTCGCAGACGTAATCCTATCCGCTCCTGCGTTGCTTTATCGAGTATTGGCCCTTCCCTGACATCGCCAAGCCCTTCCCTGACATCGCCAAGACCATGCGCCGATACGGATTGCGGTTTAGGGAGCTTGCTCAATTGCACGACCTCCGCGTTCTCAAAGCCGGACCTTTTGCCAAACTTTCTATCCAGACAACTCTTCATCAATTCAGCGCAGAGTTGCCGGTAAGCTTGTCCGGGTCCGTCTTTCGGATGGAATTCTGCCTGGACCGGATGACCCCGGCAGGCAGGCTGCGGCTTTTAGCACATGGCAGAGGTGGCCGCTATCAATCGGCAATCCTCCCGTATTACGGGGAAGGTCATGCCTGCCGGTTACCGCCCTGGCGGACAACAACCGTGGTGCCGACATCGACACGATTATACAAATCGAGAACGTCTTCGTTCATCATCCGGATACAGCCGCTGGAAACAGCCTGACCGATACTCCAAGGCTCGTTCGTACCGTGAATGCGGAACAGGGTGTCCTGGTTCCCGCGATACAGATACAGGGCGCGTGCACCGAGCGGATTGCCGAGGCCGCCTTCAAGGTGACGCGGCAAGCTCGGAAGGGCGCTGACCATGGTCGGGGTCGGGCTCCAGCCGGGCCAGACGGCCTTGCGGCCCACTCTCACCGTGCCGTTCAGACTATACCCATCCCTGCCGACACCGACGCCATAACGGACCGCCCGCCCACCGTCCTGAACCAGATACAGGTGACGCTCGGCGACATTGACGATGATCGTGCCAGATCTCTCCGACCCCGTATAGGTAACGGTCTGGCGATGATATTCCTCCGGAACCAGGCTCCAGTCGATCAACGGAATGTCGTGCGGACTGTCCGGCTGCATCGCTACATACCAGTTCGCATCCTCATCGGCGGGGACTTGCACCTTCCTGGACTGACGGGTTTCCTTGGCGGTTTCGCACGCGACGAGCGGAGCAACGGCAGCGATGGCGAAGAACATACGACGAGTCAGCATTCGATCTTCAATCGGTCTTGCAAGAGGGGCGGGACGATACGACTTTTAAAGGTGAAGCAGGGAACAAATGTGGCAAGACCGCCTCTGGTTCCCAACAAGGAATACTGGAACCGGAACATGCGACCTAACCATTTCTCCTCCTGCCATAATGAAACACTCCCGCTAATCCTATACGGCCCAACGGTGATTCGTTTCGAGGCATAAGTGTCGCCATAAAGGATGGATTAATTGTTAAAAAGAGACCATGGAGAAAAATGTGACTTTTCTGACGATTGTGCTTTTGCTGCCGCAGAGCGCGTTTTCCAATGGTTAGGCCTGCGGTTAGGACAGTTTACCGCCCAGATTCAACTCGAACGCATCTTTGACATGCTTCGGCCATGCGCCGGGCACGATGAACACCGCATCGGCACGGAAGGTTTTGCCGGCAGCCTCCGGTTTGCGGGCGAGCCAGGCACGGGCTGCGCGGGAGAAGCGTTCGCGTTTGCGGGCGTCGATGGCTGCAAACGCCGCTGAAAGGCTGCGGCGGGCCTTGACCTCAACGAAAACGATTGTGCCACCGCGCCGCACGATCAGGTCGATCTCGCCGCCGTGCGCCGCAAATCGCTGGGCCACGGGGCGATAACCCTTGAGCATCAGGACGCACAGGGCGGCGAATTCCGACAGATGTCCGCGCCGGTGGGCAGCGCGGCGAGCGGGGTCGGCGACCCGGTTGGCCCCAAGGTTCTTCATTGGGTTTCCCTCGTCTTTGCTACTCCTTCGCCCCGGCAAGGGCGATAGCGCGGGCGTAAACCTCGCGTTTTGGACGCCCGGTTTTCGCTGCGACCAGGGCGGCGGCATCCTTGATCGAATGGGTTTTCATTGCCTGCTTCAGGTCATGGTCTAGGGCTTCGTCGGCTTCCTCCGGCAGATCGCCCTCCGGCAGGTGGCCGATCAGCACGACGATTTCGCCTTTCGGCGGCCCTTCGGCGGCAAATTCCATCGCCAGGTTTTCGAGGGTGCCACGCCGCACCGTTTCGAACAGTTTGGTCAGTTCCCGCGCCACCACCGCCGGGCGAGGACCAAGAATTGCTGCGGCGTCTGTAAGCATTTCCGGCAGACGGTGCGGCGCTTCGAACAGCATCAACGTACCGGGAATAGCGGCAACTTCCTTGAGACGGGCGCGCCGCGCCGCACTTTTCGGAGGCAGAAAGCCCTCGAAAAAGAACCTGTCGGTCGGCAGTCCGGAAACGACGAGAGCAGAGAGGATCGATGATGCGCCGGGGATCGGGATTACCGGCAGCTTTTCGGCAATCGCCGCTTCCACCAGCTTGTAACCGGGGTCCGATACCAGCGGCGTGCCTGCATCCGACACCAGCGCCAGGGCCTGCCCTTCCTTCAGCCGCATCACCATACGCTCGCGCACGGCCTCGTTCGAATGCTCGTGATAAGCGACGAGTGGCGTGACTATGCCATAATGGGCCAGCAGCGTCTTCGTCACCCGCGTATCCTCAGCGAGAACCGCATCCGCCGCCGCCAGCACGTTGAGGGCGCGGAGTGTCACGTCCTTGAGGTTGCCGATGGGCGTCGCCACCAGATACAGGCCCGGCGGCAACGCATCCGCCTCGGCAGCAATGCCGAAAGCGGTGAAGGCGCGCGGTTCGCGGGCAATCCGGGTTCTCGTCCGGTTGTCGATTGGCCGCATCATGGGTCTCCTTAGAGCATTTTGCACTGAAGCGGACTCCGGTTCAGTGCAAAATGCGGAAAACAAAGGAAACTGGAGCAGGATGCATTTTCGTATAAACGCACCCTGCTCTAGCCCTGTTCGAAGAGCTTTTTGCCGGACAATCGCATTTTTGGCAAATCCGGCCCTGAAAAGAGCAAAGATTGTTTACCATTCTGCCGCATCATGCAGGCTGAGCGGACACTACCGATCCGCACCTCTGGTTTCTCCGGCCCCGCCCTGAAACGGGTGTATTTGGATTCTTAAAGATTTTCCGGGTCACGGCAGCATTGGCTGCGCAGGGTCTACACCATGACACACACCCCCCCCTTCACCCGCCGCTCCGCCCTGCTTATGGGTGGCATCGCCGCGGGCAGCTTCGTCCTTACCGGATGCAACACGCTCGATTCTTTCACGGAACCGGGCACTGGACAGGGAACCGGACCGGCTCTCGGCTCCGGATCGGTCAAGGTTGCGCTCATTCTTCCCCTCAGCGGCACGGGAGCCGCCACCGGGCAAAGTATGCGCAACGCCGCCGAACTGGCACTGACCGACGTGCCGGGTTCAAACCTGTCCATCCTCGTCAAGGATGACCACTCCACACCGGAGGGAGGGCGTATCGCCGCGCAGCAGGCCATTGCCGAAGGGGCCGAACTCATCCTCGGGCCGCTGTTTGCCGGATCGGTGCAGAGTGTCGGACAGGTCGCCCGTGATGCAGGCAAGCCGGTCATCGCCTTCTCCACCGACACCAATGCCGCCGCACGCGGCGTCTATCTGATGAGCTTCCTGCCGCAGGCGGAAACCGAGCGCATTGTCGCCTATGCCGCACAGCAGGGCCGTCGCTCCATCGCTGCGCTGATTCCGCAAACCGCTTACGGCAATGTTGTCGAGGCCGCCTTCAACGAAGCTGCCGCCCAGAAGGGCGTGCGTGTTGCCATTGTCGAGCGGTTTCCCTCCGGCCAGCCGCAGGCTGCCGTACAGCGGATAGCCAGCGTCATCGCCGGAGCGAGACCGCAGGCCGATGCCCTATTCATCCCCGAAACCGCCGCTGGCCTTCCCGCCGTCAACGTCGCATTGCAAGGGGCAGGGTTTAGCGCGCAAACCGTCAAGCCGCTCGGCACCAGCGTCTGGGCCAGCGCGAGCGTGACATCGCTCCCCGCCTTGCAGGGCGGCTGGTATGCCGCTCCGGACAATGCTGGTTATCAGGCCTTCGCCGCACGGTATCGGGCAAAGTTTGGAGCCGACCCGGTGCGGCAGGCGACGCTCGCTTATGATGCGGTGTCGCTAGCCGCCGCTCTGGTGCGCACGCAAGGATCGCAGCGTTTCACCGAGGGCGTGCTGACGAATTCATCCGGGTTTGCAGGGGCCGACGGCGTGTTCCGTTTCCGTTCCGATGGCACCAACGATCGCGCCCTGGCGGTGGTGGAAATCCGCAGCGGTTCGTCCCGTGTTGTCTCCGCCGCGCCGAAGACCATCGGCGGATAAGCTGCTCGCCAGTGCGGCGATGATGGCGTTGAGGATGGGAAAACCCTGCCGGGTGACGGCAATTCGGGTACCCTGCCGCGCAATCAGACCTTCGCGGACAAGATCGTCGATCATCGCCCCGTCGAGCCGATGCCCGGCAAGCGCCACATGACGCTCGATGTCGATGCCCTCACACAGGCGCAGGCCCATGAGCAGGAATTCGTCGCCCTGTTCGGCAGGTGTGAGCGGTTCATCCATCGTTTGGCCGCTGCCGGTTTTCTCCACCCGGTCGAGCCAGGCCTCGGGTCGTTTCTCGGCGGCGCTCGCCACCCGTCCTTGCGGAACGACGAGCCGCCCGTGCGCACCGGGGCCGATCCCGGCATATTCGCCATAGCGCCAATAAAGCAGGTTATGCCGCGATTCCGCCCCCGACCTCGCATGATTGGAAATCTCGTAGCGGGGAAGCCCATGCGCATCGCAGACCTCCTGCGTGGCATCATAGAGAGTGCGCGCCGCATCGTCGTCCGGCACGGTGAGCCGCCCGGTGCGGTGCAGGGTGTGAAACCGTGTGCCTTCCTCGATGGTGAGCTGGTACAACGACAGATGTTCCGCCGCATACGCGATGGCCTCGCCCAGTTCCGCTTTCCA
Organism: Microvirga sp.; assembly: GCA_031547465.1. GTDB lineage: Bacteria > Pseudomonadota > Alphaproteobacteria > Rhizobiales > Beijerinckiaceae > Hohaiivirga. The sequence continues at coordinate 8,682 of JAVBRX010000105.1, read as the reverse complement.
GGCTGCGACCGTCTGGCCGGGGCGGGCATAGATCAGATCGAAAGAATAGCGTGAAAAGATCGATGCTGCAGTGGTGACGGCGGCAAGAGCTTCACTGGCCGTGTGCATCCGTCCGAGCTTCTGCAGATCGGCATCGTTCATCGCCTGCACGCCGAGCGACAGGCGGTTGATGCCCGCAGCGTGAAACTCCCGGAACCGCCCGGCCTCGACGCTGGTCGGGTTGGCCTCCAACGTGATCTCCGCATCCGGCGCGATAGCCCAATGTTTGCGGATGGCGGCGAGGATGGCCCGTAGGGTCTCCGGCTGCATCAGCGACGGTGTGCCGCCGCCGAAGAAAATGCTGGTGACGGTGCGGTCAGGGACCAATGCTGCAACATGGCCGATCTCACGCGCATAGCTTCGCGCGAACCGTGCCTGATCGACACCACCGCGCACATGGCTGTTGAAATCGCAATACGGGCATTTGGCAAGGCAGAACGGCCAATGCACATAAACGCCGAACCCCGCATCGCGCGTCGGGTGGTCGATCATACCATTATCCTCGAAGCATCCCGCATTCTCGAAATTTCCCGAATGCGTTCAAGATCGGCAGAGTGAAGCCGTCCTTCAAGGCTTCTCCAGACACTGCTTGGCGAGGGCGAGAAACGCCCGCGCCCGATGCGACAGGCCGGAGGGTTCCGGCGCGTTCCAGTCGATGCCGTGTTTTTCCTCCGCCGACAATTCGCCGAAGGAGCGCTCATGCCCGTCCGGCACGAACATCGGGTCGTAGCCGAAGCCCTGTGTGCCGCGTGGCGGCCAGACGATGTGGCCGAAGACGCGGCCCTCAAACAGTTCTTCATGCCCGTCCGGCCAGATAATCGTCAGTGCCGAGACGAAATGCGCGCCACATCCGGGACCGGTCGCGACCTCGCGCTTGTCGAGTTCGCGTTTCACCCGCGCCATGGCGACGGAAAAGTCCTTTTCCGGCCCGGCCCAATCGGCAGAGAACAGGCCCGGCGCGCCGTCGAGCGCATCGATGCAGAGGCCGGAATCGTCCGAGAGCGCCGGAAGCCCGGTAGCATCCGCCGCCGCCTTCGCCTTGATGGTGGCGTTTTCGGAGAACATGAAGCCGGTCTCGTCCGGCACCGGTAACTTGAGTTCCCCGGCGGAAACCGCTTCGATGCCGTAAGGGGAGAGAAGCTCCCGCATCTCGCGCAGCTTGCCCGCATTATGCGTAGCGATGACGACTTTGCCGGTCAGGCGGCGATGAGACACCATGTCAGCCAAGCGCCTTCTTCTGTAACTCCACCAGATCGGCAACGCCGCCACGCGCCAGACGCAACAGGGCGGCAAACTCTTCTTCCGAGAACGGCTTGCCCTCGGCCGTCGCCTGCACCTCGACCAACCCGCCCGTGCCGGTAATGACGAAATTGGCGTCGGTCTCGGCGGCGGAATCCTCCGCGTAATCGAGATCGAGCACCGGCTCGCCACGGGAAATGCCGCAGGACACCGCCGCCACATGATCGCGCAACGGGTTGACGGAGATGATCGAGCGCGCCTGCATCCAGGCAAAGCATTCATGCAGGGCCACCCATGCGCCGGTGATCGAGGCGGTGCGGGTGCCGCCATCGGCCTGGATGACGTCACAATCGACCACGATCTGCTTTTCTCCGATGGCCTGGAGATTGGTGACGGCGCGTAGCGAACGCCCGATCAGGCGCTGGATTTCCTGCGTCCGTCCGGACGGTTTACCGGCATTGACCTCGCGCCGGGTGCGCTCATGGGTGGCACGGGGCAACATGGCATATTCCGCCGTCACCCAGCCCTTGCCGGAGCCGCGCAGCCAGACGGGCGCTTTCTCCTCCAGCGAGGCGGCGCACAGCACCTTGGTGTTGCCGAAGGTGACGAGGCACGACCCTTCCGCGTATTTCACGACGCCACGTTCCAGGGTGACGGAGCGCATCTCGTCGGCTGCGCGTTTCGAAGGCCGCATGGTTTTCTCCTGCAAATGACGCGGGGCTTTTGAAACTCCGGGCTGGACATTGAATCCCCCGGCTGGTTTCTCTTATATGAGCCGACAGGCTAACGCAAAGTGCGGGGGCTGCGGCGCGGGCGACAGTTTTCTAAACTGGAAAGCGTTTTACAGAAGGCGTTTCATGACGCAGCACGGTTCATCGGCGAAGGATCATCCGGGCCTTTCCGGCCTCAACGAGCGGTCGCGGGAGATTTTCCGGCGCATCATCGACCAATATTTACAAACCGGCGAACCACTCGGCTCGCGCAACCTGTCGCGGATTTTGCCGGTCTCGCTATCGCCCGCCTCCGTCCGCAACGTCATGTCCGATCTGGAAACGGCGGGGCTGATCTATGCGCCGCATACCAGCGCCGGTCGCCTGCCGACCGAGATGGGTTTGCGGTTTTTTGTCGATGCTATGATGGAGATCGGCGACATCGCCGACGATGAGCGCAAGCGCATCGAAGCGCAGATCAAGGCGGGAGCGCGGGAGCGGACTTTTGAGGCGACGCTCACAGAAGCCTCGGCGCTGCTCTCCGGCCTGTCGCGCGGCGCAGGTGTCGTCGTGGCACGCAAAAGCGATGCACCACTGAAACATATCGAGTTCGTGCGCCTCGACCCGGCCCGCGCCCTGGTGATTCTCGTGTCAGAGGACGGTTCGGTGGAAAACCGCCTGCTCGACCTTCCCGCCGGTCTGCCGACTTCGGCCCTGATCGAGGCCGGAAACTACCTCACCATGCGGGTGCGCGGCAAAACCCTGAGTGAAGTGCGCACCGCCATCCAGGCCGACCGCAGCGTGATGCAGCAAGAACTCGACGTGCTGACGGCGCGGCTGGTGGATGCCGGGCTTGCCACCCCGGTCGGACACGCCGATGCCCGGCAACTGATCGTGCGCGGCCAGGCGAACCTTCTGGAAGACCTCAGGGCAGAGGAGGATCTGGAACGGATCCGCCTGCTTTTCGCCGATCTTGAGACGCAGACCGAAGTAATCGACCTGCTGTCGCGCACCGAAAGCGGCGAAGGAGTGCGTATTTTCATCGGCTCGGAGAACAAGCTGTTCTCGCTCTCCGGCTCGTCGCTGATAGCCGCGCCGTTCAAGGATTCGTCGCAGAAGGTCGTCGGCGTCGTCGGCATCATCGGCCCGACGCGGCTCAATTACGCCCGCATCGTGCCGATGGTGGATTACACGGCGCGCGTGATGTCCAGGCTCCTGGAATCGCGATGAGCAATGGCTCTTTAAATTCAATCAAGCGGAAAGAAACCGTCATGTCCGACAGAAAACCCGTCCCGGTAAACCCGCAACTGCCCGAACGGCTCGGCAGCGCCCAGCGCCTGCTTTCCGCCTGGTGCACGGTTCCGGAGCCGATCATCGCCGCCCTGCTGGCGCGGGAAGCGTTCGATGCCGTGACCCTTGATATGCAGCACGGAGCGATTGATTTCGCCGCCATGCTGCGGACGATCCCGATGGTGGTGGCAGCGGGTAAGCCCGCGCTGGTGCGCATTCCGGTGAAGAACTACGCTCTCGCTTCGCAGGCGCTCGATGCCGGTGCGGCGGCGGTGATCGCGCCGATGATCAATTCCGCCCATGATGCCCGCCTGTTCGCCGAGGCGATGAAATATCCGCCCATTGGTCAGCGTAGCTGGGGGCCACATGCGGCATTGCATCTTTCCGGTGCTCCGACACCGGAAGCCTATTTCAAGGCGGCAAACGGCTGGTCGCTGGCACTGGCAATGATCGAGACCCGCGAGGCGCTGGCCGTTGCCGACGATATTCTCGCCGAGCCGGGCATCGATGGCATTTTCATCGGCCCGGCGGATCTCTCCATCGGCCTGTCGAACGGCGCGATGGTCGATCCGTTCCTGCCTGCCGTCAACGATGCCATAGCCCTGCTACTCTCAAAAGCGAAGGCACACGGCAAAAAGGCCGGTGTCCACACCACTACCGGCGAACGGGCGGCAGAGATGCTGGGTCAGGGCTTCGATCTCGTGTCGATCGCCAGCGACACGGCGCTGTTGCAAAGCGGCGTGCGCATGGTCCTTGAGGCGTGTCGGGGTTGAAAGCGGCAACGCTTCGCCCAGGCTCCGCCTCACTTTGTCGCCAGCAAAGGTTCCCCCATGAAACGCTCTGAAATCAACCGCATCCTGCTTGAGGCCGCTGAATTCATCCGCTCCTTTGGCTATGTGCTGCCGCCTTTCGCCTGGTGGGGTCCGGCGCAGATGCAGGCAAAACGCGCCGAGATCGCAAAAATCGTCGATGCGCGCATGGGCTGGGACATCACCGATTACGGGCGTGGCGATTTTGCGAAACTCGGCCTGTTCCTGTTCACGGTACGCAACGGCAACGCTGCTGACCTCACCCGTGGGCGAGGGATGCTCTACGCGGAAAAGATCATGATCTCGCGCTGCGAACAACTGTCGCCGATGCACCGCCACGCCGTGAAGGCAGAGGACATCATCAATCGCGGCGGTGGCACACTTGCCGTCAAACTTTACGCCTCGACCCCGGACGGTGCGCCTGATGAAAAAGCCCCTGTTTCCGTGCCTGTCGACGGTGTGATGCGCGGCTTCATGCCAGGCGGAATCCTGCGTCTTTCACCAGGAGAAAGCGTGACGCTACTGCCCGACGTGTACCACGCCTTCTGGGCCGAGGGGCGGGACGTGCTGATCGGCGAGGTTTCGACCGTCAACGACGACGCCACTGACAATTATTTCGTCGATCCGATCAGCCGGTTTGCGACCGTCGAGGAGGACGAAGCGCCAGTGCATCTTCTCGTCTCCGATTACGGGCGCTGGCTCGCATGATTTCGAAAGCCGGAGGAACACGATGATTCTCGTCTGCGGCGAAGCGCTGATTGATTTCTTTCCGTCCGGAGCATTTTGCGCTGAAGTGGCATCTAGTTCAGCGGAACAAAATGTCGAGGACAAAAGACCCTGGAGCATGATGCGCTCCTTCGATTTCTCCGGGCGGTTCGGCGGTTCGCCGTTCAACGTTGCCTTCGGCATTGCCCGCCTTGGTGTACCATCCGCCTATTTCGGCTGCCTGTCGACGGATTTCTTCGGCGAGGCACTGGCCAGCTTTCTTGCCCGTGAGGGCGTCGATCTGTCGTTCGTTCGCCGGTCCGGGCAGCCAACCACCCTCGCTTTCGTGCAGACCGCGCCGGACGGCACCCCGACCTACGCCTTCTGCGGCGAGGCCGCCGCCGACCGGATGCTGACGGCAAGCGACCTGCCCATCGCCCTGCCGGGATCGATTACTGCCCTGTCGTTCGGCTCGTTCTCGCTCGCCGTGGAACCGTGCGGAACCGCTTTTGAAACCCTGCTGCTGCAGGAAGCACTGCGCCGGGTCGTAGCGCTCGACCCGAACGTGCGGGCACGGCTCGTTTCTGACAAGGATACCTACCGGCAAAGATTGGAGCGGCTGATCGGCGCGGCGGCGATCATCAAGGTCTCGACCGAGGATATGCAGGCTCTTTATGGTCCCGGCAATCCGTACGAAATCGCCCGCACCTGGAACCGTCAGGAAAAAGGGCAACCGAGGGCAAAGCTCATCGTCATCACCGACGGCGCCAACGGCGCACAGGCGCTGCTGGAAGGCGAATGGATAACGTTTCCCGCCACGCCCGTGCCGATAGCCGATACGGTCGGGGCAGGCGATACGGTTCAGGCCGCGCTCCTCGCCGGGCTGCACACCCGCAACCTGCTGACGCACTCTGCCCTGAACCGCCTGACGTGCGACCAGGCCGCCCCCGTCATTGCACAGGCCATTACCGCCGCCACCTTCACCTGTACTCGCCGCGGCGCAGACCTGCCCCACACGGCAGATTTCAATTTCTCCTGAACCGGAAGCCGCCGGATTTCACGTTTCAGCAAAACGCCTTGCCAAAAACCTCTTGCCAAGAAAAACCTCTTGCCAAGCGCGACCGGAGGCTTTAATTGACCGGCTCCGACAGGTGATCGACTCCCTGTCTTTAGCGCCCGTAGCTCAGCTGGATAGAGCACCAGACTACGAATCTGGGGGTCAGAGGTTCGAATCCTTTCGGGCGCGCCAACAAAACCAGTGACTTAGCGCGGCAAATTTTGCGGATATAATCAAGCAGGCTAACCACGGGCTAACAAAGCTGCCTGGGTGAATGTTTAGGGGACGGTTTTTATAGCGCGCCGCCGTCTTTGGCAGTGATCGCCTAAGGCTTTGGTAGAGGTGTTAATTGTAGCAGCCGTTCTTTTTGGCGCTCAATCATCACCATACGCTGGCCTGTATTAAACTCCACCTGTACAGCCCGATCATCCCATAATTCGATCATCGCCAGATCCTTGACGTTGGTGATGTCGAGGCGCGGCAGGCCGTGGCTTTCGAGCCATTCATGAATATGTCTGACCGCATTGGAACGGTCCGGCTCTGGGATAGCGACGCGGGCGGTGAATATCTTAATCGTCTTGCCTTCTGCCAGCCATGTCCGAACGCGGGCAAGCATGGGCTGGATAGGTTCACCGATATGGCTCGCACCCTTCCAGCCATCGTACAAGGCAAGTGTTCCATCCAGGTCGACGCCAATCCAGCCGCTCATGTCGCACCTTTGGAGAAAAGGTTTTTCGCAATCAACTGCACAACCAGCGCGTTGATGACAGATGTGCGGCTTTCCCTGCTTTCCAACTCAAAGAGATCGAGAGCTATTTGCTGTCGCAGTTGATCAATCCTGTTTCTGAAAATACGATCAATTTCCTCGGAACATCTCCGTTCTGATTCTATCTCGTCAGGCTGGCTGCTCATGTCGATTCTCCAAATTCCTCACCGTTGCCCTCATTGCCGGGAAAAGGCAGATTTTGTTGTTTCCGAGATGTCGGAAATGATGGACTATGATCTGTCGAGGCTTAAGCCACCACTTTGGGAGCGTGAGGCAGAAAACGGATACGGTGGGCGCATAAAGCAATCTCATGCGGAGATCGGAAAGCAAGCGGTGTGCCTGTCCCGGTGCCCTCACTGCGCAAATCCAATTATGTTTGTGTTGCTTATGAGTAATTCGCGAGCGACCGCCTTGTTGCGTCAAGGAAATACGCAACACCGCATCAATCACCTTGCCAATGAGATCAGAGTGTTGCTGACCTATCCGACCGTTGAGCCACTCACGCCTTATCCAGCGTGGCCGGAGGCGATACGAGAAGATTTCAACGAAGCGCGTCGGTTGTTTTATGAAAACGCCCGTCCAACGTTCGTTCTGCCCCAATGCAGGGCTGTTCTTGATGTCATCGTGCGAGAGCTTGGCGCACCCCCGAAAGACAACTTGAAAAAGCAAATCGATTATCTGGCTGGAAACGCCATCATCACCCAACCGCTTGCCGAATGGGCGCACAACTTGAGAGAAGACGCCAACGCGCTTATTCATGAAGGTAAACAACCGGGAACACGAGAAGAGGTCGCCGAATACATTGCCTTCATCGAACTGCTGTTGCACGTCACTTACGAATTGCCGAAAGCTATTGATGACAAGAAGCAGAAGGCTTCGCCGCCCGAATGATGTCGCAAAGATGTTAGAGCCAAGCATATTCATCAAGCTGCTCCTCCCGTGATAATCACCTCCGTTACCGCCTTAGCCTTGCCCGCGCCGCCTGCGGTGTAGGTGAGTTCTGTTGTCTCGATCTCGGCGAAGCTGAACATTTCACGGATCTCCGGCACATCATTCACCGTTAGAATGAACCGTCCCTGTATAGCCTTCAGCGCGTCGGCGAGGCGCTGGAAGTCTTCCCGGTCGAAGACCCCGCGTCCGTAATAGTGCTCGGTGCCCCAGTATGGCGGGTCCACATAAAATAATGTGTTTGGCCGGTCCCATCGGCGGATGAATTCGGCGTATGAGAGGCACTCAATCCATACGCCCGCCAGCCGCTCGTGCGCCTCTTCCAAAACAGGGCCAAGCTTGGTGATGTCAAACCGGGCTGAACTGCCGGTATCAATACCGAAGGTTCGTGAAGCAACCTTACCGCCGAACGTAAGCCGTTGAAGGTAGAGAAACCGGGCAGCGCGCTCCAGATCGGTGAGCGTGTCCGGGTCCTGTTCGGCCAGACGCTGGAATTCTGCGCGGCTGGTGACTTGCCATTTCAGCATATCGAGCAAGGCTTGGTAGTGGCGCTGGAGTACCCGGAAGAAGGTGACGACGTCCTTGCTCAGATCGTTGATTGCCTCGGTTTTCGGCTTACTGGAACGGCGGAAGAAAACGCCGCCCATTCCGACAAAGGGCTCCGCGTAAATCGTGTGTGGTATAGCCTCAATTTTAGCCGTCAGAACACTCGCCAACTGCCGCTTACCGCCGATATAGGCGGCAACGGTGCGGGTCGGTCGGACGACTTTCATCTGTATGTTCTTCACTTGTTCTCAATCTCGATTCGTGCCAGTTAACGCTCAGGCTCGCGAGCCGAAAGCGGGGTGGCGATTGAGGTTTGTCATCGTCAACCGGGTTGTCTGCCACGACATTGCGCCCGGTGCCGGAGCCATCCGGCTCCCGCTCTAAAAAGCCGTCCAGATCATCACGGCGGCGGTCATGCAGGCGGCCAGTTCTTCATTGCGTGTGCTCCCCTACCAGGGCCGCCAACAGATCTTCAGCCTTGGCCATTGCATCGAGCAGGATCATATCGATTGTTGCAGCATCAGGGGCGGCCTGGATAGCCTCGTCTGTGACCGCTCGCAGCCCTGCGACGGC
>JAVBRX010000189.1:0-23577 GCA_031547465.1 Microvirga sp. | reverse complement strand
CTGAAGGATCCGCGGACCGGAATCGCTGCCGCCGACCTAATCTGGGTGCCAGAGCATGACCGGCTGGATGGGCCGAACGTGCTACGCACCCTGACGCCGCCGCACCGGGTTTCGGCAGCAAAACTCGCTGCTGCCAGACGGGAACCGGATTCTCGTCTTGCCGGTCTTGCCGTTCCCCGCCTTGCCGTTCTCGTGGGCGGGAACAGCCGCCATCACCGGTTCAGCAACAACGATATTGGCGTGTTTCTGGAAAGATTGGAAGCGGCAGCCTCCTCCGGCGCATCCCTGATGATGACGGCCTCAAGACGTACGCCGGAAACCCTATATGCGGGCTTGAAGCGTCTTGCCGAAAAGTACGGGGCGTTTCTCTGGGACGGACAGGGCGATAACCCTTACATTCCGCTCATCGCGCTTGCCGACGCCATCGTTGTCACGGCGGATTCCTACAATATGCTCGGCGAGGCCGCCGCCAGCGGCGTGCAGCTTCTGGTGTTCGAGCCATCCGGCGGGCATCGCAAGTTCACGGCCTATCTCGACCGGCTGAGGGTTTATGGCGCGGTTCGCCCCTTCACCGGCAGGATTGAGGGCAACCCCTATCCGCCGCTGGATTCAACCCCTATGATCGCCGGGCGCATCCGCGAAGAGATCACCCGTCGCCGCAACAAATCGACCTCTTGAAGAGAACTGAACCGGAGAAGCAAATGGCCCATAGCCATGCCAAAGTCATCGTTATCGGCTCCGGCCCTGCCGGTTATACGGCGGCGATCTATGCCGCCCGAGCCATGCTCGAACCCGTGCTGATTTCCGGGTTCCAACCGGGTGGCCAGTTGACGATCACCACCGATGTCGAGAACTACCCCGGTTTTGCCGAGCCGGTTCAGGGGCCGTGGCTGATGGAACAGATGCGCCTCCAGGCTGAACATGTCGGAGCGGCGCTGATGTCCGATTACATCGTCAAGGCCGATTTACGCGCCAAGCCTATCCGGCTCGAAGCGGATTCCGGTGATACTTACACCTGCGACGCGCTCATTGTCGCCACGGGCGCACAGGCGCGCTGGCTTGGCCTTCCGTCGGAGGAGAAGTTCCAGGGTTTCGGCGTTTCCGCTTGCGCCACCTGCGACGGCTTCTTCTTCAGGAACAAGGAAGTAATAGTTGTCGGCGGTGGCAATTCCGCCGTCGAGGAAGCGTTGTATCTCGCCAATCTTGCCGCCAAGGTCACGATCGTGCATCGCCGCGATTCGTTCCGGGCCGAGCGTATTTTGCAGGACAGGCTGTTCAAGCACCCGAAGATCGAAACCTTGTGGGATAGCGTCATCGAAGAAATCTGCGGGACGGAAAACCCGCCGAAGGTTACGCATGTCCGGTTGAAAAATGTAGCAACCGGAAAGGTGTCGGAGATGAAAACCGATGGCGTATTTGTTGCCATCGGTCACAAGCCGTCAACGGAACTGTTCACCGGACAGTTGGACATGAAGCCGGGTGGGTACCTGAAGACCGTGCCGGGTTCCACTGTCACCAATATCTCAGGCGTGTTCGCGGCGGGCGATGTCGCTGATGAAACCTTCCGCCAGGCCGTTACTGCCGCCGGAATGGGTTGCATGGCGGCGCTCGAAGCCGAGCGTTATCTCGCTGAACAGGGTGTGCTGGCGATGTGAGATGCCTAGGGCGTTCCTGCTTCCGAAAAGATCAGCATCGCGCTAAGATGTCCAGACGTAGCCACAATCCATCGCGGGCCGTTGAAGTCACAACGGCATGGAGGTCTCGCCCTTGGACTGGGACAGAGTAAGAATCTTCTACATCGTGGCCGAAGCCCTCAGTTTCACTAAGGCCGGGGAGGAACTGGGGCTTAGCCAGTCGGCAGTCAGCCGGCAGATCAGTGCCCTCGAACACGAAATCAAGGTGCCTTTATTTCACCGTCATGCCCGCGGGCTGATTCTCACGGAGCAGGGCGAATTGCTGCACCGTGCCGCCCGCGAGGTGCGGATGCGATTGGAGACAGTGCAGGCGCGGTTGACGGAGAATAGCGAAAGGCCGTCCGGGATTTTGAAAGTCACGAGCACGGTCGGGCTTGGGTCGATCTGGCTGGCACGTCGCATCGCCGAGTTCCTCGACCAGTATCCCGATGTGCGGGTGGAACTGATCCTCGACGACGACGAACTCGATCTCGCCATGCGCGAGGCCGATATCGCCATCCGTCTGCGGCGACCCGAGCAGCCGAACCTGATCCAACGTCGCCTGTTCACTATCCATTTTCACACCTACGCTTCCGTCGAGTATCTGAAACGTTTCGGCGAGCCGAAAACCATTGCCGATCTCGATAACCATCGATTGGTTGCTATCGGCGATACTCCGTCCTATTTGACGGGAATGCACTGGCTTGCGGGCGCAGGTCGTAAGGGGCAGGAGGCGAGAACCCACCACCTGCTGGTGAACACCATCGCCGGTCTGAAATTCGCTCTGGAAATGGGAACCGGCCTCGGAGTTCTGCCGGATTATGCCGTCGATGACAAAACCAATCTCCAGCAAGTGATGCACGATATCGAACTGCCGTCCCTAGACACCTATCTCGTTTACGCCGAGGAAATGCGCTCTGTCGCCCGTATTCAGGCGTTCAGGGACTTTCTCGTCTCCAAGGCGCAACGATGGCATTACTAGACAGTGCCTATGTCTGGTCAATGATTGCGAAACGGCAAGCCGCTCACCGATGGGATGCCTTGGCCCGATCCGGGTATCGTCTTCGCAGTATGCAGGGATCGCGCTTTGTCTGTATGTTGTTATGCAATTAATGCATATCAAAAATTCCACAAACTCTGTTGTAAAATATGCCAAAACGAGTGAAACAAAGCGCGGCTGACTGAGGCAATGGTGTTTCTCCTCCCTATCGACCATTGCCTAGCCGTTCCCCTCTGGAGGGTTTTGACTTTGTCGAACCTGACCCCTTAGCCGGACCTTTGGTCCGGCTTTTTTATTGAGTAAGTTTGCAAAAATGCAAGCATTCAGAACCTGCCCTTGACGGTCACGTGCCGGTTTCATCCCGCAACTGACGACGCAACACCTTGCCGACATTGGATTTAGGCAGTTCGGTCCGGAACTCTATCCGGTGCGGAACCTTGTAGGCAGCAAGATACTTGTGGCAGAAAGCATAGATATCTGCCTCATTGAGTGTGGGATCGTTCTTCACCACATAGGCGACAACGGCTTCACCCGATTTTTCGTCACGGGTGCCGACCACTGCCGCTTCCAGGATGCTCGGATGCCGGACCAGCACATCCTCCACTTCGCTCGGGTAGACATTGAACCCCGAGACGATAACGATGTCTTTGAGCCGGTCGATGAGGCGGATTTGCCCGACATCCGTGATGAGCGCAATATCGCCGGTGCGCAGGAAGCCGTCGGTCGTCATCGTTGCGGCTGTATCTTTCGGACGATGCCAGTAACCGATCATCACTTGCGGTCCTTTGACGCATAATTCTCCCGTTTCTCCCTGCGCCAGCACCTCGCCGTCGGGGCCTCGTACGGACACGATCGTCGACGGCGTCGGATAACCGACAGTGCCGGTGAAGGCGGGGATGTCGAAACGGTTGAAACTCACGACGGGCGAGGTTTCCGATAATCCATAGCCCTCGACGATTGGCCGCCCCGTCAGGCATTGCCATGCGTCCGCCACCGTCTCTTGGGTAGTCATTCCGCCGGAGACGCAGACGGTGAGCGCGGAGAAATCGACTTCGTGAATGCCGGGATGGCGTACAAGCGCGGCATAGAGGGTGTTGACCCCGGCCATCATGGTGAAACGCACCGATTTCAGTGTCTTGACGAATCCATCGAGATCGCGCGGATTGGCAATCAGCACCATGGTTCCGCCGCAACGCACCATCAGCAGGCAGCAGATCGTCAGGGCGAAAATGTGGTAGAGCGGCAGCGCCGTGATCATCACCTGCTGCCCTTCCGCGATGAATGCCCGCATCCAGGTCTCGCATTGCGCGACATTGGCGGCGACGTTGCGATGCAGTAGGACTGCGCCTTTCGAAATTCCGGTCGTGCCGCCGGTATATTGCAGGAAGGCGACATCGTCTGGGCCGACCTGAACGGGTTGCATGGTCTGACGACGGCCTTCCGCCAACATCTGAGAGAAGAGTACCGCTTTCGGTAGGGTGAAAGGCGGTACCGCTTTGCGTACATGCCTTGAAATGAAATTCACCGCCCAGCCGCGCGCGCCCAGAAGATCCCCCGGACTGACGATGACGATGCGCTCCAGATCCAGGCCGGCTTCGGTGACGGTGTGCGCGACATTCTCGAGCACAAACAGGATTCTGGCTCCGCTGTCGGCGATCTGATGCGCCAGTTCCGTTGCCGTGTAGAGCGGGTTGACGTTGACAATCGTAAATCCGCCGAGGAGAGCGCCAAACATCGCCGTTGGGTAGGCCATGACATTCGGCAGCATGATGGCGACCCGGTCGCCTTTCTTCAGCCCCTGCGCTTGCAGCCAGGTTGCGACGGCTTTCGCTTCTTTCGCAAGCTGGCCGTAGGTGAGGGAAGTGCCGAAACTCCGGGCGACAGGTCGCGCGGAGTAAACTTCGGCGCTGGCAAGAAACAGGTCGGCCAGCGAACCGATGGCCTTCTCATCAATGGTTTCCGGCACCCCATCGGGGTAATGTTGCAGCCACGGTTTTTCTTTACCGCTGCCATCCGGTTTCGCCTGTACCCCGATCGGCATTTTCATCTGCGTCATGGCGTCTCTCCGGTTCCGTTGTCCGGTTCCTGCCGATTATGACGACATTGCGCAGGCCTGTCTGTTCGCCCATTGGCTACTCGTTCAACACAGGGGGAAAGGCGGAAGAGATCATCTTTTCTCTGGATACAGGCGCAAGATTTTGCCGTTCGGCGAATCCGTCAGCAAATACAACAGCCCGTCCGGCCCCTGGCGTACATCGCGGAACCGTTCGCTCGTGCCTTGCAGGAGGCGCTCTTCATCCACCACCGTATCATTCTTTCGTTCTAGGCGGATCAGGGCTGACCCGGCGAGTGCACCGACAAACACGCTGTTACGCCAGGCGGGAAAGGCATCACCCGTATAAAACGCCATGCCTGAGGGGGCGATTGATGGATCCCAGTAATAAACCGGTTGCTCCATTCCCGTCTTGGCCATTCCCTCGCCGATCTTCACCCCTGAATAGTCGATGCCATAGGTGATGACCGGCCAGCCGTAATTGCGTTCCTTGCGTGGGATATTGATTTCATCGCCGCCGCGCGCGCCGTGTTCCGCCGTCCAGAGTTCTCCCGTTGCCGGATCGAGCGCAGCTCCTTGCACGTTGCGATGGCCGATGGACCAGATCTCTGAGCGTTTGCCAGCTTGCCCTGAAAACGGATTTCCCGGCGCAGGGCCGCCTTCCGGGCGGATGCGAACGATTTTGCCGATGTGATTGCGCGGGTTTTGCGCCTCGTCACGGAGCGCATAACGATCGCCGAGGGTGACGAACAGCATTCCGTCCCGGTCGAAGACAAGCCGAGAACCGAAATGCATCGAGCCGTTATAGACCGGCTCCTGTTGGAAGATCACTGTGATGTCTTCAAGGCCGGTCGCATCGTCCGCAAGACGCGCCCGAGCAACACTGGTGCCATTGCCGACATCGCCGCGTTTTTCGGAAAAACTCATGTAAATCAGTCTGTTGTCTTGAAACTTCGGATCTATGGCGATGTCGAGCAGACCGCCCTGCCCACTGGACTCAACATGGGGAACCCCCTTGAGCGGCGGCGAGACATGACCATCGGCGGAAATCATCCGCATCCGTCCCACCCGTTCGCTGACGAGTATCTGCCCATCGGGCAGGAAAGCGAGCGCCCAAGGATGGTCGAGGCCCGCAGCCACGGTCTCGACAATGACGGCTCCCTGGCGCGTCTCGAAAGAAGGTGGGATTTGTCCGAACCCGCAAACCGGGATGGCCAGAGCGATGCAAAGAACAATACTTCGGATGAATAGAATCGTCATCGCAGGCCTGTTCGGCTATGCCGTGAAATGTAGGATGAAATGTGCAGGCGAGAATCTTCCCGCACGACCTGAGCCCAATACCTACAAAAGCGGGCCGACCATCCGGGCAAGATTTTCAGCACCCTCGGCCAGAAAACCGCGCTTGCCCCATTGTGAGAGTGAAAGCAGGTCACTGCTGGCAAAATACCGTTCCTCTTCCTTGCGTAGCTTCGAGACGGTATCAACATCGTAAAATACGACTACAATTTCCGAATTAAGCTCAAAAGAGCGGATATCAATGTTGCTTGAGCCGATGAATGCAATGCCGTCATCGATGGAGACATGCTTGGCGTGCAGGAATTTGTCGCGATACGCATGGATCGAAACTCCCATCTCCATCAATTCGGCGTAATATGAACTTTGCGCCCATTTGACGAGCAGATGGTCGGTCGGCTGGGAAACGACGAGATGCACTTTCGCTCCGCGCAGGACGGCGATCCTGATTGCCGATAGGAGGGAATCGCTCGGAATGAAATAGGGTGTCGTAATCACAATCCGTTTGCGTGCCGTATGGACCAGCGCCACGAGTAATTGTTCAATGCTCCGATTCGTATAACCCGGCCCGCTGGTCAGAACCTGACAGGCCACGGATCCGGTTGGCGTGGGCGAAGGCAGGCAATCATCGATCGACAGTACTTCCTCCGTCTCCAGAAACCAGGAAGCAATGAAAACGATCTGCAATTCCTGCACGATGGAGCCCGTGAGACGAGCCATCAGTTCTTCATTCACGAGGCCTGGATCGGAATCCGCGTCAATGATGTTCTGTGAACCCACATAACCGGTTATGCTGTCGATCAGGGCGATCTTACAGTGATTCCGCAGGTCGGCCCGCACGGACTTGTGGCGTATGAACCCGACCGGAAGCAATTGCCGGACGAATATCCCGGCGTCTGTGAGTTCTCGCTCTATCTCGGCTCCCCACCGTCGTGAACCGATGGCATCAATCAGGACACGGCACACGACTCCCCGTGCCGTTGCGCGCTTCAGCGCGTCGATGACCCGTCGACCCGTCGCATCGTTGGCAAAAATGTAGAATAATAGATGGACGTGTTTTGAGGCGACATCTATATCGGCGACCAGACGGTCGATGACATCCCGATAATCCGGAAGAAGATCGACGCCGGACTTGCCGACGACTGGCAGGAACCCCAGGGTCTGCACGAAGGATGCAGTATCGGCCATGACATCGGGCAGCACTGGTTGGGTATCCCTGGTCATGCGTTCAACCTTTTGGGTTATCGGCTCCAGCATTTCTGGCAAGCGGTTGTAACGTTCGAGACGCCATGGCGGGTGATTCTGACGGCCTATGAAGATGTACAGAAACAGGGCTGGCCACGGCAGAAAGAATACGAGAAGCAGCCAGCTCCGTGCCGCCGCCGCAGACCGGCGGAAGGGAACGATGATGATCATGGCAATGCGGATGACCCATTCGGAAGCAATGAATAAAGCCGTCCAGATTGCGACGGTGAAGGACATGGCAGTAACCTCCTGTTCACTGTTCCGTTTTCAGTTTGGTAGCATATGTTGAATCGTAACCGAACGGGTTATGCAGGGCTGGACGTGCTTGATGGTTTACGCCATATCGGTTTCGGAGGTTGTCGCCTGCAACGGTGTCGTTGGAGGTGTGTCCCGCAGGGGCAGGATGTTCTTTATGTCCGCTTCGTCATTATGTTTTTCGGATCCGTCGCATTACCGGCTGCCCGGTTAATTCGAGGGTGTGTAAACTTTCGCTGAACGTGCCCCGTTCTGGAGGAATACCAATGGGCTTTCTGTCTGACACCCTGTCGCGTGTGAAACCGTCCGCCACGATTGCCATCACCCAGAAGGCGCGCGAGCTTAAGGCGCAGGGGCGGGATGTCATCAGCCTGTCGGTCGGCGAACCGGATTTCGATACGCCGGATCACATCAAGGAGGCGGCCATTGCCGCCATCCGCCGCGGCGAAACCAAGTACCCGCCGGTTTCCGGCATCACTCCTCTGCGCGAGGCGATTGTCGCCAAGTTCAAGCGCGAGAATGGCCTCGATTACAAGCCGTCGCAGACCATCGTCGGCACGGGCGGCAAGCATGTGATCTATAATGCTCTGCTCGCAACCCTCAATCCGGGGGACGAGGTGATCGTTCCGAGGCCTTATTGGGTGTCCTATCCGGAGATGGTGGTGCTGTGCGGCGGCACACCGGTCTTCGCTGAAACCACCATCGAGACCAGCTTCAAGCTCCAGCCGGAGACATTGGAACGTGCCATCACGCCGAAGACGAAATGGGTGATCTTCAATTCGCCCTCAAACCCGTCCGGGGCCGCCTATACCTGCGCGGAACTGAAGCGCCTGACCGACGTGCTGCTACGCCATCCGCATGTCTGGGTTCTTACCGATGATATGTACGAGCATCTGACCTACGGTGATTTTGAGTTCGTCACTCCTGCCCAAGTCGAACCGGCGCTCTATGACCGCACCCTGACGATGAACGGTGTCTCCAAGGCCTATGCCATGACCGGCTGGCGCATCGGCTATGCCGCTGGGCCGGAGAAGCTCATCAAGGCAATGGATTTTGTCCAGGGGCAACAAACTTCGGGTGCGACCAGCATCGCCCAGTGGGCCGCCGTCGAGGCACTGAACGGCCCACAGGATCATCTGAAAGTGTTTCGCAAGGCGTTCATGGGCCGCCGCGATCTGGTGATCTCGATGCTCAATCAGGCCAAACATCTGCAATGCCCGGTTCCGGAAGGGGCGTTCTACGTCTACCCGTCCTGCGCCAGGGTCATCGGCATGAAAGCACCGTCCGGCAAGGTGATCGCTTCGGATGAAGATTTCGTTTCCGAGCTGCTTGAAGCCGAGGGCGTTGCCGCCGTACATGGCTCGGCTTTCGGTCTGGGGCCGAATTTCCGCATCTCCTACGCCACGGCGGACACCATTCTGGAAGACGCCTGCCAGCGTATCCAAAGGTTCTGCTCTTCCTTGAAATGATAGCCCTTTTACCGCCGGTTCGCGTCCCCGCCCCTGCAGGCGCGGCGCGTCTTTGCCGAAATATCCTGCGTGACGTTTTCTGTGCCGCTATTGTCCTTCTGCTCGCTGTAGCGACGGTACGGGCGCAGCCGGCTCAAGCGCGACCTGGGCTTGTGCCGCATCCGGCATTGCCGAATGCGGCGAGCCCGTCATTGAAACTGGTCGCTGCTGCTCGCAGCCAGATCGGTGTCACTCTGCGCTACGATTCGGCCTACAAGGTTCTGGCCTTTCCAGGCGGCGACGTACCGCAGGATCGTGGGGTCTGCACCGATGTAATCATTCGCGCATATCGTTCGGCCTTGGCTTTCGATTTGCAGAAAGCCGTACACGAGGATATGCGGAAGGCATTTTCCAATTACCCGAAAAGCTGGGGCCTGAAGGGAACCGACCGCAACATCGACCATCGCCGGGTGCCGAATCTGCAAAAGTATTTTTCCCGGCGCGGCGCATCCTTACCAGTCACGCAGAATCCCGCCGATTATCTCCCCGGCGATCTTGTGACGCAGATGTTACCCGGCAACCTGCCGCATATTGTCATTGTTTCCGATCGTAAAGGCCGCAGCGGCCAGCCGCTCGTCATCCATAACATCGGTGGCGGCGCGCAGGAGGAGGAGACATTGTTTGCCTTCCCGATTACCGGACATTACCGCCTGCTCGTGCCGTAACCCATGATTGCTGAACTTGGGATATTGCCCTCATTCCGGCAGGAATGCGCTATAACAATTCTTGGGTCTTCAAGCATTTTTATCTGAAATAAAATCTATATCCAGATCTCGTAAAATTTTAGATTTAAGATATATAAAGAGATACAATTAATGGTCTATATTGTATATATAAAGAAAAGAGATGGTAATAAAAAATTAGAACAAGATGCATTTATGCAAAAATACATCTTGTCCTATGGCAGGGGTGGTTTATTTTTTATCGTTATTTCTTTTTAGAATTATATCTATCGCTTCGATGATCTTTTTAGAATGGTTAGCTTTGCAGTATACGATCAACTCATGAACCCCTTCCTTGATACGAGGCAGGTCGGCGTAGTGCTTCTTGGCGAGGCCATTATACCAGCCGCTATACCAAGTACCGAGAGCGATGGCGTCCTCCTCGAAGGTATTTGCCAATTGCGCGCATGTCAGGGCCTGAATGTCGAGATAGCCATTCTTGTCGGCATATTGGGAAAGTGGGACTTGTGCCTGAACTGCAAAGGGCAGCATAAGGAAGGTAATGGTAACCCACGCAAAAATCTTTTTCATGTAACTCTCCGAGAACAGTGCGAATCAATACGATTGATCAAATCGTACTCATGAATATCATACATCATTAGAAAGGTAACCTGTGTCAATTCGTTCGATAGGGTAACTGCCTCAGGTTCATGATTTATAGCCTTTGGCGTCAGAGGATTTCCCGCTCATCTATTGAGCAACTATGCAATGCATGTTTCTCATTTGTCCGTACCGGATGATCAGCACGCGGTAGCTTAATAGATATAACAATGTGCTTCGTTCATCAGAGTTAGCCCGAAGCCGATCCCCCTGATCCGATCAGGTCAGCGCGGCGCTTAACGGAAAGGGCTTTGCTGCTTTTCGTAGGGCGACTATATCCGGTCGATGGATAAGACCAATAGTACCGGGTTCTCTGGACTTGATTGCAGACTGGATTAACGGCGGCGATGAAAAAGCTTCTTTGGCTGGCGACGATTATGGCGATGGGCATCTGGTCGCTCCTGGCATGGGGCGCATGGAGTTTGTTCAGTCTTATCGGCGGATCCTTTGCCGAAAGTGGGGGGGGCTGGATCATGCGCGGATTATCCGGGCTTGGGGCGTTGACAGTCGGGTTGATCTGGGCGCTGGGGGCGCTGATTATCGTCGCATTTGCCTTTCTGGCAATCCGGCTGACGGGCAGCGCACAAACCATTGTCGTCTTCAACCGTAAGAACTTTCGATTCAAGCCGGATCGGGGCAGGGATGACCGGACGGTTGATCTTGACCCCGACGAATGGCGAGAGGCAGAGGACGGGGACCGGAGGGACCCGACGCAGCCGCCGAGACTCGGCGGCTGATACCACCGGAGAGATGCATGGAACTTCCCGCTGCTTTGCGGCAGGCCGTCGATGAGCGGTTGTCCGGTGTGCCGGTCAGAGATCTGGCCAATGCGTCCAGCAGTCTTTCGGCGCGATACCGGGCGGAAATCCGGGACGGGCGCCGCCATCTCGATGACGAGCCAGCGACACTTGCCTATCTCGCTGCCCGCTTGCCCGCGACGTATGCCGCTATTCGCTCGGCCATGGGCCATGTTGCGGAGCAATGGCCCGATTTCGCGCCGTGCCGGATGCTCGATGCCGGTTCCGGGCCGGGAACGGCGCTCTGGGCGGCAGCCGATTGCTGGCGCGGCCTTGAGATGGCTGTTGCCCTTGAGGGAAGTGCGTCGATCCGGCAAACCGGTGAAGCCATGGCGAAAGCGTTGCCGTTCTCGAGCGAGTGGCGCGATGCCGATCTCGGTACATCGCTGCGTGAAAGCGCAACCTTCGATCTGGTCGTTCTGGCCTACGTTCTCGATGAATTGGAGGAGGGTGCTCGCTCGCCGCTGATAGGGCGCCTTTGGGCGTTGACGAACGACCTGCTGCTGATCGTCGAGCCGGGAACCCCCGCCGGATGGCGGCGCATTCTCGCGGCGCGGCAGGTTCTGCTGGAAGAAGGCGCAATTCTTGTCGCGCCCTGTCCTCACCATGCCGTGTGCCCGGTGGAATCTCCCGATTGGTGCCATTTTTCGCGTCGCGTGGCGCGTTCCAGAATTCACCTGCGCGCCAAAGGGGCGGATGTACCGTGGGAGGATGAGAAGTTCATTTATCTTGCCGCATCGCCACGGCCCATGCCTGAAACGGCAATGAAACGGGCGGGAGCGCGGATTATCGCTCCGCCGCATATCGGCGGTGGCAAGGCGCATCTGAAGCTCTGTCAGGCTGATGGCACGGCTGAGGAACGCTTGGTGACAAAACGAGATAGAGACACTTTCAGGGTCGCCCGCCGCTGTGACTGGGGGGATTGTATCGCTGGGCTGCAAACGGAGTAGGTGGAGAATTTTCTCTGCGGACAAGCTGTTCAATCCGGGGATCGTCTGACATCCGCAATATTGACGTCAATGCTTTTTCTTATTCCGGCATCTGCATTACCATCACGGTAGCGCTTTTTCTCGAGCCGGATCAGCCCGCTCCGACGAAAGTAAGACGGTTTCGCGCTCGCTACGAGAAGAAGAAGCATGTAGTCTATACCATTGCCCGGGCGTACTAAAAGTATACGTTGCAGAATTTCAATACTGTTCTGTGCGACCACAGGCTTGGTGCTCTTGCCCGACAGGAACTGACGGAACAGTTCGGTTACGATCTGTCCGCCACGCTCTCCGGAACCGTAGGCAGGAATGGCAATGAGGTTGGTGCGGGAAACGACAGCCATACCGCTTGTCGGTGTCGGCCTAAGGTGGTGTGACAGTTTGCTTTGAGTGCTGGAATAGGGGGCTTCGATGCGTGGCCTTATCCCCTTCACGCCCTAGTTGAGCTTGCGGAGCGTGCTCTGATGCGGCGCATGTGCAAGGGAGACAAGCAGGATGGTAACGGTGACGGCAGAACCTCAGAACGGTCAGGCTAATCAATACGGTGTCGATATGAACGGCGAAGCACATGAGAGTGCCTATCGCGGCTTCGTATCGTTCACGACGATTTCCACCCTTACCCTGGTCATCTGGGTGCTGTGTCTGGCCATCGGTGGCGTCAAGCATGCGTGGGGCTGGGCATTGACCGGAATCGCGCTCTCGTTCGTTGCGGCAGCGATCGCGGCGCTCTTGCGAAAAAATGGCTGGAAAGTACCGGCGATTCTTGCCGTATTCATGACTCTAGTTTTCTTATTTCAGTAGTTTACGCTACACTTCATGTGTAATGATAACATGCCCTGTCGCCATGACAGGTCGTATGCTTCAGAATTTGTAATTCTACTAATATATGTTGCCTTATAAATATTAATGCAATAATGGTCTTTATTAAAATAAATATTTTACATAATTTAACAAAATTTTTGAAACTATATAATATATATAGCGTAACTTTTTTATATTATAAGTATAATTTATGATATGATTTAGCGTTTTTTACTTCATTTTCCGGAAAAATGTTGCCTTCTTCGCTGTCTTGAGCGTTCTGTAGCAGCGATAATTGTCACATGGCAATGCCGCATGGCAGAAAACCGTTTTAGGTTGATGCATCATGCTTTGTCCCAATATCCCTTGTTTCCGGCGTGCTGGGCTTGTCCGGAAAGGGGTTCGAGAGTATGGGAGCGGGGCGGTTGCCGCTTGACGTAAAAAAACATGCGCCAGGGGCAAGTTTTTGCCGCATGTACGCTGGTGTTGCGTGTGTTCGCAACAAGCGCCAGAAGCGGCCTGTCACGGATCGAGAGTTTGGGGGTCTGAATGCGAATAGCCGTTCTCCGGGAAACCTTGAATAACGAGCCGCGCGTGGCGGCAACTCCAGAGACTGTGAAGAAATACAAGTCACTGGGCGCTGAAGTCGTGGTTGAGAAAGGGGCCGGTGTCAAAGCGGGCATCCTCGACGCGGATTATGAACAGGCGGGGGCGGCGATCGCCGAGGATGCTGCCAAGGCGGCAGCGGAGGCGGATATCGTCCTCAAGGTGCGCCGTCCGGCAACCAAGGAATTGAAGGCATTTAAAAATGGGGCGCTGGTAATCGGCATCATGGACCCCTACGGGCAGGCCGAGGCCGTCAAGGCGCTCGCCGATGCCAAGGTCGCGGCCTTTGCCATGGAGCTGATGCCGCGTATCACCCGTGCCCAGGTCATGGACGTGCTGTCGTCGCAGGCGAACCTTGCCGGTTATCGCGCAGTGATCGATGCCTCTGCTGAATACGGGCGCGCTTTCCCGATGATGATGACGGCGGCCGGTACCGTTCCGGCGGCCCGCGTGTTCGTCATGGGAGCGGGCGTTGCCGGGTTGCAGGCCATTGCCACCGCCCGCCGTCTCGGCGCGGTCGTCACCGCCACCGACGTGCGCCCCGCCGCCAAGGAGCAGGTGGAATCGCTTGGAGCCAAGTTCGTCGCCGTCGAGGATGACGAGTTCAAACAGGCCGAGACCGCTGGTGGCTATGCCAAGGAAATGTCGGCAGAATACAAGGCCAAGCAGGCGGCACTCGTTGCCGCTCACATCGCCAAGCAGGACGTGGTCATTACCACGGCTCTCATTCCGGGGCGCCCCGCGCCGCGTCTCGTCAGCATGGCAATGCTGGAAAGCATGAAGCCGGGTTCCGTGGTGGTCGATCTTGCGGTCGAGCGCGGTGGCAATGTCGAAGGCGTCAGCGCCGAGAAGGTCGTCGAGACCAGCGGCGTGAAGGTGGTGGGCTATGCCAATACGGCAGGCCGTCTGGCGGCTTCGGCCTCGGCGCTTTATGCCAAGAACCTCTATGCCTTCGTCGAGACGATGATCGACAAGGGCAGCAAATCCATCGCCGTGAAATGGGATGATGAACTGGTCAAGGCGACCTGCCTCACCCGTGACGGCGCGATCGTTCATACATCCTTCCAGCCGACGGCTTGATAGTTGCGGGGATCGAAATGGCCAATCTCACGATAGAACAGGCTGCGCAGCAGGCGCAGCAAGCTGCCGAGGTGGCGCGGAATGCCGCCGCTACGGCGGAAAGCCTCGCCGAGCAACTGGGGCAAGCCGCTTCACTGGCGACCCATGGCGCCGTCGATCCGACGGTATTCCGCCTGGCGATTTTCGTCCTGGCGATTTTCGTCGGCTATTATGTCGTCTGGTCGGTAACCCCGGCCCTGCATACGCCGCTGATGTCGGTGACGAACGCGATTTCTTCAGTGATCGTCGTTGGCGCGCTTCTGGCGGTCGGCGGCTCTGCCGTTGTCGACGCCGTGGTCGTGGAAGGATCCGGTTGGGCGAAAGGCTTCGGGTTCTTTGCCCTCGTCATGGCCTCCGTCAACATCTTCGGCGGCTTTCTGGTGACGCAACGCATGCTCGCCATGTACAAGAAGAAGGGTTGAGGCGATGGCGAGCAACATTTCCGCTCTTTTGTATCTGGTCTCCGGCGTCCTGTTCATTCTGGCGCTGCGCGGCCTGTCTCATCCCACCACTTCCCGGCAAGGCAACCTGTTCGGCATGGTCGGCATGGCTATCGCCATCGTCACCACTCTGGTAACAGCGCCGCCGGATGGGTTCTGGAGCTTTCTCCTGATCGTCCTCGGCATTGGCATCGGCGGCGGCATCGGTGCCGTCATCGCCAAGCGGGTTCCCATGACGGCAATGCCGCAGCTTGTGGCGGCGTTCCACTCCCTCGTCGGTCTGGCGGCGGTGCTGGTGGCGGCATCGGCGCTCTATGCGCCGCAATCCTTCGGCATCGCAGATGTGAAGGGCGAGATCCACGGCGGGTCGCTGTTCGAGATGGCGCTCGGCGCGGCTATTGGCGCGATCACATTTACCGGCTCAATCATCGCCTTCCTCAAGCTCGACGGACGCATGTCTGGCAAACCGATCCTGCTACCATTCCGGCATGAGATCAATATCGGCCTCGGTGTCGTCACCCTGCTGCTGCTCTACTGGTTCATCGGCACCGGCAGCCATATTGCCTTCTGGCTTCTGGTTCTGGTGTCCTTCGCCCTCGGCTGGCTCCTGATCGTGCCGATCGGCGGCGCGGACATGCCGGTCGTCGTGTCGATGCTCAACTCCTATTCGGGTTGGGCCGCCGCTGGCATTGGCTTCACGCTCGGCAATCTGGCGCTCATCATCACCGGTGCGCTGGTTGGCTCTTCGGGTGCGATCCTGTCCTACATCATGTGCAAAGGCATGAACCGCTCCTTCATCTCCGTCATTCTCGGCGGCTTCGGCGGCGAGACGGCTGGTCCGGCGGGCGGTGCTGCCGAGACGCGTCCCGTCAAGCAGGGTTCGGCGGACGATGCCGCCTTCGTGATGAAGAACGCTGCGAAGGTGATCGTGGTGCCGGGGTACGGAATGGCGGTGGCGCAGGCGCAGCATTCGCTGCGTGAAATGGCCGACCTGTTGAAGAAGGAAGGCGTCGAGGTCAAATACGCCATTCATCCGGTGGCAGGCCGTATGCCCGGTCACATGAACGTACTGCTGGCCGAGGCCAACGTGCCGTATGATGAGGTGTTCGAACTCGAAGACATCAACGGCGAGTTCCCGCAGGCCGATGTTGCCTTCGTCATCGGCGCCAATGACGTCACCAATCCGGCGGCCAAGACTGATCCGAGTTCAGCGATCTACGGCATGCCGATTCTCGATGTCGAGAAGGCGAAGACGGTACTGTTCATCAAGCGCGGCATGGGCTCCGGCTATGCGGGCGTCGAGAACGAACTGTTCTTCCGCGACAATACGATGATGCTGTTCGGCGATGCCAAGAAGGTGGTCGACGAAATCCTGAAGAGCCTTGTGCATTAAGGGTTAGAAGCAATTTCAGAATCGGAAGGGCCGGTCGCAGGACCGGCCCTTTCCATTGCGATATAGGGTTTCCCTATTTTGTCTCATGATAGGGTCAGGTAAATGCTTCTGGCGAAAGATCGAGTAAAAAAATATGAAAAACGATTAGGGTATAAATCGCCCCGCCCGTGGCCGCGCTATATTCTTTCTGGGAACGGAACCATCTGGAGTACGCAATGTCGGGAAATCCCGAAAGAATCATTTTGCGGCAGGCGACGGCACGGGACAGGAATGCTGCCATTACATTGATTCACGAGTTGAATGTCGTCGAGACCGCTTATAGCGACGACCGTCGTACTGATCTGGCAGCGGCGGAAGCCTATTACGGCGAGTTGATGTATCGTCTGTCAAACCGTGATGGCAGACTGATCGTGGCCGAAATGGCAGCGGGCGGGATTGCTGGGCTGATGGGGTTCTGCATTGAGCGCGATACCGCCTATGTTGTGCGGGAGCGCAATCGCTACGGTTTCGTCACCGATCTCGTCGTCCACGCCGATTGGCGCGGCAGGGGAGTAGGGCGACGGCTTCTGGCGGAGGCGGAGCGGATGACGAAAGAAGCCGGATTGAAGCGCCTGAGCATCGGTGTGCTATGGAAGAACGAGCGTGCCGAAGCGCTCTACCGTGATTTCGGTTTTGAATCGTATGCCAAGATGCTGACGAAGAATTATTAGCAAAATCTCAGCGGAACAATCCACCGCCGATGCGGCCTATTCCCTGGCGGGCCATGACGTTGCCGCTATTGAGTTCGATGGCGCGCTGATAGGAGGTCTTGGCTTCCTGCGTGCGCCCGAGTTTTTCGAGGGATAACCCGCGCCCGGCCCAGGCTTCGGCGCTGTTGTTATTGACGTTGAGGGCGGCATTGAAATCCGCCTCCGCCTTGTCGTAGCGGCCAAGGATATTCAGGCTTTGACCGCGGGCGATATAGGGCGGGGCGACGAAAGGATTGCGGTCGATGGCGGCATCGAAATCGAGCACGGCTTCCTTGTGCTGGCCTTCGCGTTGATAAAGCAGGCCGCGGGCATGTAGCGCCTCCGCCGATTCCGGCGTTAGCCGTATCGCATTGGTGAGGTCAGCCATAGCCGCCTGATAATTGCCCTGCTGACGTAAGAGATTGCCGCGCCCGACATAGGCAGGGCCGTAATTGGGGTTCGCTTCGATGGCACGGGTGAAGTCGGCATGGGCGGCATCGTTCTTGCCGGTCTGGCGATAGGCGAGGCCGCGATTGGTGTAAGCTGACGCCATCGATGGGTCGATCTGAATCGCCTTGTTGAAATCGGCAATGGCACTGGAATAGTTACCGGACCGCGCATAGGCCGCGCCGCGGGTATTATAGGCAGCGGGATCGGACGGATTCTGCCGGATGACTTCGCTCAGAGAGGAGATGTTGGCGCGGCTCGCTTCCGGAGAATCGTTTTCGACGACGGCAATCCGGCCCCTTGAACCCGAGCCTTCACCAAATGTCGAACACCCCGCCAGCGGCACAAATACCGTAGCGAAGCTGAGAATTGCCAATCGACGAAACAGGACGCCAGACACGGGAAACTCCCTCACGCGTTCAAAAACAGTCTCTTACCAGCAAAGGTTAAATGAGCCGTGAAGAAGCGTCCAGCAAAAAGCTGGGCTGAATCGGCTCGGGCCGATTCAGCGGGATAATCGGGGATGTCAGCGAACGGGGCGCGGCTTGGAGGGAAGCAGGCCTTCGCGCTGCATGCGCTTGCGGACCAACTTGCGGGCGCGGCGCACGGCCTCCGCCTTCTCCCGGGCCTTTTTCTCAGAGGGCTTTTCGTAATGCCCACGGAGCTTCATTTCGCGGAAGATGCCTTCACGCTGCATCTTCTTCTTCAAGGCGCGGAGCGCCTGATCGACGTTGTTATCCCGGACTAGAACCTGCACGCGCGTTCCTCGTTAGCGTACGAAATGAAATGAAAAGGGCGCATACTCATGCGCCCGTTCAGCTATGAAGCCGTTACCAGAAGCCGAATCCATTGTCTAGTGCGCGATGGGGCGAATCGCTCAGGCTTTTCCGCCCTGACGCCAGGATCCGCTGCCATGCGCCTTTCGACACGGGCGAGGGCCGTTTCCGAACCTCTCTTGAGGGTAATACGAGGAGCTATCCTCCGGTTCCATCGCCGATAATCGTTACATGCCCCATTTTGCGGCCAGGGCGTGCATCGCCCTTGCCGTAGAGATGGAGATGAGCGCCATTCTCGACGAGAATCTCATGCCAACAGGCAGCATCGTTGCCGATCAGGTTGCGCATGAGAATCGCGCCGCGTCGTGCCGGATTGCCGAGCGGCCAGCCGCAAATCGCCCGGATATGCTGTTCGAACTGGGATGTTTCCGCCCCTTCTATGGTCCAGTGGCCGGAATTGTGTACGCGCGGCGCGATCTCGTTGACGATGAGGGTGGTCTCCCCCCCCTCTCCGGTGACGAACATCTCTACCGTGAGAATGCCGACATAATCGAGCGCAGTGACGATCCGTCGCGCAAAGTCGATTGCCTGGGCCTCGACCCCGGCAGCGAGGCCGGAGGGCAGACGGGTGGTGTCGAGAATATGATCGCGATGGGTGTTGGCGCAGACGTCATAGGCCATGATCGCACCGTCAGTGGCGCGGGCAACGATGACGGAAACTTCCCGCTCGAACGACACAAATCCTTCGAGAATGCACGGAGCCTGCCGGGCCAGCGTCTGTGCTTCCGCCTGGTCCGCTTCGGGGCGGAGCAGAACCTGCCCCTTGCCGTCATAACCGAAGCGCCGGGTTTTAAGAACGGCGGGAAGTCCGAGCGTGGATACCGCCCCGGAAAGTTCGCCCGCCCCGGATACGGCGTGGAACGACGCAACCGGAATGCCGAGACCGGCAATGAACGTTTTCTCGGTCAGCCGATCCTGCGCCGTCGCCAGCGCGAACGCGCCGGGGCGTAACAGTCCGTGGGCGGAGACGATCTCTGCCGCGCGGCTCGGCACGTTCTCGAATTCATAGGTGACGACATCGACTGAACGCGCGAAACGGATCAGTGCCTCCTCGTCGTCGTAAGCGGCGATAACATGGTGCATCGCGACATCGAAAGCCGGGCTGTTAGCCTCCGGGGCGAAAATCGCCGCTTTCAGTCCGAGCGGCGCGGCGGCGAGCGCCAGCATCCGCCCGAGTTGCCCACCGCCGAGGATGCCGATTGTGGCCCCCGGAGCGATCATGGCTGCGCCTCATCGTTTGTCGGGCGCTCGGAAACGTTTCGCGTCTGTGTCTCGCGCCAGGCGTCAAGGCGATCAGCGAGCGCTGCGTCGTTCAGGGCGAGGACGGAAATTGCGAGAAGAGCGGCGTTGACCGCTCCGGCACGACCGATGGCCAATGTTCCGACTGGGATGCCCGCCGGCATCTGTACGATCGACAGCAGACTGTCCTGCCCTGATAACGCCTTCGATTCCACCGGTACCCCGAAAACTGGCAGGGGCGTCATGGCGGCGGTCATTCCCGGCAGATGCGCCGCGCCGCCCGCTCCTGCTATGACGACTTTGAACCCAGTCTGTTTTGCCCCCTTGGCAAAAGATATCAGCCGATCTGGCGTGCGATGGGCGGAGACGATGCGTGCGTCGTAAGCGACGCCGAGCGCATCAAGTGTTTCGGCGGCATGGCGCATCGTCCGCCAGTCGGACTGGCTGCCCATGATGATGGCGACGGGGGCTGGGGCGTCCATCTGAAACCTCTCAAAGCTGACCGGTTATGCATACGCACCAGTCTCGACAGCAGGAGCGTGGCACATCGGTCTTTTCATTCCGGTATTAACGGAGCGCTCTTGGCGCGGCAAGCGTGGACGGCATTGCCAAATGCTTTGCCGTTCAAGCGATAATATCGGGTGTTGCCTGGTTTTGCAGAAAGAGGATCTTATCTTTCAACGCAAGCTTTCGCTTTTTGAGGCGCTGGATTTGGATCTGGTCGTTCGCAACAATGTTCTCAAGAGCCACGATGGCGGCATCAAGGTCGCGGTGCTCCTGCTGGAGACGGGCAAGTGCCGTTGTGGCATTGCCGAAAGTATCATCCGTGGAGTTCAACCGGCTGCTCCTTTCAAATCGCATCCCTTCCGAATCACAAACTTGCAGGATGCGGACAATAAAGGAAACAAGCGCGAATATTGCGCCCGGATCCGCGCGCAAGCAAGTGATTATCCAAAACTATTTCAGCGTCGCAATGAAGCGCCGATAACCTTCGACAGATCGGGCGGCTTGTGGCAAAATGGACCTCATCGCCAGTTCAACAGGAGGAATAAGGATGACTGTTGAGAATCATCTCGCAGAGCTCGAACGCAAACACGCCGCTTTGAAGAAGGAGCTTGAAGATGCTCTTTCGCACCCGTCGTCGGACGATGCGGAACTGGCCGAATTGAAGCGCAAAAAGCTTCAATTAAAGGACGAAATCGCACGTCTGAAAGCCGACGGCGAGAAGGCGGTGCATTAGGTTTCGCAAGCTGTCGAAAGTTGTCCGCCGCTGCGAGCCCGAGTTTCCCGGCGGCGGCAGCTTCGACTATTGTCTAGGATATTGCGCTCGCGCATATGCTGCGCATGGGGTTGATGCTGTTATTTTATTTTAACTTATTGTTAAATAAAGATTTCTTCTCGCAGTTAAGAATTTTCCCATTCGAGTGGCACCGTTAAGCGTTCGTGCTGAACGCACGAGATGTCTCGTTTTTCCTCCGACACGCCGGAACAAACACTTGCCATATCCGGCAAGTGGCGCGACGATATGGAAACCAAAACGAGGGGGAAATAATGACAAATAAACAATCACGCTACCATCAGGTCTATGCGGAATGGAAAACAGATCCGGTGGGCTTCTGGGAAAAAGCGGGAAAAGCGGTTGTCTGGTCAAAAGAGCCTGAAAAGACCTTTGATGCTACACAGGGAGTTTATGGGCGCTGGTTCGTCGGGGGCGAGTGCAATACCTGTTACAATGCCGTTGACCGGCATGTCGCCGATGGTCGGGCCGAACAGGCAGCGATCATTTACGACAGCCCGGTCACCGGTCAGAAGCGGACAATCAGATACGGCGAACTGAAAAAGGAAGTCGAATCGTTGGCTGCTGTCCTGAACGATCTCGGCGTGGTCAAGGGCGACCGGGTTCTGCTTTACATGCCGATGATCCCCGAGGCGGTGATCGGTATGCTGGCCTGCGCGCGGATCGGCGCGGTCCACTCGGTGGTGTTCGGCGGTTTCGCTTCGAAGGAACTGGCGACACGCCTTGAGGATGCGCGTCCGAAAGTGGTGCTGTCCGCCTCGTGCGGCATTGAGACCAGTAAGGTAATACCTTATAAGCCGCTGCTCGACGAAGCGATCGAGTTTTCTGATCATAAGCCGGAGCATTGCCTGATCTTCCAGCGCCCGCAGGCTGTTGCCGGGATGATAGAGGGGCGCGATGTCGACTGGGCATCCGCGGTCGTGGCGACGAAAGCGGCGGGAAAGGTTGTAGCGTGTGTGGCGGTGGCGGCTACCGATCCGCTATATATCCTTTACACGTCCGGTACGACCGGCAAGCCGAAGGGCGTGGTGCGCGATAATGGCGGCCACCTCGTCGCCCTGAACTGGACGATGGAAAACTTCTACGGCATCAAGCCGGGCGAGGTGTTCTGGGCAGCGTCCGATGTCGGCTGGGTGGTCGGCCATTCCTATATTACCTATGCGCCGTTGATTTATGGGGCGACGACCCTGGTCTACGAGGGCAAGCCGGTCGGTACACCCGACCCGGGTGCGTTTTGGCGCGTCATCGCCGAATACAAGGTGGTGGCTTTGTTCACGGCGCCAACGGCGTTCCGGGCGATCCGCAAGGAAGACCCGGAGGCAGAGTATCTCAGGAAATACGATCTCGGCCATTTCCGCACCCTGTTTCTTGCCGGTGAGCGCGCCGATCCGGATACGGTGATGTGGGCGGAAAAGGTGCTGGGCGTTCCGGTGATCGACCATTGGTGGCAAACCGAAACCGGCTGGTGCATTGCCGGTAATCCGGTCGGCCTCGGCGTCCTGCCGGTCAAGCACGGCTCGACCGCCGTGCCGATGCCGGGCTACGATGTCCGTGTTCTCGACGAGGGTGGCAAAGAGGTTGATGCCGATGCCATGGGCACCATCGCCATCAAGCTACCGCTGCCTCCCGGTGTCTTGCCGACGTTGTGGAATGCCGATGCGCGCTTCAAGGAAGGCTATCTCTCGACCTTCCCCGGCTATTATTCCACCTCGGATGCCGGTTTCATCGACAAGGACGGCTATATCTATGTGATGGGCCGCACCGACGACATCATCAACGTTGCCGGACACCGGCTGTCGACAGGCGGCATGGAAGAGGTGCTGGCTTCGCATCCGGCGGTGGCCGAGTGCGCGGTGATCGGCGTCAAGGACACGCTGAAGGGCGAAGTGCCGTGCGGTTTCGTGGTGCTGAAAGCCGGTGTCGGGCGTTCTCCTGCCGATATCGAGAAGGAGCTGGTCGGGCTGGTGCGCGACAAGATCGGCCCCGTCGCCGCCTTCAAGCTGGCGATGACGGTCGGACGTCTGCCCAAGACCCGCTCCGGCAAGATCCTGCGCGGCACGATGAAAAAGATTGCCGATGGCGATGCCTGGACCATGCCTGCCACCATTGACGATCCTATGGTTCTGGATGAAATTGACCAAGCGTTGAAGCAGCGCGGCATTGGTGGGTGACCGCCGACGGATCGCTGGGCACACTTCCGAAAAGTGTACGCTGTTCTCATGAATCTACAGCAGCGGGAGGTTCAACGAATCACCCACTGCTGTAATTATCTGCACGAAGAGCGAAGGCTTTTCGCACGGTCTTTTCTGTCGCGGGGAAGCGGTGGCGTTCGATGATGTGGGGGACATCAATGGCTTGGTCGCCGGGGCAGTATCTGAAGTTCGATGCCGAGCGCACCCGTCCGGCGCGCGAGTTATTGGTGCGGGTGCCGTTCGAGAAGGCGGCGCGCGTTGTCGATCTCGGTTGTGGACCAGGCAATTCTACCGAACTGCTGATCGAGCGATTTGGCGTGGAGAATGTCGTCGGGTTAGACAACGAT
>JAVBRX010000017.1:0-4701 GCA_031547465.1 Microvirga sp. | reverse complement strand
TGTTTGGGTGGGGGAAATTGGCCGTTATAGTTTGAGTGCCCATCCTTAACGGTAGATACATCCGGCTTCCAGAAACATGATGCTACTTCAAACTCTTGGGATTGATCGTTTTCCCAAAGATGGATTTTGCCTCTGTATCGTGACATGTCCCGCAAAGCGTTATGACAATGCAGTGCCGATCTGGAAGATTGCCACGGCAATGGTGAAAGCAATGGCGGTATTGAATACCGTGCCGAATAGCGCCCATTTCCATGAACCGGTTTCACGGCGGATCATCACGACGGTAACGAAGCAGGGCGCGTAAAGCAGCACGAAGAGCAGAAGACCCGCCGCCATAGCAGGTGTCCAGTTGGGATCATTCCTGATGTGGTCGGCGAGTTGCGTCGGTTCTTCCTCGTTTACGGCTCCAAGGGAGTAGGCGGTACCAAGCGTCGAGACGATTACCTCCTTGGCGGCGAAGCCGCCGACCAAGGCGATATTGGTACGCCAGTCGAATCCGGCGTAACGGCTGATACCTTCCATGGCGATACCGAGGCGTCCGGCGACGGAGGCGCGTAACGCTTCGCCGGACTGTTCGGCGTCGAGTTCGGCAAGCGCCTGGGCTTTCGCGGCGGCATCCGTGAAGGTCGTGGATTCTTCGATGGCGGCTTTCTTCTGGTCGAATTCAGCGATGCGAGCGTCCGGCAGGCCGGGGAATGTCATGGCGGCCCAGAGCAGGATGGAAATCGCCAGAATGATCGTGCCCGCCTTCTTGATATATTGCCAGATGCGCTCCCAGGTGTGGATCAGCAGTCCACGCAGGGTCGGCAGGCGGTAGGGCGGCAGTTCCATCACGAACGGCGTTGCCGGGCCGGTGATAAGGGTGGAGCGGAGGAGCCGCGCCACGAGCAGGGCCGTGATCCAGCCCGCCACCGTGAGCAGGAACATGACCTTGGCGGCATTCTCGGGGAAGAAGATGCCGACGATCAGCAGGAATACCGGCAGTTTTGCGCCGCAGGTCAGGAACGGCAGGGTGAGGATCGTGGCGAGCTTTTCACGCGGGCTGCGCAGGGTGCGCGTTGCCATGACAGCCGGAACGGCGCAGCCTCCGGCGATGCCTCCGGCGACGATGTACGGCATTACCGAATACCCATGCAGGCCGAAAATACGGAAGACCTTGTCCAGCATGTAGGCGATGCGCGCCATATAGCCGGAATCCTCAAGTGCCGCTATCAGGAAGAACATGATGAGGATCAGCGGCACGAAGCCGAAGACGCCGCCGACGCCGTCAATGATGCCGGAAACGATGAGGGATTTGAACAGGCTGTCGGGAAGCAATCCGGATACGGTTGCGTTCAGCCAGCCGAAGACGCTCTCCATCCAGCCGGTCGGATATTCGCCGAGGGTGAAGGTGATTGAGTAGATGGCATAAAGGACGCCGAGCATGATGATCGGCCCGAAAAAACGGTGCGTCAGTACACGGTCAGCCCGATCCGAGGCGGCGATGCGGTCGGCGATGTCGTCCTTCCGGGATACTGCGCCCTGTTTCAGGATGCCGCTGATGAAACCGTAACGGTAATCGGCGATGATCGCTTCCGGGTAGGAGTTGAGCGTGACGGAGAGATGATGCGATACGGTTTCGGTTTCGCGCAGCAACTCCTCGTGCAGTATTCCGGCTGCCTTGCCTTCGGTGCGGATGGCCTCGTCGTTCTCAAGATACTTGAGGGCAATCCAGCGGGCGGGGTAGCGTGCCGCCAGGAAGCCTTCTTCGCTGATGCGTTTTGTCATTCTGCCGATGACGGGATCGAGATCCGGACCGTAGGAAATCTCCAGCGGCTTGTGCGCCGTGCCACGGCGCTCTTCACCATGCTTGCAGGCAGCTTCCAGAAGTGTATCCAGCCCTTGGCCGGTTCTGGCGATAGTCTCGACCACCGGGATACCGAGAAGGGATGAAAGCCGCTCGTTGTCAATGGCGATTCCCTGTTTCTTCGCTTCATCGATCATGTTGAGGCCGACGGCGACGGGAATGCCAAGCTCCAGAAACTGGACGGTCAGGTAAAGATTGCGCTCGATGGCGGAGGAATTGACGATGTCGATGACGATGTCGACATGCTCTTCGACCAGGGTGCGACGGGCGACCACCTCCTCCTGCGAATAGGCGGTGAGGGAATAGGTACCGGGTAGGTCGATGAGGCGCACCGGGTGTCCCCGGTTCATCGCCAGACCCTCTTTCTTCTCGACGGTGATGCCGGGATAGTTGCCGACCCGCTGGCGTGCGCCGGTATATTCGTTAAAGGCGGTCGTCTTGCCAGCATTGGGATTGCCGGCCAGAGCCACGGTCAGAAGGGCGGTTTTGTGGTCGAGCGGCTTGGCCTGCGTTTCCAATGGGGTGGTGATATGCGTCGTCATGCCGGTTCCCGATCGGTGCTGTCGTTTTCGTCAGTCGTCACGCGGATGAAATCCGCTTCGCTGTTGCGCAGCGAGAGCGTGAAACCCTTGAGCCGCAGGGCGACGGGATCGCGTAACGGCGCGCGTCCGATAACCTGGATTTCCGCACCCGGCACGAGGCCCATATCGCGGATGCGCCGTCCCATTTCGCCATCCGCCGCGACGGTGACAATGCGCGCCTTTTGGCCCAGCGGCAATTGCCGCAACTGTAGCTCAATGGCCATTCCCACTCTCCGTACCGCTTTCGCTGCCTGATAGTCAGACCTCGGAAATCTGCGCTTGCCCGCTGATGCGGATAAAGCTCCGCCCTTCCGGCTCCCCGGCTTTTGTCAAAAGTCGAATCACTGCAACCGTCCGGAATGTTAAAAACTTATTATCCATGTGGTCAGGACATTCGGAAAACCCGCTCCTGACACGGCGCGTTACGTTCCGCTCTGGCTGAGCCGCCCTCCGCGACCAGCGCAGCCGGTCTTGCCCATGGCTTTATCTTTTTCGATCAGCCCGCATCCGCAACAGGTTCCACATCCGCTGCCGCGCGTTGGGCTATACCGGCGCACAAGATACAGGCCTGCCAAGGTAATTACGGCAATAACCGCCAATAGATCCCAGGTCATGCTTCTTCCCGTTGTGTGAGCACGGCAGAGGATGCCCCCATGGTCGGCTCATCGTTATGCACCGATCGTGCGAGGCAAAAATCGACATCGCAATCGGTGGGGCCGAATTCCAGCGGTGTGCCGGAGAGAATTTCAGCCGTAATCGCCCGGGTCATGGCCTCGCACTCGATGCAGCCAGCCAGATCATGTCCCAAAGCGAGAGATGCGTTACGCACCTTGATGCGGCATTGTACTCCTTGCGAGCATATTTCGATTTCAGCTCCTGGGGTGATACCGAGGGCGCATAACCGCCCCCGCGCTGCATTGGCAGGCTCGACGCCCCGTACGCGCACCAGACTGCCCTCGGGAGCCTGATTCAATCTAAGCCGCTCGGCCATGTATCTGCTCTCCCTCGGCTTGAAGCGAACGACAGGCAAGCCGTGGAACCCAGAACACGAAGCACTAGTTGCAAATGAATGTCAAGATCAATGTAACCCATTGATTAACTAATAAAATTAGAATATTTCTAAAGTATTTTCCAATCCCTTGCAGAAGCTTATTTTACTTTTGCCCTTGGATGTGCTGCGTCGAAAACGCTCATCAGGCGGGACGTGTCAATTTTGGTGTATAGCTGTGTTGTCGCCAGCGATGCGTGACCGAGTAGTTCCTGAATCGCACGTAAATCTCCACCGCGAGTCAAAAGATGCGTAGCGAAGGAATGACGCAATGCGTGCGGAGTGGCGCTTGGAGGTAGACCGAGTGCGCCGCGTAGTTCTTCGGTTGCCAACTGAATGATCCGGGGTGATAGCGGGCCGCCGCGCTGGCCAACGAATAACGGCCCGTTTTCAGGAAGCGGGTAGGGGCAAAGGGCGATATAGCGTTCCACCGCGCGCCGCACCGGTTCGAGAACGGGAACGGAGCGGGTTTTGCCGCCTTTGCCTATGACGGTGACGACATCGACCGCGCCGGTTGGCGCATCGCGGCGCTTGATGCCGAGCGCTTCTGAAATGCGTAGACCCGAACCGTAAAGCAGCGATAACACCGCCGCGTCGCGGCTGAATATCCAATCTTCCTTCGGCGCTCCGCCAAGACGGGTGTCCGGATCAGTGACGGCCAGCGCGCTTTCCGGGGCAAGGGGGCGTGGCAATGTCTTTTCAGTCTTTGGGCTGCGGATCGCCGCGAAGGCGGAGGCCGTGCCGAACCCCTCCCGTTCCAGAAAGCGGGCGAAAGAACGCATCGCTGCCAGTTGACGCATCAGGGTGCGGCTGACAGCCTTTGCTTTGCGTCGCGCGGCGAGAAAGGCGCGAATGTCGATAGGTTTGAGGGTGAGAATTGCGGCGACATCCGGTGCTTGTCCGAGGTGAAGGGTAAGAAAAGTAAGAAACTGGCGCAAATCCCGTCCGTAAGCCTCGACGGTTTTGCCTGAAAGCCGCCTCTCTGATGCCAGGGAGCGCAGCCATATCTGTAATTGTTCTTGAGTATCCGGCGCACCGGGCAGAAGCGGTTCCGGGGAAGTTGTCATGATCGGAAGCCCTTGATCGAGTCGCTTTCGCAACGGTTACTTGCGATAAGCATTGACCCCGAATGTTGAAACCGTCTTAAAGGTGGAACGTTCGAGCGTGTTTTTCTCGTTTTCCGCCGCTTTATCCATCGTTCTCGTCTTCTTGCCCATGCCCCGGAC
>JAVBRX010000022.1:0-8636 GCA_031547465.1 Microvirga sp. | reverse complement strand
TAGTCCGGGATGGAATAATAGGAAAATAGAGATAAGGCTGATGAGGGCCGAAAAGATCAGGCCCGAATAGCGCGCCTTCATGAACGGAATATCGGTCTTGTCCGGCAGAATACGCAGGCGGGTGCCGACGACAAGAGTTTTCGGGCGTGTGCGCTTGACCCAGCGGGCGATGAACAGACGCACCAGTTCGATGGCCGTGAACATCGACACGATGATGCCGAGGCTGATGGTGATCGAGAAGCCCTTGATTGCGCCCGTGCCGACGAAGAACAGTATCGCCATTTTTAATAGCGTCGTCAGGTTGGCGTCAACGATGGTGACATAGGCGCGGCGGAAGCCTGTTTCCAACGAGCCGATGACGCCCTTGCCGCGCTTCACTTCCTCGCGCGTTCGTTCGTTGATGAGAACATTGGAATCGACGGCGATGCCGAGCGCCAGCAGCAACCCGGCAATGCCGGGCAGGGTGAGGGTTGCGCCGAGGATCGATAGTCCGGCCAGCGTCAGGCCGAGATTGGCGAGAAGCGCGATGGAGGCGTAAACGCCGAAGCGGCCATAGGCAGCGAGCATGAATGCGACCACCAGTACGAAACCGATGGCGACGGAGGTCAATCCGGATTGAATGGCGTCCGCGCCAAGGCTCGCACCGACGCTACGTTCTTCAACCACCGTCAACGGTACCGGTAATGCACCGGCCCTTAGTTGCACGGCCAGATTCCGGGCCTCGTCTTCAGTCTTGAAGCTGCCGCTGATCATTGCCCGTCCGCCGAGGATCGGCTCCCGCATCGTGGGGGCGGTGATGACTTCGCCATCGAGCACGATGGCGAATTGCTCGCCGACATGCTTGAGCGTGATGTTGCCGAATTTTTCCGCGCCGACAGAATCGAAGGTCAGGTCGACGGTAACCTTGTCACCGGCAGAAATCGCGTTGGGATTGATCCCTTGCTGGGCATTCGTCAGGTTCGAACCGTCCAGTTCGATTTTCCTGTAGATGGCGATTGTTTGGGGTGGTGCGCCCTCTGCAGCGCTCCCTCTGTCCTTCATGGGCAGAATCTCGACCTCGCTATCGGCGACGGTTTTTCCTGCCGCGACCAGGTGGAAGGTCATCTTGGCGGTTTTGCCGAGCAGGTTCTTGATCCGCTGCGGGTCGGCGACGCCGGGAAGCTCCACTAGAATGCGATTGCTGCCCTGGCGGGCGACAATCGGTTCGGCGACACCGCTCTCGTCAATACGCCGCCGGACGATGGATACCGCCTGTTCGGTGGCGTGGGCAAGAATGTCCGTCATCGCCTCATTCGACAGGGTGAGGGTGTAAGCCGGTCCTTCCTGCGTCAGGGCGAACAGCGGCAGATTGAGGGGGCCGTTCGAGCGGGAATTGATAATGTCCTTGAGCGCGGCGCTGGCTTTATCTTTGTTGGCCTCGTCCATCAACTGGAACGAGACCGCATTGTTGCTGACCCGCAGGTTGCGGAACAGGATCCGCTCACGCCGCAACGCCTGCTGGATGGCGGCGCGGTTGTTCTCTAACCGTTCCTTGGCGAGAGCGTTCTTGTCCGCTTCGAGCAGCAGATAGGCCCCACCCTGAAGATCGATGCCGAGGTTGATGCGCGGATGGGGGAACTTGGCCGGAAGTGTTCCCTGCGGCAGGAACGCCATGATGGCGATGACGATGCCGACGATGCAGATGCCGAAAATGGTCCAGGTTTTTCTGGTCGAGAAGTTAAGCATAAGAATATCCGAATAGGCTGGGCGGTTGGCGCGGGGCAACAGGCAATGAGCCAATCGCCGGCGAACGCAATGCGCTTGAATTACAGGGCGACTGAAACCGGCGGGGCCGTCGAGAGTGAGGCGCGTGGCCAGTGACGCTCAATATTCTTTTCGAAACCTGGCAACGCTTGCCGCGTGTCGGATGAGGCAAGAGGGCTTGGAACGACGATCAACTGCTGGACAAGCTGCTTCGGGCCGTCTCCGTCTATGCCTGCTCCGCTTTCGGGAGCGGCGCTGGTGCGGATGGTTGCGCCGATCCGGTCGCGCAGGAAACCCTTGCACGCATCATCGACGATCTGCGCACGCTGCTGCTCCGCCGGGCGCGCCTGCGCATTCGACGGATGGCCGCCGATGAGGCACAGGGCCAGCAGGGGTTGCAGCAGAAAGGCGATCAAACGCACCACGAGTCGAGTTCCAGACCAGACATGGAAACCGGTTTTCTAGCGGACAATGGTAGCGCGGTCAAAGTTGGCTGTTGTATCGGCAGGCGATTGCCAGTTGTTACATGATCCGGCGCCCATAAGGCAGAGAAATACTCAGGGCAGGGAAATACTCGGGGCAGGGAAATACTCGCATCGTTTCTTCATCCATGGGTCACGTTGGAGAATCTCTCCCGCCATCCCGGCAATGCGCCTGTAAAGGGCAGGGCGGTTGCCTCATAGACGCCGCGCGTCACGGCGCGAGCGAGGCAATCGGAAGCGACGGCACCGATTTCCGTCATTTGGTTGGTGATGTCGGTGAGTGGCTTGCGTCCGGTGGCAGCGGCGAACACTGTGTCGCCGTCGGTGAAGCCGTGGGCGATGCGCAATGCCTTGGCGAGGCCGCCCTGCGCGGCGAGGCTCAGGCGTTTTGCCTGGGGCTTCGTCAGTTGCGCGTCGGTGGCGACGATAGCGATGGTGGTGGCGGGTTGCGGGCCTCCTTTCCAGACGAGTCTACGCATACCAGCGCTGATCTTTTGCGGCAGGCCGAGGCCGCCGAATTCATCGCCTTCCTCGACTATGGCCGCCCAGAAATGGGGGCCATCGCCGATTAGAGCCGACGATACGCTGTTAACGGCGGCCAGTGCCCCGACGGTGAAACCAGAGGGGGTGATGGCGCTGGCCGAGCCGAGTCCGCCCTTGAGATCGACGGTCAGCGCGCCGTATCCGGCCCCTGCCGTGCCGAGGGCGAAGCGTTTGCCCGCCTGTGTCGCCGCGGCGTAAGCGAGATCGCGGTAGGGCGGAAAACGGTTCCAGTTTTTGTCGCCACCGTTCAGGAGATCGAACAGGATCGCTTGCGGAACGATGGGTATCGTTGCGGGGCCGACGGCGAAACCTTTTCCATGTTCCCTTAGCCAGGCCTGCACACCGGACGCGGCGTCCAGGCCGAAGCCGGAGCCGCCGGACAGCACCAGCGCATCTACCTGCTGCACCATCGCATCCGGCTCCAGACAGCCGGTGTCGCGCCCGGCTGGAGCGCCGCCTACCGTGACGACCGAGGCCGTGGCGGGCGCATCGAACAACACCACGGTGACGCCGGAGGCAAGGCGTTCGTCATGGGCATTGCCAACGGTCAATCCAGGAATGTCGGTGATGAGGTTGAGCGATGCGGGCATGACGGACTCCGGGTTGGGGCGGGGCGATCATAACGCCGTTTCATGGGAGGGGCAGCACGGATTCGATAAACGATTCTCCAGATCATGCCTGCGTTGACACGCTGCCGGTTGCAAGGCAGTTGTCTAGAACATCATTATGAAGTGATTGCGCTCTTGCCCGAGTATCGGAAGTCATGCCCAGATTGATGCCGAGGCCAATTGAAGAGATTCAACAACCGGATACTCTGACCTTGGTCGTAGGTATGGTCTGACGGAAACATAAGCCTGCATCGCCTTTCTTGAAGGATATGGTTTTGTCGCCGTGACGCAGGCGATGTGCCATGCCAGGTGCAATGGAACTGCATGACTGCGTTGCAGGGCGTTGGCATTTATGTTCCTTCCAGACAGCAGGATAGGGCGCTGGAGCTTCTCGCGAGCGTCGATATGCCTGTCGCGACGCTCCGTCGCTACCGAGTGGTCTCTATCTTCTTCGCCCGAACCCGGTTACAAGGCGGGCATGACTTCGACCATCACGTTTCCGCTTGCCGTCATCGGCGGGATGCTCAGCTTCCTGTCGCCATGTGTGCTGCCGCTCGTGCCGCCGTATCTGTCGTTTCTGGCCGGGACGACGTTCGAAGAACTGAGCGCCGGGGAAAACCGCCGCGTCGTTCGCCGGGCGTTCTTCGCCGCTCTGCTGTTCGTTGCCGGGTTCACCACCGTGTTCGTCATCCTCGGAGCCGGGGCGAGCGCCTTGAGCCAGACTGTCCGGCAATACCAGCATATCCTGACCATCATCGCCGGCATCGCCATCATCGTCATGGGGCTGCATCTGCTCGGCGTGTTTCGGATTGCGCTGCTCTACCGTCAGGCGCGATTCGATGTCCGCAGGCCGATGGGGTTGTGGGGCGCATATGTGATGGGACTTGCCTTCGCGTTCGGCTGGACGCCGTGCATCGGCCCGATTCTCGTGCCGATCATTGCGCTGGCCGGTAACGAGGAGAGCGTGGGACGCGGTGCGGCGCTACTTGCAGTCTATTCGGCGGGGCTTGGAATTCCGTTCGTCATCGCTGCTCTGCTCATGGGATCGTTCGCTTCTTTCTTCAAGCGGATGCGCAGCCATTTCGATCTGGTCGAAAAGATCATGGGCGCGTTGCTGATCATTACCGGCCTCGCCTTCATGTTCGGTTCGATTGCGAGCTTTTCGAGCTGGATGCAGGATTCGACCGATTTCTTCAAGGTTCTGAAGGGAATTGAGGAAACAATCCTGGGATGGTTCGGGGGGAACTGAGAGAGTGGTTGGTTTCCGTCCGGCGGATGTCCTCATGACGATCCGGTTCCAATGCGGCGCTTTTTGCGCTGCCGGAAGCGGCATCGTTCTGATGACTTTGAGCCGTTTTGCCTCAGATTGCCTTCCCCCTATCCGCGAATGAGCTTTTTCGAAAATTGTGGAATGTCGGAACCACGCGGGGACCCGGGAAGCGTGTTTCGACCGATTTCTGCTTTGTAGGGGACGGATCCGTTTCGAGATGTCTGTCCGGAAGAATTTTTATGCAATCTGATTTTCACTCAATCCGGTTTTCTCCGGTCTCCATGATTTTGCGGGGTAAAATCGCTCATATGATTGCGTAAATTAACTAAGAGGAATGTGTGGAAAACTATAATGAAATTTCAAAGATAATTTTTTAAAATCAGCAACATAGACATAAATTTTTCAAAAGGTTGACAACTATAGCATATTCATGAATCATATTTGCTTATCAATGAGGGTAAATATTCATTGAAGAATGAGGTCCAATATTGAAATGCAATGGATGCATTGCGTTATCCTCTCATATACGATGAGTGACTGATCGATATAGGAGACGGTTATGAAATACTATCGATCTATGGCTTTCAGCGCCGTTATCGCTTCACTCTCGATGGGGCTTCCAGAGTCGTCTGCTTTCGCTCAGACTTGTGAGATTTCCCGGCCTGTGATGTTCGGTGATCTGGACTGGGATTCGGCGGTGTTTCATAATGCCGTCGCACGGTTCATCATCGAGAAAGGCTTCGGCTGCAAAACCGATGCCCTTCCCGGCTCTACTGTTCCGATCTTCAGCGGCGTCGTGCGCGGCGATATCGATATTGTCATGGAAGTCTGGTCCGGTAACAAGCCGCAGGTTTGGGTCAAGGGGCTTGAGGACAAGAAGGTTCTCGATATCGGCGCCAACTTCGATGATGCAGTCCAGCGCTGGTATGTGCCACGTTATCTGGTCGAGGGCGCCAAGGCTCCGGCCAAGGGGCTGAAATCCGTTGCTGACCTTCCGAAATACAAGGCCCTGTTCAGGGATCCGGAAGAGCCGTCGAAGGGCCGGTTTTACAATTGCATCGCCGGTTGGGAGTGCGAGGTCATCAATGACAGGAAGCTGCGCGCTTATGGGCTTGATGCCGATTATGTGAATTTCCGCCCCGGAACGGGTGCGGCGCTCGCGGCGGCGATTGAAAGCGCCATCAAACGCAAGCGCCCCATCCTATTTTATTATTGGGAGCCGACCTGGCTCATGGGTAAACTGGGCAATCAGGTTGTGCCTTTGCAGGAACCGACTTACGATGAGGCGATCTGGCAGGCGCTGATGGATAGCGGTAATGTGAAGGGTGTCCGCAAGGCAACAGCTTATCCGCCATCGAAGATCGTGATCGGCGTGAATGCGGATTTTGCCCGGCAGGCGCCGCAGATCGTCGCTTTCCTGTCCGCGTATCGCACATCCAGCGCCATGACGTCGGCGGCATTGGCCAGCATGAAAGACAATGGCGGCTCCGCCACGAAGGCCGGAATAGATTTCCTGAAAAAGAACGAGGCCGTGTGGAGCGGGTGGCTTTCCTCCGAGGCGGCGCAGCGCGTCAAGGACGCCCTCGACCTCACCCCGCCAATAGTCGGCAGCCAAGCGCAATAATGCGCCGTTCCAAGCATCCGCCTTTCCCTTGTGAGCGCTATCTCCCTCACGGAGTTCCGTGCGGTCAATCCGGCTGTCCCTGAAATATGGAGAAACGGCATGAGTAGCAGCATCTTTCCCGATTTCCGGTCGCCGATCTCCCAGGCTGCCAATGATACGGTCGATCACCTTGTCGTCTCGTATGGCGACCTGTTCGAACGCTTTTCGGAGAATCTGCTGTCGGTGCTGGTCGCCATGGAGCGGGTGCTGCGTGAAGCGCCGCCCGAGATAATCCTGATTCTGTCGGCGATTCTTGCTTTCGCTGCTGGCAGGAAACCCGTTTTTGCCCTTCTGACGGCGGCTGGGCTGTGGTTTATCGGCGCCCTCGGCCTGTGGGATCAGGCGATGCAGACGCTTGCCATCGTTCTGGTTTCTGTGTGGCTCGCGATCCTGATTGGCCTGCCGTTCGGTATTCTGTCTGCAACCTCGACAACGGCGCGGCTGGTGCTGACGCCGGTTCTCGATCTGATGCAGACAATACCGAGTTTCGTCTACCTCATTCCGGCGGCGATGTTGTTCGGCCTCGGCAAGGTGCCGGCTATCCTCGCCACCGTGATCTACGCCACACCGCCGCTGATCCGCCTCACCAGCCTCGGCATTCGCGAGGTGGATGCCGCCGTGGTCGAAGCGGGCCGGGCGTTCGGGGCTACCCGCTGGCAGATACTGTACCGGACGCAAATTCCCCTGTCGCTGCCGTCTATCATGCAAGGGGTCAATCAGACGACGATGATGGCTTTGTCGATGGTGGTCGTCGCCTCGATGATCGGCGCGCGCGGGATCGGTGAAACGGTACTGATCGGCCTGCAGCGCAACGATACCGGCGCGGGCGTTATCGGTGGCCTGGCCATCGTCGTCCTGGCGGTGATTCTCGACCGTATTGCCCAGGCTTATGGCCATCGCCTGCAACGCCATCGCAACGTGGGAGGATAACATGGCCCTCATCGAACTTGACCATGTCACCACTATCTTCGGCAAGGATCCGAAACGGGTTCTGGAACGGATCGAAGCCGGGGCCGACAAGCAGGCGGTTCTGGCGCAGACCGGTCATGTGATCGGTTTGCAGGACGTTTCGCTCGCCATTGAAGCGGGGGAGACTTTTGTCATCATGGGGTTGTCCGGTTCCGGCAAGTCGACGCTGGTGCGGCACGTCAACCGCCTGATCGATCCGACCGCGGGCCGGGTGCTGATCGACGGCGGCAATATCCTCGAACTGTCGAAAAAAGAGCTGATCGAATTGCGGCGCAATCGCATAGCCATGGTGTTCCAGCGTTTCGGCCTGATGCCGCATCGCCCGGTTCTCGATAATGTCGCCTATGCTTTGGAAATTCGCGGGCTTGCGAAACCGGAGCGCCTGGAGCGCGCGCAGGACTGGATCAACCGCGTCGGTCTGAAAGGCTACGAGAACCATTATCCGGATCAGTTATCG
Source organism: Microvirga sp. (assembly GCA_031547465.1). Lineage (GTDB taxonomy): Bacteria > Pseudomonadota > Alphaproteobacteria > Rhizobiales > Beijerinckiaceae > Hohaiivirga. The sequence goes on along the minus strand of JAVBRX010000022.1, from coordinate 901 downwards.
GGCGGGATGCAACAGCGTGTCGGCCTTGCCCGGGCATTGGCCGCCGATACGGACATCATCCTCATGGATGAGCCGTTTTCGGCTCTCGATCCGTTGATTCGTAACGAGTTGCAGGAGGAGGTCATCACCCTGCAACGCTCGCTCGGCAAGACCATCCTGTTCATCACGCATGATTTCGACGAGGCGCTGCGCATGGCGAGCCGTATCGCCATTCTCAAGGACGGGCAGGTGATTCAGGTCGGAGCGCCCGCCGATATTCTGCTGCATCCGGCGGACGAATACGCCCGCGCCTTTGTGCGCAACATAGACCGCCACCGGGAATTGTCCGGTTCCCAGGCCAGGAGCGCGAAGCTCCGGCATTTGCGTGTGATCCGGTAGGGCAGGCTGTTTTTCAGTTTCTATCTGTCCGGGCGGCGTTCGGGCAACATCCGGGTCAGGATGTCGTTGCGGTCCCAGAAATGGTGTTTCAAGGCTCCGGCGATGTGCAAAAGCAATGCCGCTACCAGAATGAGCGACAGCGTTTCATGCGCGTTGCGCATGGTCTCGTACCATTCCTTGTTCTGGGCGACGAGGCTCGGCAGCGTGAACAGCCCGAACGGTTTGGTCGGGAAGCCGGAAAACGTACCGACGAGATAGCCGCTAACCGGCATCGCCAGCATCAGAATGTAAAGCAGGGCCTGGACGATGGCGGCGAGGATGCGCTCGTGCGCTGGTATCTCCGACGGCAGGGCCGGTGCGCGATAACGCAGCCGCAGGATAATGCGCAACACGAGGAAGACGAATACCGTCACCCCGAGCGACTTATGTAACTGGAACAGGGTGAAGGTGGTCTGAATGTTCGGTTTCCAGGTGGTCATCAACCAGCCGAGGCCGATCATGGTGACGATCAGCGCCGCCATCA
>JAVBRX010000037.1:0-4039 GCA_031547465.1 Microvirga sp. | reverse complement strand
GTGAAATAAACGCTCTTTTGCTTACACCTGATGTTTGGCAGTTGAAATTATTCGGGCGGGATTTTCCCGATCCTTACCACGACCAGCGACATAGTGATATTGAAAGCATAATGTGGGATGTTGCAAGAAGCGTTCTTTTATTAGGAACAAGTGTTATTCTTGATTTCGGGTTTTGGGGACGAGCTGAGCGTGACGATTTCAGAAACAGAGCTAAAAATCTGGGTGTGAACTTTAAGTTGCACTATATGGACGTTCCACATTATGAATTGTATCGCCGTTTGGAAGAACGAAATCAAAATCTTTCGGACTGTACTTTTGAAATCCCCAAAGTAGAAATGGATAAGTTTATCGCTATTTTCCAGCCGCCTACTGCTGACGAACTCATATAATCAAGTCCAGCTAATAAGCATTCGCTTTATCACATTAAACATACGGCGCTTTCCGAAAGTACGCGATCCTCTCTTCAAAACAATATATTTAACAGGTCTAAGCCTGGATGAAAAATAAAACTTAATTCAAATAATTATAAAGTATATATGACCTTAAAACATTGCTGGTTTAATAAGATTTGTATATTAATATAAGCTATAATAGAAAATATCGTATTTTACGATGGGCATAGACGGTCTATGAGATTAATGCTTTGGGCTGGTGGAAAAAGCCCCGGAGCGGATGCGGTCCGGGAGCAGGGCGGCGTATTCGGCGGTGGCGTCCTCGCCGTAGGCGAGGATCAGTTCCCGGAAGGCTGCAAACAATGCGGCCTGAACGACGCAATCGGTCTCGATCCCGTCCAGCTCCGCCTCGGCGAATGCCTCCGTGACATAGCTCAGCGCAATGCGCTTCACCGTGCTGGTCTCAATGTCGGAAAGCTGTGGGACGTTATCGTTCATGGACTCAACAATCAGGGATTACGGTAACTCCCTGGAGTTGTAAAAGAAACGGCGGCGCTATGCCATGGAAACCTCACAGACAGGTTAACGGTGGTTGGAGGCCATGATATGCAACCGATCCTCGACCCCATGCGTAATGCATGTCATGACGTAATGCGTGTCATAAAAGGGTGAAAGGTGAAATGTCCCGTTCCGCAATCACGTATGATTCCGCCCTTGCCCGCGAGGCTGCCGAGACACCGGTCGCGGCATTGCGGCAGATTGAACGCACGGGCGCGGCCTTCGCCGCCCTCGGCGAACGATTGCGCCGGAATCTACCGCGTTTCGTCGTCACATGTGCCCGCGGCAGTTCCGACCATGCGGCGACCTACGGCAAGTATCTGATCGAGACTCATGCAGGTCGGGCGGTGGCTTCCATCGGGCCGAGCATCGCTTCGGTCTATAATGCGCCGCTCGATCTGACTGGCGCGCTGTTCGTCACCGTGTCGCAATCCGGTCGCAGCCCGGATATCCTGCTGCTGACGGAAGCCGCTCGCCGTCACGGCGCATTGACGGTCGGGTTCGTCAACGATGAAACCTCGCCGCTGTTTTCCCTCTGCGACGTGGCGATCCCGCTCTGTGCCGGGGTGGAGGCGAGTGTTGCCGCCACCAAGTCCTATCTGTTGTCAGCCTTGGCTTTCGGGCAGCTTGTTGCCCATTGGTGTCAGGATGCAACGCTACGCCGCGCCCTGGATACCGCGCCGGAAATCTTCACACAGGCAATGGCGCTCGATTGGCGGCCTGCTCTCACAGAGTTGCGCGATGCTGCCGGTCTTTATGTGGTCGCCCGGGGTACCGGGCTGGGCGTGGCGCAGGAAATAGCGCTCAAGCTCAAGGAAGTGTGCGGGCTTCATGCCGAGGCGTTCAGTTCGGCGGAGGCGATCCACGGTCCGCTGGCGCTTGCCGGAAAAGATCTGCCGGTGCTGCTCCTCGGGCAGGACGATGAAACCCTGCCGGGATTGCGCGAAGCGGGGAAACGGTTCATCGATGCTGGATCTCCGGTGTTCTCGACCGTCGATCTCACTGGCGCAACGGCTTTACCGGCGGTAGATACGGATACACTCATCTCTCCTCTCTGCCAGTTGCTGAGTTTCTATCGGGCGGTTCCGCATCTGGCGCGCGCGCGCGGGCGCGATCCGGATAAGCCGCCGCTCCTGCGGAAAGTAACGGAGACGCTGTAACATGGCGGATGGATGCCGTATCCTGACCGGTGCGAGCGTGTTCACCGGCGAAACGGTCGTCTACGATCATGCCGTCGTGATCGAGGGAGATGTCATCGCCGATATCCGCCCCGTCACCTCGCCGCTTCCTCCTGGCACGGTCGAGTGCCTGCCGGACGGAACGCTGCTCGCTCCCGGGTTCATCGATGCGCAGATCAACGGTGCGGGCGGCATCCTGTTCAACGATGCGCCGACGGTGGCATCCATGCTCGCCATGGCCAAGGCATTATGCTCCTTCGGGGTCACCGGTTTCCTGCCGACACTCATCACAAGCCCGTACGACACCATGGCGGAAGCCTGCTCCGCTGCGATCGAGGCCGTAACCGTGCCGGGTAGCGGCGTGCTGGGCCTGCACCTCGAAGGGCCGTTTCTCGGCCCAGAACGCCCCGGCATCCACGATCCGCGCCTGATCCGCCCGCCAGAGGAAGCGGATTTCCAGCTTCTGGAGAACACCGCCCGCCGTCTCGCAGGACGGCCCCTGCTGGTAACACTCGCGCCGGAAACCGTGCCGGTGGAAGGAATCGAGCGCCTTGCGCGAATGGGGGTGATTGTTTCGCTTGGTCATACTGCTGCCAGTTACGAACAGACAATGTGCGCTGTTGCTGCGGGCGCGCGGGGTTTCACGCATCTGTTCAACGCCATGCCGCCGCTCGCCAGCCGTGAGCCCGGCTCGGTCGGCGCGGCGCTGGCAAGCCCGAACAGCTTCTGCGGTTTGATTGCCGATGGCATTCATGTTCACCCGGCGGTGCTGGCGGCTTCCATCCGGGCCAAAGCGCCGGGCGAAATGTTTTTCGTTTCCGACGCCATGTCGCCGCTTGGCACCGATCTCAGCGAATTCACCCTTGCCGAGCGAACGATTTACCGTCGGGATGGACGCCTCACATCGACGGATGGTGTTCTGGCGGGGGCGGATATCGACCTTCTTGCGTCCGTTCGCAACGGCGTGGTCCTGCTCGGTTTGCCGCTGGAGGAATCGTTACGGATGGTGTCGCTCTATCCAGCCCGCTTCCTGCGGCTGGACCGACAGTTCGGGAGGATCGCTTCTGGATACCAGGCGAATTTGGCGCTGTTAGAGAATTGGCGTGAGCCGGAAGAGCTTGTCGTTTCAAAGACATGGATCGAAGGGCGAAAAGATGGGTAGAGTATTTTGCGCTGAAGGGGCGTCCGGTTCTGGATCAGAGTTTATGGCGTTTCGCCCTGCTTGGCCCGCAATGCGAACGCCTCCGCGACGATGCGCTCAAGATCGGGCGTCAACATCAGCGTCGGCAACTCCTCCTGCCGCGTCCAGCGCACCACCGGCGCTTCCGGCCCGGTTTGTGGTTCACCGCCGGTCCAGTGAGCGGCGAAGGGGATGACCACCATATGGCGGGCGATGTGGCCATCCTCATCGCGAATCAGAACCTCGACCGGCGAAAGCGGACCAATAAGCTGAGCATTGAGACCGACTTCTTCGCCGAGTTCCCGCAACGCTGCTTCTGCCAAGGTTTCCCCAGTCTCGACCATGCCGCCGGGAAGGGAAAACACGGTCCCGAACGGCGGTTTTCCCCGTTGCGCGAGCAGCACCGTATCGCTGCGTAGCAGGGCGACCGAAGCGGCAAGGAAGGGCCGCGCCGGATAAGCGCGCTCCGCTTCGGGTGTCGGGGCCGGGGGGCGTGTCATCTCAGACGTGTTGCCCACCGTTGATGTGCAGTTCTGCGCCGTTCACATAGGACGATGCATCCGTGCACAGGAAGTAGATCGCCTTTGCCACCTCGTGCGGTGTGCCGAGGCGGCGCATCGGGATCTGTTCGACAATTTTCTCCGTGCCGGGGGAGAGGATCGCCGTGTTGATCTCTCCGGGCGAAATGGCATTGACGCGGATGCCGAGGGGGCCGAAATCGGCGGCCATTT
>JAVBRX010000070.1:0-10429 GCA_031547465.1 Microvirga sp. | reverse complement strand
AGGTTCAGGAAAGGTGGTCGTTATGGCCGCCTTTTTTACTGGCGATGGTGCGGTTTTACTATGCCGTTCAATGGTACGGATCTGCGGCATCGCGCAGACCGTCGCCCATGAAATTGAACGCCAGCACCACAGCGATGACCGGCAGAATCGGGATCATCAACCAAGGGTGAATCTGCAGAGCCGCAAGGTTCTGCGCGTCGTTCAGCAGCACTCCCCAACTCGTCACCGGTGGACGCAGGCCAAGGCCGAGGAACGATAGCGCCGTTTCGCCCAAAATCATACCGGGAATGGATAATGTCGCCGAAGCGATCAGGTGGCTCATGAAATTGGGGATGAGGTGGCGGGCGATGATCCGCCGTTTCGAGGCCCCCATCAGTTCTGCCGCTTTGACGAAATCTTCCTCGCGAAGCGCCAGAAGCTTCGAGCGCACCGCCCGCGCCAGCCCCGGCCAGTCGAGCAGGCCAAGGATCACAGTGATGCCGAAGAATACCAGTAGCGGACTCCAGTTTGCCGGCAAGGCGGCGGACAGGGCGAGCCAGAGTGGCAGTTCCGGCAACGAGCGCAAAATCTCGATCAGCCGCTGGATCACATAATCGACTGGGCCGCCCATGTACCCGGCGATGCCGCCGAAGAACAGTCCGAGGGTGAAAGAAATTGCAATGCCGATCAGGCCGACGGTGAGGGAAATGCGCGCGCCATAAACGATCCGTGACAGAATATCCCGCCCCAGCCGGTCGGTCCCGGCAAGAAACAGGGTTCCTCCCTCCGGTGGGCAGATCAGATGGAAGCGGGCGGGCCAGAGGCCCCAGAAGCGATAAGGTTCTCCTGAACAGAAGAAACGCATTTTCTGCGGGGTTGAGCGGTCAATCGTGTAATCACGCCGGAATGTCTCCATATTGAGGCGGAACGAATAAGAATAGACGAATGGACCGGTGAACCGGCCCTCATGGAACAGGTGCAGCCGTTGCGGTGGCGCGTGGATATGCTCGCCATGCCGGGTGGACTGTTCATAGGGAGCGACGATTTCGACGAACGGTACGAGACAGTAGAACAGGACCAGCACGGCAAGCGACATCACGGCCAGACGGTTATGGCGGAACTTGATCCACATCAGCCGCCAGGAGGAAAGACGTTCCATCAACTCCGCCGTTCCGCTTGGCTCAACGGTGCCGGGATCGAACGGGGCGGGATTGACGTAATGCGGTGTTCCTTCGGAATGAGGCAAGGGCTGTCCGGTCATCGTGATCGCCCGCCGAGTCGGATGCGCGGGTCGAGCCATGCCAGCATCAGGTCGGAGATCAGCATCCCCATCACGGTTAGCATGGCGACGAACATCAGGATGAACCCGGAAAGGAACCGGTCCTGGGCTTTCAGCGCCGCAAGCAGGATCGGCCCAACCGTCGGCAAACTGAGCACCAGGGACACCAGAACCGATCCGGAAACCAGGCCTGGCAGCAGATTGCCGATATCCGCCATGAACGGATTGAGCGACATCCGGAACGGGTATTTCAGCAAGGCTTTCGTCGGTGGCAGGCCCTTGGCTTTGGCTGTGGTATAATACGGTTTCGCCAGCTCATCGAGCAGGTTGGCGCGCATCCGGCGGATCATCGCCGCCGTGCCGCCGAGGCCGATAACGATTACCGGCACGATTGCGTGCGACAGGAACGACCATAGCTTTGCCCACGACCACGGTTCGCCCGCATAGCGCATGTCGAACAGCCCGCCGATGGAAATGCCGAACCAGCGATTGGCGTAAAATAGAAGGATGAGCGCTAGCAGAAAACTCGGTGTCGCCAAGCCGATATAGCCTGCGAACGTCGCCAGATAATCGCCTAACGAATATTGCCGCGTCGCCGAATAGATGGCGATGGGGATCGAAACGGCATGGACGAACACCACCACTGCCAGATTGAGTAGAAGGGTCAGCAACAGCGCGTCGCCGATCACCTCGCGGCATGGCCTATCGTATTCGAACGACCAGCCCCATTCCCCCTGTAACAGCCCTGCCAGCCCGTTCGGCCCCGGCCACAGGCCGATCCAGGAAAGGTATTGTTCGAGATCGGGCCTGTCGAGACCGTATTGCTTGATGAGGAACTCCGCCTTGGCGATGGCCGCGCCTTCGCCTTGCGCGCGCAGTTCGGCGATCTGGTTGGTGAGAAAATCCCCCGGCGGCAGTTTCAGGATGATGAAGATAAGAGCGGAGATGATAAGCAGGGTAATCGCCATGCTACAGAGGCGCATCAGGATGAAGCGCAGCATTCCAGCTTTTCCCCCTTTGATGGCAAAGGCAGAAGCTGCGAGGACGACGGCAAGTACGAGCGCGATTGCCGTCTTGATGGCCGATTGTGGCAGGGGGGAATCCGGCGCGACGATGAGCGGCCAAATGAGGCCGAGGGCAATGCGGATCGGGATCAACCCGCCGAGGACCATCATGACGAACGATTCGCAACGGATAAGAAAGGTTTGAGATCTGAGGTTCAGCAGGGTCATGGCGCTTTCCCCCCGTCCTCATCAAAAAACACTTCATCCAGCCGGTAGATGCCGATCAGCGCCGCAGGATCCCAACTGTAAAGCCCGCGCTCCGGCAAGTTGCGCAGGCGTCTGTCGATGACGATAGGTTGCAGCGCCCCGGAAACGGTGCCGATGCTCCACAGGTTGTCTGCCCGGTTTTTCAGCATTTTCCGCCAGATTCGCGCCTGCTCGGTATTATCCGCTGTCGCGAGCCAGTGTTGGTAAAGGTCTAGCAAATGTTTTGCCTCGGGAATATCGACCGGCTCACCGTTCTTGCCCTTGGTTTCGCTGTATTGTCCCCATTTCGGCCAACTCGGGTTATCCTGTCGCGTCGGCGCCAGTTCATCGGGCGACATGATCTCGGTCGGCATGGCGTTGTCGAGACCCGGTCCGGCGGTCATGACGACAGCCCCGGCATAGGAGCGGCTACGCAAAACCGTGCGGTCCTGCGGCTTGACGAACAGCTTGACGCCGATCTCACGCCAGAACTCGACGATGAGCGTCAGCCCGTCGATGACGAACGTGTTGTCGCCGTCTGTCTCGACGACGATTTCGAGTTCCCGCCCGTCCGGCAGCAGACGGATGCCCGCGTCATCGCGTCTGTTCAGGCCGAGGGTATCGAGGAGGCGTGAGGCTTCCGTCGGATCGTAGGTCGCATTCAGCGTCAGGAGTTCGTTGCTGAATAGCGGGCTTTCCGGGCGGATCGTATCGTTGCCCTCGTTCCCGAGGCCGAACAGCAGGGCGTTATTGAGGGTGTGCCTGTCGATGGCGAGCGATAGCGCTCGCCGGAAGTGGAGATTGCGGTTGAGCATCCGCCAGGTGGGGTCGTTACAGGTCAGGTTTGGATAGAGCGCGATTTCGCTGCCACGCGCGTGCGGCCAGAGCAGGGTGCGGTAGTGGTGGCTCGCTTCTCCCTCCTTCAGGATCGGGATGTCGGTCATCGACAGTCCCCTGAACAGCAGGTCGGCTTCTCCGGCATTGGCCTTGGCCGCCATCAGGCCACCTGCCGCCACGTCCATGATGATCCTGTCGAGATAGGGCAATTGCGTACCGTTCTCATCGACCCGGTGGTAATAAGGGTTGCGCTCGAAAACGAACCGGATGGCCGGGGCGGTCGTCATGACACGCCACGGCTGCAATGTCGGCAAGGCCGGGTTACTCATGTCGTTCAGATCGTCGAGCCGGTTATGCAGCGCCGCCCAGGATTTGAGCCGCATCGTCGCAACGAGCTTCTGTAGCTCAATGGCGTTGGCGTAACGGGCGTGAAAGCGTTTCAGATAATGGGCGGGCCGGTAGATCAGCGGATCGCGCGGGGCGGCGAGTTGCGGCAGAAAGCGTGGATTGGGTTTTTCCCAGGAATAGCGAATGGTGAACGGGTCGAGGATATCGAAACGCGGTTCCTTGCCGTCGACCAGCATGAATTCTGGAATGCCCGATGGCGACAGTTCCGCATTATGCGCCACATCTTCCCAGAAGTAGCGGAAATCCTCCGCAGTGAACGGTGCTCCGTCCGACCAGCGATGCCCTTTACGCAGATGCAGGGTGAACACCCGGTCGGCTTCGTTATCGATCTTTTCGAGAATGTCCGGCTGCAAATGCAGGTCTTCGTCGTAGCCGACGAGACGAGTATAGGCGTAGGTGGTGATATAGCGGATATCACGGGCGCGGGCGACGAAAGTGACGATCTCTCCACCCTGCCGTCCGGGAAGCCTGTTCCTGGCCTTGAGGCCGACGATCAGCGGCTGCTCCGGCAGACGTTCAGTCAGCGGTGGCAGTGTATTCGTGGCGGCAGAGCTGACCGATGACGGGGTCTGTGCTAGGCTTACGTCGGAAATAATGGTGGCGTATAGGGTCGCCATCGCTGCCACCAGAGAAGGCATACCCCGGAGTATGATTGTCACCCGCCACATCAGACCGGTTCCACCGGATGCGGGGAGCGGGTGAAAAAATCGGTATCCGCATGGGTCGGATTGACCCGGATGCGATGCCCGGGCTCGATTTCAATCATCGCCCCGGTTTCGTCGCCTTCGAGAAAGAACGGCAACGCCCAGCGCGACGGGTCGGAGAACCGGCCAGATTTCAGCTTCGCGAAATCGAGCGGGCGGTCGATATTGGCGTCGGGCACGGCGGCGAGCAGCGCCTGCGTGTAAGGGTGGACGGGATTGGCGAACAGTTTCTCGCGTGGCGCTTCCTCGACCAGATACCCCCGGCACATCACGGCGATGTAATCGGCGATGTAATCCACTACCGCAAGATTATGTGACACGAAGATGTACGACAGGCCGAGCGAGGTTTGCAGGTCTTTTAGCAGATTGAGGATCTGCGCCTGCACTGAGACATCAAGGGCGGAAACGGGTTCGTCGCACAACAGGACGCGCGGGCTGAGCGCCAGAGCGCGGGCGATGCCGAGACGCTGGCGCTGGCCGCCGGAGAACGAATGCGGATAGCGCCCCAGCGATCTGCGGTCGAGACCAACCCAGTCAAGCAACTCTTTCGCTCGCCGGTAACGGTCTTCCGGCGAACCGATACCGTAAATCACGAGTGGTTCGGTCAGCAATTCGTAGACGGTCATGCGCGGGTTGAGGGAGGAGAACGGGTCTTGAAAAATGAACTGCACGGCACGGCGGAACCGCGACAATTCCGGGTCATCGAACGCCAGAACGTCGCGCTCGCCGTGTCCGTCTCCTGCATCGAAGAACACCTGTCCGGCATCCGGCTCGATGGCGCGCAGGATCATCTTCGCCACCGTCGTTGTGCCGCAGCCCGATTCCCCAACCAGTCCGAGGGTCGTGCCTGCGGCGAGCGACAGGCTGACGCCGTTGACGGCATGGACGGTTTTCACTGCGCCGCCGAAGAGATCGCCCCGGCTGGCAAAACTCTTCCGCAATCCTGCTGCCCGCAGGATCGGGCCTTTATGCGAAACCGTATTGGGCGGTCCTTCCATCGGCAGGGCGCGCCTGATCTCCCGCAGCGGTTGCAAACGCTCATCCGGGTCCATGGCGAGGCGCGGCACCGCGCGCATCAGCGCCTTGAGATATGGGTGCTGCGGGTGACGGAAAATCTCTCCCATCGGACCGGATTCCATCACCTGCCCGCGATACAGTACCACCACCTCGTCGGCCATGTTGGCGACAATACCGAGGTCGTGGGTAATGAGCAGCATCGCCATGCTGGATGCTTGTTGCAATCGTTTGATGAGGGCGAGGATCTGCGCCTGGGTGGTGACATCGAGGGCGGTGGTCGGCTCATCGGCGATCACTAATACCGGGCGGGCAATCAACGCCATGGCGATCATCGCCCGCTGACGCAGCCCGCCGGATAATTCGAAGGGGTAGCTTGCGATGGCCCGTTTCGGATCGGGAAAGCCGACATCGGTCAACGTCTGTTCGAGATGCAATTCCGCTTCCTGTGTCGTCATCTCCGAATGCAGGGTGAGCGCTTCCAGCACCTGATCGCCGATTGTGTGCAACGGCGATAGCGACGACATCGGTTCCTGAAAGATCATGGCAATCCGTCCGCCGCGGATAGAAAGGATTTCCGAACCGGACGGATTGAGCGTCACCAGATCCGTTGTCTTGTCGTTCCGTTGCGGGTCGCGGAACAGTATCCGCCCACCGGTGATCTGCGCCTGTTTCGGCAGCAGGCGCAGGATGGCATTGGCGGTGACGGTCTTGCCGGAGCCGGATTCTCCGACCATCGCCACAATCCGCCCATGCGGTATCGTGAACGATACGCCATCCACGGCGCGGAATGCGCCGAGATCGCCGGAGAAATCGACCGTGAGGCTCTCTACGGAGATAAGCGGCGTTTCCATGGGCGGCATCCGGTTTGATGCTGAAAATATCAGGCCCTTGAGTTTCAGTTGCGACGATCCACAGGCCACAGGTCGCCAATCCTTGGCCATTGGATAACGCCCGACCGTTCTGGTTGTTCAACCGGCAGCCGTTCGAGCAGCGCCTCGCAGAATTCCCAGATCGCCTCGTCATGGACGAGGTGGTGGGTGAGGATGCCGATGGGTTCGTCCGTCGCTCCGTCGCTCCGTTCCGTAATCGCCCGGACAAGGGTGGCAATGATGGCCTCCTGAGGAACGAGGCTGCGCTCCTTCCGCCAGTCAACCGGATCGATATGGCAGTTGATCTGCCGGAGGCCGGGAACGGGTGGCGGGCGGTCGCCGAAAGTGGACAGGCCGGTAAAGCCAAGATGCGGCAGTTGCGGGACGAGTTTCCCGGCGATCCGGTTCCATGGCGGCACGAAAACCGGAATCAGCAGGGAGGAATGCCGCGCGTTGATTGTTTCCTGCATCCGTTTGAGGCCGTTGAGTGCATCGACCGTCAAGTGACCCAACGCCCGATCCGCACCAAACTCCGCCTTTTTGACGTCCCCGGCAGCATGGTTTTTATGCCGCCAGCCATGAACCATCAACCGAACGGAAAGAATTTCCGAAATCCTGTCGGCGAGGGAAGGATCGAACCGTTCCGGGATGGCCGCCAGCGCCAATGGCAATGCAAACCTGTCGCGCAACGCCAGCAAGCGTTCGAGTGCTTCGGTCACGGTTGCGGCATCGTCGTCCCGCCACCAGAAGGAAAGTGTTTTTCCAAGACCGGCGGCGCGGGCCAGCGCGTCATCTAGGGGGCGCCAGAGAGCGGATAGCAGACGCTGGGAAACAGCCCGCTTCTCCTTGAACAGTGTCAGGGCGAGGGAGGCGGATTGCGCGGCACCATTGAGGTTGACATCCGGGCAAGGCGGCAGGGGCTTGTTCAATGCCTCTTCCGCAAGGGCTGCGAGCACATCGGGCGAAAGCTCCCCTTCGCGCAAAATCTGTCCGAACCCATGGGCGACCAGAGTTTTCGCCCGCAACATCTGTTCCGTCTCGCCGCCTGCCTCAAACGGTACGAGCAGGGCGCGCGGGGCAGCATTCAACAGGTCAATGACGGTATTGTATCCGGCCTGGCTGATGGAGAGTTCCGCCCTTGCCAGCATGGCGCGGAAATCGGGCCGCGCCCGTTCGACGAAGGCATTGTCCGGACAACCGTTCTGTAGAGACGTGAAATCTCCGTCCGGGATGTTGCGTCCGATGAGGATGGTCCAGCGCCGGTGCGGGATTTGGCGGGCAGCATAAAGCGCGGCGCGGTAGAGCGGCAGGCTGGCGAGGCTGGATCCGCCGGAAACGACGATGCCTTCTCGCGGCCATGAACCGGCAGAAGCGCCATTCTCGTCTATAAAGCCGGTATAGTGGATAAGATCGGCAATCTCGCTCACCCGTGGCCATGAAGTGTCGAGGGCGATAAATGTCGGGTCGCTGTGAACCAGAACCCCATCGTAATGGCTACGCAGCAGTGCATGGGTTTCGTCAACTCGCCCCTCCACCGTGGGCGTGGCGAGAATATCGCGGATCGACGCCAGTACCAGCGGGCGGGGTAAGGTCGTCCGCGCCAGTTCGAGCAGATTGCGGAACTCGTGCATCAGCAGACGACGACCGAAGGGAAACAACTCGGTGATGAGAATGTCCGGCGGCGCAGCGCGATAAAGGTCGAGCAGCTTTTCTTCCCGAAGTGCGAGATACTCCACTGTCGCGACCCGTTCTGTTCCGTCGAGCAATGTCTTGAAATTCAGACCATCGGCCTTGACCGGGGGGATTTGCCGGATGGTAAGACCGTCCGTGTTGGCAAGGCTCGTCGGCGCGCCGCCGGTGGCGAGGGTGACGTCGTGCCCCAGCTTGACGAAGGCCCGTCCGAGCGCTGCTGCACGCGTCAAGTGTCCGGCTCCGAGAAGATGCGCGACGGCGATGAATATCCGCATGATGCTACCCCGTTTGCAGCAACGGATATAGGGCGGAGCGTAGCGTTCCGGCAGCATGGGCGAGGGTTCGCCCTTCGGCGATAAACCGGATAGCTCCGGCGGAAAGCCTGTTTTGCAAGGGCGTGTTGCTAAGAAGGCGGCGTAATTCGGTAGTAAAGGCGATTTCATCTTCGGCTGGTGTCAGCAGTCCGGATTCGCCGTCGCGCATTACATCGGCGACGCCGCCATAATTCCCGGCAAGCACCGGACAACCATGGGCCTGCGCTTCGAGAAGCGCCATGCCGTAGGCTTCGTTGACGGCGGGCCAGACGAACAGGTTTGCCGCCGCGTAGAGTGTTGCAAGCCTTATCCGGTCGTTGATGCAGCCATGAAAACGCACCCGTTCACCGAATGGAGAGAACAAGGTTTCTATCCCACTCCGTGCCTCGCCGTCGCCGACGATGTTGAGGCTCCATGGCAGATCCTGCACACTCAAACAGCTTCGGGCGAGTTGGGCATAGGATGCCGTCTTATCGCCACGCCGCATCATCGCCACGCTTAAAAGGCGCGGTGCGGCGTGAGGGGAAGGAGAGCGGGCAGGAAACGATGGCCATTGCGACAGATCGAGAAACGGCGGTAGATCGGCGATCCGTTGGGATTTCGGTTTGCTACGCAGTAAAGCCTCGCGGTCGACTGCCGTCATCGCGAATAGCACATCCGCCCGGTCAAGCGCCGCCTCTGCCCCTTGATGGCCGAGTGCCCACGGCCCGAAGGCCCGCTTAGCGGCTCGCGAAGCCTCCGCCACCGCATAGGGAATGCCGAGAGCTTGCGATACGATGGGGCCGAGCCAGTCCGGGGATTTGTAATAGACGTGATAGGTGAACCACAGGCGGGGCCGCTCCGTAGCGGGAGCCGCCAGCCAATACCGGATAAGCCGTTCCGCCTCGGCAAGCGCAGCATCGCGTATGCGCTGCTGCGCGGCCTCACTACCCTTGCCGTCGAAGGTCGAGATTTCGCTTGCCAGAACGGGCAGGAACCCGGCTTCGCTCAGGGCCGAGAGCAGGAGGTTCGCCATCGTCCGGTCGCCCGAGGGCGTCGGATGCCGAGGGCTCTTCATCGGTGCATAAAAGGCGATGCTTGGCCGTTCCGTCATGATGGAGCAAATACTGTTTCCTGCGCCGTGTCCTGAAAACGCTGCATCAAAGCATCGATGCCGCCATTCATGGAGAAATCGCGACGCAACCGCTCGAAGGCGGTATTGGCCAGGCGCTGTCGGCGTTCGGGGTCACGAATCAGCATGTTGAGGGCGTTCGACAGCATTTCCCAGTTGCCAGGCGGGACCAGAACCCCCTCCTGCCCGTCATGGATGAATTCCGGTATTCCGGCGAAGTTTGTGGCGAGGATGGCGCGTTTCTGGCTTGCCGCTTCCATCAGCACATTCGGCAGGCCGTCGCGGTCGCCCGAGGACGCTTCCTTGCATGGCAGCACGAACAGGTCGCTCTCGCGCAGCACCGAGACGACATTCGCCTGATCCAGCATTCCCATGAAGGCGACCCTGTGGGCTATGTTCAGGGCTTTCGCCCGTTGCTTGAGGTCGTTCAGCAATTCGCCGCCGCCGATATGCGCGAACTGCCAGTTCAGATCCGGCGGCAGGGCGGCGAGCGCCTGCAATAAGTCGTCGAAGCCTTTCTTGGCGACGGCCCTGCCGATAGACAGGATACGGATCGGATTGCCCGCATCGCTGCCGTCGCATCCGGTGCGATTCTGCACCGGGTCAGGAAACCGGCTGAGATCGAGGCCATGATAGACGAGGCTCGTCCGTCCGGGTGCAAGGGTGTCGAGATGCCCGAACCCCTGTCGTGTGCAGGTGACGCCCCAGAGTGCGGCATTCATCTTCTCGCGCTTCTCCCAATCGGGAATCGTCCATATGTCCTTGGCGTGGGCGGAAAAACTCCAACTCCTGTCGGTGAGGAAGGCAGCGTAACGCACGACCGAAGCGGGGGTGTGCAAGTAATGTACATGCAGGTGGCGGATGTCAGAGGGCAATTCCCGCGCCATGACGAGCGCCTGTCCGAACCGCCGCCCGCGATTGGCGGTGAAATCCCGCCGAAGATCGCGCCAGAACAGTTTCAACAGACTG
>JAVBRX010000133.1:0-14805 GCA_031547465.1 Microvirga sp. | reverse complement strand
ATGAAAGACGCGACAGTGGCGGTCGGTCCAGTCGAGCATGGGCGCAATGGAGAAACGCCAGGGTGAAGGTGTATCTTCGCCCTGCCGCCCAGCCCCATCTGCCAGTAACGCTGTATCGCTTCTCTCAATCCCGGCTGTCATGCTCTTCCAATCGCTATTTCGGTCTCTCATATCCGAAACTGGATCGTTGCGAAACCTTAGGAATTGTTATCGCAGCACGTCTTGTCTCCCCTTGGTTCTTGCGCCATACTTGCACAGAACTCCGGAAGGCCATGAACTCTGGGGGAGCGATGCGGGTCGCAATATTTTTGCTTGTCGCGCCGATCATCTTCCTGCCTTTTGCCGCCACCGCACAAAACACACCGTGCAGCGGCAGCAAGGGTGGGATCTCCCATTGTCAGGGCGATACATTCATCTGCAATGACGGATCGGTGAGCGCCAGCAAGAAATCATGCCAGAGCACACACGGCGGATTTTCATCGCTCGGTGCGCGCTCCCGCCCCGAAGCATTGTCCCGCTCCGAGACTATGTCGCCGACAACGACCGGAGCCTGTGCCTGCCGTGACGGCGTTTATTGCACCGGTCCGCGCGGCGGACAGTTCTGCCTGACCGACAACGGTGCTAAAAGCTATTTGCGCAGATAATTCTGCTTTTCCCATCCTGAGCAAGGCCCGACAATAAGCGGGACCGTTTGGAGACGACGATGACGGTCAAGCCCATCCGCCTGCAACTGACCCGCAAAAAGGGCTTCAACCTGCAAGAGTTCTCCCATGCCGCCAACGGGTTGGACGCGGTGAAGATCGACCGCACGACGCGGTTCGGCAATCCGTTCACGGTTTCGAGCGACGATAACGGCAAGACCTGGGTAGTGCGGGGCGAGGATAAGGAATACGGCAGTTTCCCGGACAAATTTGCCGCCAGCGCCACGGCGATTGCGCTCTATCGCAAGGAACTCGCCACTCCTGGGCTGCACAAGCTGAAAACACCGATCCCGGCGCTGGCCGATCTCATCGCCGCGCTGCGCAGGCGCAACCTTGCCTGCTGGTGCGCGCCGGGGCAGGCCTGCCACGCCGATGTTCTGCTGGAAACGGTGAACGAAGGCGGGTAATCGCAGGTTCCCGCCGTAAACACCCGCGCAGCAGCCCCCAGGACGGGCCTTCCGAACCGATGAGTATGGGATAGCGGCTTACCCAGAGATTCCAGCTCAGAAATTCTGGAATAGATAGAAGCCATTGAAGCGGACAGCCGCGGTGGCAACTTTCGGGTCGAAACCACGCAGGCGACGTCTCAGGACATCCGCTTTACCGCCGAACTCCCAATCGCACGGATTGATGAACTTCGGCACCACGTAATCTTCCGGCACGGCGCAGATCAGATCGCTCAGGCCCTTGCGTCTGAAGAGATTGAATGCCAGCATCATCTCGCCCTTCCATCCTTGACAGCGGAGCCTTTCATATCGGCGGAGTACGACGACAGTATGACGCAGCTGGGGCAACAGCGCGGCAGAATGCCATGAAAACAATATGTTAGGCATTGCCTGCACATCATGCGGCACTGCGCAGAAACAAGCAAAACGGCTTAAGGCAAGGGTTTGAAGCACAGTCGGGATAACGGCACTTATACAAACGGCGGCCTTTTCAGGCCGCCGCAAAATCCGATACCGAGTGAAATTTTCAGGCTTACGCGTGACGTCCGCCGCCCCCGCAGCCGCACCCGCCATTGCCGCCACACCCCCCTTGTCCATGTCCGTGGTCATGGTCATGATCGTGGTGGTGATGATGGCCGCCATGGCAGCAATGATGCTCGACAACCTGCTCTGGACTGAACGGACGGGAGATCTCCGCCACCGAACAGCCGAGACCGCGCAGGATTTCTGCCAGTTCCGTATCCGCTTCGACATAAAGCGCATCGGCGGTCACCTCGGCGGCAGCGTGCAGACCGCCGATCTGCCAAGCGGCCTTCATTAGCCGCAGCGGGTTCTCGGCCTTGACTTCGAGCAGCGGCTCGCTCGCAGCTTCGATCCGGATCAGGCGACCATCTTCGAGCTTCAGGGCATCGCCGTCATTGAGCATCCGCTCCTCATCGAGATCGACCAGGAAACCAAGCCCGCCCTCGCCCTTGGCGACAGCGTGCATCACGAACCGCTCCGACGCGGTGAGGATCATCTTGTCGGCGACGAGATCCGGCTTGACGGCGGCTTTTCTGACGACGGAAGTAGCGCGAAGCATGGTGAACCTTGAGTTTGACGCATCCTTTGCAGAAGATGTCAGCAAAGGACTTGCACGGGAACGATAATCACCGGCGCAATGGCTGCCGGAATTTTTTGGTGAGGCATTGCCATCGGCTGGCCGGAAAGCACACGCCCTCAACAGGCGCTTTTCCTACCACTGGCGGCGGTGCCCTGCAAAGAAAAACGCTGCCCTGTTTGATTCAAGGCAACCCCTGTCATACAGGCTCCATTCGGATTATGCTCACCACTTGCCAGTGTTCGGCATCGACTTCCATGGCTCTTTCGGTTCCAGCGAGCCGTTGCGCTGCAACAGTTCGATGGAGATGCCGTCCGGCGAGCGGATGAAAGCCATGTGGCCGTCGCGCGGCGGGCGATTGATGACGATACCTGCATCCATCAGTTTCTGGCAGGTGGCGTAGATATCGTCGACCCGATATGCGAGATGGCCGAAGTTGCGCCCGCCTGTATATTCGTGTTCGTCCCAGTTATAGGTGAGTTCCAGAAGCGGCGCCTTGTTCGCCGCCGCCCGATCCATGTCGGCGGGAGCCGCCAGAAACACGAGGGTAAAGCGCTCATCAGGGTACTCGGAACGGCGAACTTCGATCAAACCGAATTTGTTGCAATAAAAATCGAGCGATTCCTCCAGATTCGCGACGCGAACCATCGTATGCAGATACTCCATTCGTTTCTCCTCGACCGTTGCTACCGCCAGAAACCACCGGCGCAGATCATTCGTTGCCTGATTATAGCGCAAAGCGCGCAGAACAAACGCCTGTTCCGCCATAGGCTTCCGCAAATGGTTATTTCCTTTGCCGTGCATGGATTTTATCTGTGTATAGACGCGCCTGCGCGGCTGCCACGCACGCGTGACGTTGCTTAAAAGACCAAGTGCGGAACATTGATCTTGAGGAGAATTCCGGTTTTGCAGAGCGATCAGGCCAACAACGCCGCCCTCAAGGAGAAAGTCGCCGGCTGGTCTATCGCCGCCAGCGTGGCGGTGACGGTAGGCAAGGCTTTGGCCGGGTTCGCCACAGGGTCGCTGGCACTTCTCTCCGATGCGGCCAGCAGCCTGCTCGATATTTTCGCTACCTCGGTCACGTTCCTCGCTATCCGTACGGCCAACAAACCGGCGGATGAATCGCACCATTACGGTCACGGCAAGATCGAATCACTCGCCGCCCTGTTCCAGACCGCATTTCTGTTCCTGCTTGCCGGAGTTATCGCCGTCGAGGGCGCGAATCGGCTGCTGACACAGAAAACCAATGTCGAAGCCTCATGGCTCGCGGTCGCCGTCATCCTCGCCTCCATCGTCATCGACGGCTGGCGCTGGGTCGTTCTGCGGCGGACGGCGCAACAGGTCCGAGGCAGCGAGGCGCTCGAAGCGGATGCGATGCACTTTGCCTCCGATCTCGTGAACTCTGTCTGCGTACTCGCGGCGCTCGGAGCCGTTGCCTACGGCTATAAATGGGCCGACGCCGCCGCCGCCATCGGCACGGCCCTGTTCATGGCTGTCGCCGGGTTCAATCTGGCGCGCAAAACCATCGCTACCCTGATCGACACCGCGCCGAAAGGCATTTCCGAACGGTTGACCAATGTCGCCGAATCGGTTCCCGGTGTCGTCTCCGTGGCGCGGGCACGGGTTCGTCCGGCGGGCGGTCAGATTTTTGCGGAAATCCTGGTGCAGGTATCGCGGACTCTGCCGCTGGAAAAGGTCTCTGCCATCAAGGCACAGGTCATCGCCGCCATCGCCCAGGATCTGCCGGAGGCAGAGGTGACAGTAACAACCGAACCCGTCTCCCTCAACAACGAGACAATCATGGAACGGGTGATGCTGATCGCCGCCAAGCGGCGGCTGCCGGTGCATCACATCATGGTTCAGGACGTCTCGGGCCGCCTGAGCCTCAGCCTCGACCTCGAACTCGACGGGCGCATGAGCCTTAGCGCCGCGCACCAGGTAGCAAGCAAACTGGAAAATGCCATCCAGAGCGAACTTGGGGCCGATATCGAAATCGACACACATATCGAGCCGCTCCGGGTCGGCCATGTACCCGGCACGGATGAGCGGGAATCAGTGGTGAAAAGCCTGGCTGCGGCGCTCAGCGCCAAGGCCCAGGCCATAGGCGGCATCAGCGACCTACATTCGATACGGGTGCGGCGCTCGCCGGAGGGCCTCATCATCAATTACCATTGCCGGTTCGACCCGATGATGACCGTGAGCCGTGTCCATACCCTGGTGGACGAACTGGAATGGAGCTTCCGCCTCGATCATCCGGACGTGCTGAGGGTGGTGGGCCATGCGGAGCCAATCAGGCAGGATGGAGAGAGGGATTGAAGGAGGTATAGTACCACCGTAATTCAAGCTATTTGCAAGAGTTAAAGCGCCAGATTCTAACTTCTATGCTAAGCCATGAAAACTTTAACTGCTTCTGGAATGACATACGTACATTATAGGTGACACAGATGCGATAATCTAAATTTAGTTTAGTTAATAAAAAGATATGGAACTCATCAATGAATAGCAAATAATCGTATTAATAATTTAAACACATTTAGAAATAACAGAAATTAGCCATTATATTTATCTCAAAATACATCAATAATTGACAATACAATATCATTAGCTGCTGCAATATTTTATAATTGACTGGTTTACTTATTATAAGCTCCAAAATTTCAAAAAAATAAGCTTCTAATTACGATAAAGAAATCACGGAATTTGTCTAATAGAAATTATTATTTAATCCAGCTGCTAAATTAACTCCGCTTAAAGATATAAAACAATGAAAAGCTCTTGGTCTTATGGGGAATTATTTGAAAAAATTAAATAAAAACACCAACTTGCTTCTCCTAAACAACCCGATCAGTCATCTGCATAAATTTATGCTCACAACACAATACCTATAAATAACTACAAAACTTAAGTTGTGCCACAAGCATAAATTGAGCTAAATGTCGCTTGAAGATATTAGTTCAATAATACTTATTAGAGGTTCCCATGCGCACAGATACCGCTCAATCCATTCGTCTTGCCGATTACCGTCCAAGCGATTTCCTGATCGACACAGTCGATCTCGATATCCGCCTGCATCCGACACAAACGCGAGTAATCGCTAAACTGGCGATGAAGCGCAATCCGGCGGGAACCCCGGACGCGCCGCTCGTTCTCGATGGCGACGAACTGGTTCTGACAAGTCTGGCAATCGACGGCAGAGAGCTGCCTGCCGACAGGTTCATCGCCACACCGGATAGTCTGACGATCCCCAACCCACCTGCCACATCCTTCGTGCTGACGGTGGAGACGGTTCTGAACCCGAGCGCCAATACCAAGCTCATGGGGCTTTACCGCTCCAACAGCGCCTATTGCACACAATGCGAGGCAGAGGGGTTCCGGCGCATCACCTACTTCCTCGACCGGCCTGACGTTCTTTCCGTCTATACGACGCGAATCGAAGCCTACCGGGAGGAAGCACCAGTCCTGCTCGGCAACGGCAATCCGCTGCGCACGGAAGAAGCCGGGCCGGGCCGCCACGCGGCAATCTGGCACGATCCATTCCCGAAGCCGTGCTACCTGTTCGCGCTGGTCGGAGGAAATCTCGACAGGGTGAGCGAACCGTTCGTCACCATGAGCGGGCGAGTGGTCGAACTCGGCATCTATGTCGAACCGGGCAAGGCGGAACGCGCCGTTTATGCGCTCGATGCCCTGAAGCGCTCGATGCGCTGGGACGAACACACCTTCGGGCGCGAATACGATCTCGACGTATTCAACATCGTCGCCGTGTCGGATTTCAACATGGGGGCGATGGAGAACAAGGGCCTCAATGTTTTTAACGACAAATACGTTCTTGCCTCGCCGGAAACGGCGACGGACGCCGATTACGAGGGCATCGAGCGGGTGATCGCCCACGAGTATTTCCATAACTGGACCGGCAACCGCATCACCTGCCGCGACTGGTTCCAGCTCTGCCTCAAGGAAGGGCTGACGGTGTTTCGCGATCAGGAATTTTCCTCCGACGAACGCTCCCGCGCCGTGCATCGCATCGGCGAGGTGAAGAACCTGCGGGCACGGCAATTCCCGGAGGATGCCGGCCCCCTCGCCCATCCGGTACGCCCGAACCAGTATAAGGAAATCAACAACTTCTACACCACGACCGTCTACGAGAAGGGCGCGGAAATCATCCGTATGTTGAAAACGCTGATCGGCGCAGACGTTTTCCGGCGCGGCATGGATCTTTACTTCGAGCGCTTCGACGGCACAGCGGCGACCATCGAACAATTCCTCTCCTGCTTCTCCGATGCTTCCGGGCGCGACCTGTCGCAATTCTTCCTCTGGTACGAGCAATCTGGTACGCCACGTGTCAAGGTGAGCCAATCATTTGACGCAGCGAAAGCCCGCTATCGCCTTGATTTCAAGCAATCGACTCCGCCAACGCCAGGACAGCCGGAAAAACAGCCGTTCGTCATCCCCGTGAGCCTCGGCCTCGTCACTGCGGACGGCTCTGCCATTGAAGCGCAGGCCGACGGGCTGGAAAACGGCGTCTTCGTCCTTGATCGGGCCGAAGCGAGCCTGACGTTCGAGAACATTCGCACCTGCCCGGTGCCGTCTTTGTTCCGGGATTTCTCCGCGCCGGTGAACTGCGCTATTGATCTCGACGATGCCAGCCATCTCGTCCTGTTGCGCCACGATACCGACCCGTTCAATCGCTGGCAGGCGGCGCAGACCGTCGCTTCCCGGCTGATCCGGGAGACGATTGCGAACGGTTCACTCGACAAGGCGGCGATGGATGCCTTTGCCTCAGCGATGCGCGACTTCATGGCAACAGAGGCGAAGGCCGATCCGGCGTTCGCCGCCCTCGTCCTCACCTTACCCAGCGAACTCGATATCGCCCGCGAAATCGGCAGCGACATCGACCCCGACGCGGTGCATGATGCGAGAAGGCTGGTGAGAACGGCGCTCGGTAAGGCGCTTCAAGCCGATCTGCTGAAACTACGCGACGTCGCCGCTCCCGATGATGGTCCTTATTCCCCGGATGCGGCAAGCAGCGGGCGGCGAGCGATGAACAATGCGGCGCTCGATTTCATTACCGCATCCGATCCGGCCCTCGGAGAGGCGCATTGTCGCCGGCAATTGCTGAACGCCACCAACATGACGGACCGGCTTGCCGCCCTCGCCACCATTGCCTTCGTCCCGGGCGAAGCGCGCGAGCAGGAATTGCAAGGCTTTGCCGACACCTATCGCGATGAACCGCTGGTCCTCGACAAATGGCTGGCGATCCAGGCGCTGATACCGGAAGCCGGGACGCTGGAACGCATCACAGAGCTGATGCAGCATCCGACCTTCTCGCTCGCCAACCCCAATCGGGTGCGGGCGCTCATCGGCACTTTCGCCATGAATAATCTCACCCAGTTCAACAGGGCGGACGGCAAGGCTTACGATCTCATGATCGACGTCATCACCCGCCTCGATCCAGCCAATCCTCAGGTAGCAGCGCGGATGCTCACCGCCTTCGGCTCGTGGCGAACGATGGAGCCGCAGCGCCGCACCAAGGCGCAGACGGCGCTCGAACGGCTGTTGCGGCAGGAGAACCTGTCACGGGACGTGAGCGACATAGCCCAGCGCTCGCTCGGGTAAGCCTGTGGATGGTTTATGCCAAGCCGGAACACACCAAAGAGCTGAATGGCGGAGTCGCAGCGGCGCTGCGATTCTCGCTCCGCCCCTGTCAACCTGAAACTTTCAGGGCCGCACCAAGATAGAATCCGTTTTTTAAAGTCAACACCTTGCAATCTATAGATTCTTCAAAAAATTTCCTCGATTTGAAAAACCTAAAAAACTGTTAAAAAATTTTTGGCTTGGACTCTTGTGACTCTAGACAAATCACTCACGAAAGATTCTATTATTCGTGATTCGGGGTGAGCTTACCGCTCACTCTCTTCCACGAGATATTTGGCTGAGGGGTCTCGCATGGCGGCGGTCCGTACCGCATCCGCGCCTGTGCGCGCGAACACGATTCTGGGCATAACGCGATCCCTCGCGTCCCCAACTTATCGCGCCCTTGAAAAGCTCGGTCCATCGCTGCGCTATGCGGTTCCGGCTTTTCTTGGCCTGTTCCTCGCCGCGCTGACACTGAGCGCCTATCTGCAATTGCGCGCGAGTCGCGAAACGGCAATGGCAGACGCTATCCGCAACGTCGATATCATTGCAAGCCTGTCAGCGGCGAAATTCGGGGATAAAACGATTGCCGACAGAACGGTGGCTGCCGCACTTCTGGCTGAACTGAGCAACGGCCTGCCGCAAGGCGCGCTTGCCGACGGGCGTTTCCTGCTCCTCACCGATCTTGCCGGAACGGCGCTGGCGGCGCATCCTGCCCCAAGGCATTCCCTGCCCGGATCCCTGCGTGAGCTGATTGGCGACGGCGAACCGCTGATCCTGTTCTCCGACCGGGCCGGCGTCATGAACGTCAAGCTGACGAACGGCGAAGCCGCGCTCGCGACAGTGCGCAGCCTTGCAGCTTCCGGCGGACAGATCGCCGTCGTGCAGCCGCTTGGGCCGCTATTCTCGCAATGGCAGACGCGCGCCTTGGCGGAAGCCTCGATCGTGCTTGCCGCTCTGCTCGTCCTCGCCGGAGTTGGCGGTGCCTATTACATGCAGACCAACCTCGCCCATGCCGCGGACCATATCTGCGAGAAGGTCAGTCAACGTATCGATTCCGCCCTCAATCGCGGACGATGCGGCCTATGGGATTGGGACGTCGCTTCGGGGCGGATATTCTGGTCCAGTTCGATGTACGAAATGCTCGGCTACGAACGGAGAAACGAGTTCCTGTCGTTCGGTGAAGTCAATGACATGATCCACCCCGACGACGAAAATTTCTTCGCCCTCGCCGACGATCTTGCTACCGGACGGTTATCGACCGTCGACCGGGAATTCCGCATCCGCACTTCGGCGGGACACTGGATCTGGTTGCAGGCTCGCGCCGAACTGGTGAAAGACAGCGACGATGGCGCACCGCATCTCGTCGGCATCGCCGTGGACATCACTGAACAGCGGGGCCTGGCCGAGCAATCCGCCACCGCCGATGCCCGCCTGCGCGACGCTATCGATGCGGTATCGGAAGCCTTCGTGCTGTGGGACGCCAACAATGCCCTCGTCATCAGCAATTCCAAGTTCCAGCAACTGCACGGGATTTCTGCCTCTGATCTGAAACAGGGCATGGGTTATGCGGAGGTGATGGCCCTCGGCAATTCGCCGGAAATCCGCAACCAGTTTCCGCGCTCGGAACAGCGGGATGTCGGATCGCGCACTTTCGAGGCACGTCTGAACGACGGGCGCTGGCTCCAGGTCAGCGAACGACGCACCAAGGACGGCGGCTACGTTTCGGTCGGCACCGACATCACCGCCCTGAAACGGCACGAGGAGCGTCTGCTCGAATCCGAACGCCGCAACATCGCCAGCATCTCCGACCTGAAACAATCGCGGCAAACGCTTGCGACCCAGGCCGAACAACTTGCCGATCTCGCCGAACGCTACCTTGAGCAAAAAGCGCAGGCTGAAAGCGCCAACCGCGCCAAGTCCGAATTCCTGGCCAACATGAGCCATGAACTGCGCACGCCGCTCAACGCCATCATCGGCTTTGCCGAAGTAATGGAAAGCGGCATCCTCGGCCCGCTCGGCAACGACAAGTACAGCGAATATTGCCACGATATCCGCACCAGCGGCGAATTTCTCCTGACCGTCATCAATGATATTCTCGATATGTCGCGGATCGAGGCCGGGCGACACAGCCTCGACAAGCAGAACGTCCAAGTGAACGATGTCGTCAGTAAAGCACTGAAGCTCGTCAACGAACAGATCCGCAGCCGCAACCTCGCCCTCACCGTCGATGTCGCGCCGGAGGACATCAGTGTTCCCGCCGACCCGCGTGCCTTGCAGCAAATTCTCGTCAACCTGTTGCAGAACGCCACCAAGTTCACCTCCGACAACGGCTGCATCACCGTGCGCACCCGCCCGTCGCGCAATGCCGTCAACATCTATGTCGAGGATAACGGCATCGGCATTCCACAATCGGCCCTGCACAAGCTCGGACGCCCGTTCGAGCAGGTCGAAAACGAGATGTCGAAAACCTACAAAGGCTCGGGTCTCGGCCTCGCCATCGCTCGCTCACTGGTGGAGTTGCATGGCGGCACGCTGCGCATCCGCTCCAGGGAAGGCACCGGCACCGTCGTTCTCGTGCATCTGCCAACGACCGCACCGAACACCACCGCCATCGCCCTTGGCGGTGCAGGGCAGCCAGCCTTCAGTCAATCATCGACCCGGCATCATCTCAACGCTTGATTCACGTTCCATCAGACGCTGCATGACGGCGGCCAGCCTGTCGCAGGCAACGGTGATTTTTTCAGCGCTCAGGGCCGCATATCCGAACAGCAGTATTCTTCCGGTCATGGCCTTATCCTGCGGCAGGGAGCAGGCACTTTCGGCAAATGTATAAATCCGCACCCCTGCAGCCAGAGCCGCCTGCGAAATACTGAGGGCATCAGGGCCATCGTCCGGCAAATGCAGGGCAAGATGAACACCGGCCCGTGTTCCGGTGACGCCCGCCCTCCCCTGCCATATACCATCGATGTAGGAAACCAGCAGATCCCTCTGCCGTTTGTAGATTTTTCTCAGCCAGCGGACATGGCGCAGATAATCCTCACCCTCGAACATCTGCACCAGAATGGCCTGATCGAGCCAGGCACAGGCGTTGTTCAATAGGCTCTTGCGAGCGATCATCGCCTCGCTGAACCCCGGCGGACAGACCATATAGGCGAGCCGCAAACCCGGGCCAAGGGTTTTCGAGAACGTACCGAGATGGAACACCCTGTCGCCGCGCATGGCCATCAGGGCGGGCAACGGTGCTTCCTCATAAACGAAATCGCCGTCGTAATCGTCTTCGAGAATGTAAGCCCCGGTCCGCGCAGCCCAGTCGATCAACGCTTCGCGCCGCGTGAACGACATCGAATGGCCGAGCGGGTACTGGTGCGACGGCGTCACATAAAGCAGCGAAACCGCATCCTGTGGCAGGCAATCCGTGACGATCCCCTCGCTATCCACCGGAACGGGCAAAATCTCCGCCCCATGCAGTTTGAGCAGGTTGAAAAAGCCGGAATAGCAGGGCGATTCGACGGCAACCCGCCGTTCACGCTCCAGAAAATGCGCCGCCAGCAGACTCAGGGCTTCCTGAATCCCTGAAACGATCACCACCTGCTCCGGCGCAACCCTGATGGCTTTCGTAGCAAACAGGAAATCGGCGATCCTTGCCCGCAAGGCCGAAAGCCCGCCCGCCGGGGCGTATTCCGCCATATAATGCGGCGCGCTATGGAGTAGCGAGTTGCCGTAGGCCCGCCAGACCCGAACAGGGAACGCCTGCGGCGATGGGCGTCCTATCCTGAAGTCGTAACCGACCGGCACCACAGGCGGATCGATATGAACTCCAGAGGCATCGAACATCCTGCTACCGACATCTACGTCCGGTTGCGCCGCAGGAACCGGAATAGAACGAATCGGCTGCTCCCGATCGTAATCGACGAAATGTCCCTTGCCCCGTTCGCTTCGGGTCAGCCCCTCCCCCGCCAGCCGTTCATACGCTCCGAGAACCGTATTCTTTGAAACATGCAACTGTTCCGCCAGTTCCTGAACCGACGGCAGACGATCGCCCTTGCCCAGCGCCCCCGAAAGGATCTGCTGCTCGATCTGGATAAAGATCTGCTGCTGCAACGGTTTCGCTGTAGAACGCCCGATTCTGATCGGCAATGACAGCAATTTGAACGGCATGGTCTCGCACCCTTGCTACGGGATCGTTCAGCGCACATGATTTGATCTAAATCAATCATTGTTCGCATACCCATCATAAAAAATGACCCTTACCTACTATAGTTTAGAATAACTCATATATTACCAATACGAAAGTCATTATTTACAATAAAATGAGGCAACGCAATGCGTAAGAGATTATATCCTGCGCTTATACTTTCACTTGCCTGCACTTCAGCTTTCCCAACGGATCTCGAACAGGCACAAAGATTGTTCGCTGACAATTGTTCCGTTTGTCACGGGGCAGATAGAAGCGGATATATTGCGCCTGCATTGAACAAGGATCGTCTGGTGCAAAGCGAAGCGGCGCTGCGCGGCACGATCATGACCGGCATTCCCGATACCCTGATGCCGCCCTTTGCCGGACGCCTGAAGGACGACGATATCCGCCTTCTCTCGACCTACATCAAAACGCAGCCACCGCTTACGATGGAATGGAACCTCGCCGATATAGCCAAAAGCCTCGAAGTCCTTGTCGACGAAAAAACTCTTCCCGACAAACCGGCCTATCAGATCGGTTCCGTGTACGACCTGATGGTGGTGATGGGGCGAGGGCGTTACGGCAAGGGTGGCGAGCCGAACGGCAGGGGCGCGAAAGTCATGTTCCTAGACGGCGCGACCAACAAGGTCGTCGGGGAGATCACAACCGATTTCGCTCCGCATATCATGGACTTCAGCCCGACCAGCGAGCGCTGGGCATGGCTCAAGACCGATAGCGGCGAAGTCCTGAAGATCGACCTTTATACCCTGAAGCCGGTCAGAAAAATCCGTACCGGCTTCACCGGGCCGACCATCGCGCTCTCCAACGACGGCAAATGGCTCGCTGTCGGTTCCTTCACGCCGAATAGCGTCGTCATCCTGAAAGCCGACACGCTGGAGCCGGTGAAGTATATCGCGCTGGAAGCAGAGGATCCGGATGGGCAGATGGTGAAATCGGCGGGTGGACCGATCATCGGCAGCCGCATCAACAACAAGTTCGCCATCTCGCTCCGTCAAGCTGGGCAAATCTGGATCATCGACCCGGACAAGCCGGATATGCCGATAACGAAGCTCCCCAATGTCGGGCGCATGTTGCACGACACGTTCCTGTCGCCGGACGGGCGCTATTCCATGGTTGCTTCCTACGGCGACAACAAGATCGTCGCCATCGACCTGAAAGAAGACAAGGTGGCAGCGGATATTCCCGCCGGGTGTCAGCCGCATCTCGGTTCCGGAGCAATCACCAAGATGGATGACGGGCGAATGCTCGCTTTCGGCACCAATATCGGCTCCTGTTCCATGGGCGATGTCGTCACCGCCTGGGACATGAAAGACTTCAAGGTTGTCAAGAACATCAAGGTGGCAGGACCGACCGAATCTCCCGCCGCGCATCCGAATGCGCCGTACATCGCGGTGGATATCGTCACCAAGGATAAGAAAGCCGCCTGGATCCAGCTCATCGACAAGAAATCGCTTGATATCGTCAAGACACTCGATGTCGGCGGACATGCCTTCTTCCCGGAATACAACCGGGACGGCAAGTTCCTCTATGTCAGCGCCGGGTATTACGGCGACCGCATTCGTATTTACGACAGCAAGACCCTCGAACTCGTTGCGGAACACAAGCTTGAAAGCCCTGCCGGTATCTTTTCGCGCAGCCGCACCCGCTGGCTGACGGTCGGGCTTCCCGAGACGAGATCTTTCTAGAAACTGTCCGTCTCTCCCAGCGGATCGTTTCTTTACAAGGGGGGCGGGTTCCCTCACCCGCCCCCTCTCCTCCGGAATACCGTTCTTCTCCAGTCAAAGCCGATCATCCAACATGAACACTTCTTCCCTGAAACTGTTTTTTTCATTGCCAGTGCTGGCACTGTTCGCCGGAGCAACCTTCGCATCGGCCCAGGAGACCAGTTCGAATTCTCCCTCACCGGCGATTTCCGACCTGCTTTCGCTCTGCGCCTCTTGCCATGGGACTTACGGGGTCAGCGTCGACGGCACATTTCCCAATCTCGCCGGACAAAAAAAGGATTATATCGTCAAGCAATTGATGGATTTCCGCGAAGCGCGACGGACGGACCCGACGATGGGGCCGATGGCTGAACCGCTGGACGATGCCGCAATCGACGGGCTGGCAACGTTCTTTTCGACCCTGCCCGCAGGCCAATGACATGCAATCAAAATAATTGCGAACCTAACTGCGATGAGCCAGCATCATGAGCGCCGATAGACCGTTCATCCCCTTTTGCGAAGTGGCATTCTCCGGGCAGGACACGCAGGGAAGCCCGCTTTCCTCCCGCTTCACCGGACAGCCATTTTCTGCCGCCAGCGTAAACGGCCTGACGCGCGCGCCGGAGAAACCTCAGCCCATCCCGACGAAAAAAACGGGAAAGGTCTGGCTCGTCGGAGCTGGCCCCGGAGATACCGAGCTTCTGACCCTGAAGGCGGCCAGGATCATTGCCGAGGCCGATATTCTGTTCGTGGACGATCTCGTCAACCAGGATATCCTGAAACTAGCCGCCCCACAGACGGATATCCGTTTCGTCGGCAAACGTGGCGGACGCTGCTCGACTCCACAGGACGACATCAACCGGCAACTGGCCGCCGCGGCTCTTTCCTGTCTTTCCGTCGTGCGTCTGAAAGGCGGCGATCCGTTCATTTTCGGGCGTGGTGGCGAGGAAATGGCTTTCCTGCAGAGCCTCGGCATTGCAGTAGAAGCCGTCAATGGCCTGACATCCGGCCTTGTCGCAGCAAC
>JAVBRX010000001.1:0-28658 GCA_031547465.1 Microvirga sp. | reverse complement strand
TTGACAACCCCTCGAAACTGGTCAGGGCATCAGCATCGAGAACAATCGCAAGCCCTTGCCGCGCCAATGCCGCCTCGACCATGACACGAGTTTCCGAACCGACGCCGAGGGCGGGGCCGAGGACGAGCGCATTGAAACGGCTATCAGCTAGAATCGTCGCCAGCCCGTCCGGCCCGTCATATCCACGCAGCATGATCGCTGTCAGATGCGCAGCATTGACGCCCAATGCTTCCGGTGGCGACGCCAGAGTGACGAGACCGGACCCTACCCGCAACGCACCACGCGCCGCCAGCCGCGCAGCGCCGGTACGTAAAGCCCCGCCGGAGGCGACGAGCGTATGGCCGCGCTGATATTTGTGCGCAGTGGGGTCGAGAGGTGGCAAGCCCCACAAATCCGGGCCGTTGATAAAAGTCGCCCCAGCAACGGAAAAAAGCGTTTCCGGCGCAATGCCGATATCGGCAATCGTCACCTCGCCGCAGAAACTCCTGCCCGGATAAAGCAGATGCCCCAGTTTCCTGGCCGCGAACGTCACGGTGCGGTTTGCCCGAACGACAATGCCGCGCACTACCCCTGAATCGCTATCGAGACCGGAGGGAATATCGACGGCAACAACCGGCTTGCAGGCGGCATTGATCCGCGCGATCAGATCTCCCGCCTCGCCCGCAACATCGCGCGTTAATCCGGTGCCGAACAAGGCATCGACGATGAGAGCGAACCGTTCCGGGCTGATTTCGCCTGGTGAAAATATCTTACCCTGCCATTGATTTGCCGCCATGGCGGCATCGCCGGTCAGCCTTTCCCGGCTCCCGACCAGACAGACGGCGACACGATGGCCCTTTCCGGCCAGCAATCCGGCGGCAACAAAGCCGTCGCCGCCGTTGTTCCCCGGTCCGCAAGCCACGAGAATATCCGCTGGCCCGCCACCCCGCAGGCAATCAAGGACATCGACAACCGTATCGGCTACGGCACGTCCGGCCCGTGTCATCAGGGTGAAGCCCGAGATTCCGGTGGCAATCGTCGCCGCATCGGCGGCGCGCATTTGCGTTGCGGTCAATACCACGCTGGTTTCCCGAAACCGCATCTTCTCCTCCTGCTTGCCGCCGACGCCGTCGGGCATGCCATCTTATCAGAGAGCAAATGAAACGCTCTTTCATCCAAAAACTAACGAAGATCGTTTATTTCATTGATATTACACGAGAAACGATAGACAAAAAGAAAGTTGCCTAAAATTTGTGCAAAGCTTGCCCGACAATTGTGCAGTTTGCCGAAAAACCGATGTCTTTGCCGTAGGCCCCAACAGGCAAACGGCCTACAACATGACCAATACCTTTGGATCAATCAACGGCAGTCGAAAATCATGAAGAAAATCGAAGCCATCATCAAACCGTTTAAGCTCGACGAAGTGAAGGATGCGCTACAGGAGATCGGCCTGCAAGGCATCACCGTCATCGAGGCAAAGGGTTTTGGCCGGCAGAAGGGCCATACCGAACTGTATCGCGGCGCCGAATACGTGGTCGATTTTCTGCCGAAAGTGAAACTCGAAATCGTCCTTGCCGACGACATGCTCGAAGCGGCGATCGACGCGATCCGCAAAGCCGCCCAGACCGGACGCATCGGCGACGGAAAGATTTTCGTCTCCAATATCGAAGAGGTTATCCGCATCCGCACCGGCGAGACCGGCCCGGACGCCATTTGACGGCAAACGCCGCCCCCTTTTCCATCGCACAGGACCAGACCCATGAAAACCGCCAAGGACGTTTTGAAGACCCTCAAGGAAAACGATATAAAATATGTCGATTTCCGCTTCACCGACCCATTCGGCAAGTGGCAGCATGTGACGTTCGATTCCACCTTCGTTGACGAGGAGTTGTTCACGGACGGCGTGATGTTCGACGGTTCTTCCATCGATGGTTGGAAGGCGATCAATGAATCCGACATGGCGTTGATGCCGGATCCGGAAAGCGCCTTCCTTGATCCGTTTTTCTCTGCCTCGACGCTGTCCATCGTCTGTGACGTTCTCGACCCCGCCACAGGCGAACCGTACAACCGTGACCCGCGCGGCATCGCCAAGAAAGCGGAAGCGTTCCTCCAGTCGACCGGCATCGCCGATACGGTATTCGTCGGCCCTGAAGCGGAATTCTTTATTTTCGACGACGTGAAATACGCCGCGACGCCGTACAATACCGGCTTCAAGCTCGATAACACCGAACTGCCGACCAACAGCGACACCCATTACGAAGGCGGCAATACCGGCCATCACATCCAGATGAAGGGCGGTTATTTCCCGGTGCCGCCGCTCGATTCCGCCCAGGACATGCGTGGCGAAATGCTGGCGGCGATGGCCTCCATGGGCGTCACAGTGGAAAAGCACCATCATGAAGTCGCCTCTGCCCAGCATGAGCTTGGTATCAAGTTCAACAAGCTCATTACCATGGCCGACCAAATGCAGATCTACAAATACTGCATCCACAACGTTGCCCACAGCTACGGCAAGACGGCAACCTTCATGCCGAAGCCGATCTTCGGCGACAACGGCTCGGGAATGCACGTTCACCAGTCGCTGTGGAAGAACGGCAAGCCATTGTTCGCCGGTAACAAATATGCCGACCTCAGCCAGGAATGCCTGTGGTATATCGGCGGCATCATCAAACACGCCAAGGCGATCAACGCCTTCACCAATCCGTCGACCAACTCCTACAAACGTCTGGTTCCTGGCTTCGAGGCCCCGGTTCTGCTCGCCTATTCGGCCCGTAACCGCTCTGCCTCGTGCCGTATTCCGTGGACGACCTCACCGAAGGCGAAACGTGTCGAGATCCGCTTCCCCGATCCGACCGCCAATCCGTATCTGTGCTTCGCGGCGTTGTTGATGGCCGGTCTCGACGGCATCATCAACAAGATCGATCCCGGCCCTGCGATGGACAAGGATCTCTACGATCTGCCGCCGAAGGAGCTGAAGCAGATCCCGACCGTCTGCGGTTCGCTGCGCGAAGCGCTCGTCTCCCTCGACAAGGACAGAGCCTTCCTCAAGGCGGGAGGTGTGTTCTGCGACGATTTTATCGACGCTTTCATCGAGTTGAAGATGAAGGAAGTGATCCGGTTCGAACACACGCCCCACCCGGTGGAATTCCTGATGTATTATTCGCTCTGACACATCAGGGGAGTGAGACGATGCTCTTCCAGAAGCCGGGGTCGAAAGGCCCCGGTTTTTCATGAACTCCGCAAAGGAAACGCTTATTTTCATGAGATAATTGCCCGTTGACAACGGCAGCCAAACTGGACCATTATCCTTGCCAGACAAAAAAATAGGACACAGATGCGAAGAGACGGCCTAACAGTTTGATTTCTCTGTAATTAAAGTGCGGAGTTTGACGATGAATTATCTGCGGTTGCCGTTCGCCTTCCTGTTCATCGCAACAATGGCGTCGCATCAAGTAGCCATGGCCGCGCCGGAAGAGAGCAAAACGATTCTCTTCGATGAAAGGTTCGATGACTGGGTCGTTTATGCGACCACCACGGGCAACGAATCCAAGGGAGTCATCCGGGGAACGGTGGCGCATGCAGACTCGCGTTACGATATCGTTTTCACCTGCTCCGGGAAAATCGGCGCTCCCAACCGCTGGGCATTATCCATCGGCAAAAGCGGCAGAGACGGCAAGAACGCCGCCCGCAAGAAGATCTCCGTCTCTCTTGCCTTAGATGGCCAGCAAGCCATCACCGTCGGCGGCGAGGGCGTTCCAGGGGTGAGTTTTCGTGCCGGTGGCGACAAGGCCAATACCCAGGTCGACCAGGTCATCAAGGCAGTGATGGGCGCTTCGAACTCCCTCAGCTTCGCCCTTTCCACCAAGGAACCTGTCACCCTCCCCGTCTTCGGCGGCTATGCCGCGTTCGACCGGCTTTTAGGGTATTGTCCGGTTCGGTAATTTGCAAAAGCACTGCCGATAATGCGGTTGGTTTCCGCTCCGGTCCGTGCCACAAGGCGGAAAACGGATTGGAATGATTTTGAAGAAACCCCGCACATCGCCTGCCCGCGGCACAACCCTGCCGACGCGTGAAGAAATTGTCGAGTTCATCTCCTCCGCGCCGGGTAAGATCGGCAAGCGGGAGATCGCCCGCGCCTTCGGCCTGCATGGCGGCGGCAAGATTCATCTCAAGCATATTCTGCACGATCTCGAGGATGACGGCGTCATCGACCGGCGCAAGAAGGCGTTTCACCAGCCGGGGTTTCTGCCGCCGGTGGTGCTGGCTGACATCACCGCGCGCGACCGTGACGGCGAACTGATCGCCCGCCCGGTGGAATGGGACGAAGACCATGGGCCAATGCCGAGCATCGTCATTGCCGCATCTGGCAGGGCGAAAGGGCGGCAACCCGCACCGGGTATCGGCAACCGGGCGCTGCTCAGGGTCGAAGCGGCAAGAGATGGCGGCGCAACCGCCTATACGGGCCGGGTCATCAAGATCCTGCCTGCGCAGAAAAGCCAGCTTCTCGGGCTGTTCCGCGCCCTTGCCGAAGGTGGCGGGCGGTTTGTTCCGGTGTCGAAAAAAGATCGCGGCAAGGAACTCCCGATCAATCCCGGCGATGAAAATGGCGCCAAGGACGGCGATCTCGTCACCATCAGCCTCGTCAAGGCGGGCCGGTTTGGTACCCCACATGCACGGGTGAAAGAACGGCTCGGCTCGGTGAAATCGGAACGCGCCGTGAGCTTGATCGCTATCCATGCGCATAATATTTCTTACGAATTTCCACAGGATGTGCTGGACGAAGCGGAACAGGCTCCGCAAGCCACCCTTCAGGGGCGCGAGGATTGGCGTCCCCTGCCGCTCGTTACCATCGACCCGCCGGACGCCAAGGATCACGACGACGCAGTTCACGCCGCCCGCGACCCCGACCCAAAGAACAAGGGCGGATTCATCGTCACCGTCGCCATCGCCGATGTCGCCGCCTATGTGCGGCCCGGTTCGGCGCTCGACAGGGAAGCGCTGCAGCGCGGCAATTCGGTGTATTTCCCGGACCGGGTGGTGCCGATGCTGCCGGAGCGCATCTCCAACGATCTCTGTTCGCTCAAACCCGGCGAACCGCGCCCGGCGCTCGCCGTGCAGATCGTCGTCGGCGCAGACGGGCGCAAGAAGGCGCACAGGTTCCACCGCATCCTGATGCGCTCGGCGGCAAAATTGAGCTACGAACAGGCGCAAGCCGCCATTGACGGTCGCCCCGACGACACGACCGGGCCGTTGCTCGCCCCGGTACTGAGCGTGTTGTGGGAAGCCTACATGTGCGTGAAGCAGGCGCGTGACGAGCGCGGACCGCTCGATCTCGATCTGCCGGAGCGCAAGATCATCCTCAACAAGGACGGGCAGGTGGACCGGGTGACGATCCCTCCCCGCCTCGATGCACATCGCCTGATTGAGGAGTTTATGATCCTCGCCAACGTTGCAGCGGCGGAAACGTTGGAAACGGCAGACATTCCACTGATTTACCGCGTTCACGACGAACCGTCGCTTGAAAAAATGCAGACGCTTGCCGACGTACTCGCCTCTGTCGGCCTGAAACTGCCGAAACAGGGGGCATTACGGGCGGGCCTGTTCAACCGCATCCTGGCAGCAGTGCATGATACGCGCCATCAGACCTTCATCAACGAAATGGTGCTGCGCAGTCAGGCGCAGGCGGAGTATTCGGCTGAAAACTTCGGCCATTTCGGCCTGAACCTGCGCCGTTACGCGCATTTCACCTCACCGATCCGCCGCTATGCCGATCTCGTGGTGCATCGCGCCCTGATCCGAGCGCTGAAGGCGGGCAGCGACGGGCTGTCCTCGAGCATCACGAAACTGGAACTGGCGGAAACCAGCGCCCTCATCTCCGCCACCGAACGCCGGGCAATGGCAGCGGAGCGCGAGACTGTGGACCGGCTCATTGCCTACCACCTCGCCGATCGCATCGGCGCAACGTTCGAGGGCCGGATCGCCGGTGTCACCAAGGCCGGGCTGTTCGTCCGCCTGTTCGAGACCGGCGCGGACGGCTTTATTCCCGCAAGCGCATTGGGGGCCGAATATTTCGTTTATGATGAAGCACACATGGCGTTGACCGGCGAACGTAGCGGCGAAACCTATCAACTCGGCGACCGGGTGACTGTGAAACTGGCCGAAGTCATCCCCGCCGCCGGAGCAATCCGCTTCGACATGGTGTCAGAGGGTAAGCACGACAATACTTTTTCCGCGCGCCCCGACAAAAGAGGCCGCCCCGGCAAACGGGACAGAGCCACCGGCAAGGTTTCGACAAAAGGCAAAGCCTCGGCGAGAGGCAAAATACCCACAAAAGGATTGACCGAAATTCCCTGACCAGCAAGGATGGGGCAAGCGCGTTGAAAAAACGCGAGACTCTTCAAGAATCTCAGGGAGGCAAGCGATGCCTGACAAACCCTCCACCGCACGACGCATTCTGACCGGCGAAACATTGACGGAGCGCATGTCGGCAACGGAGCGCGAACAGCGCTGGCCGAACACGCGCCCCAAAGACGCTTCGAGCTTGATTATCCTCGATCGTTCGGGGAGGAAGCCGAAAGTACTGATGGGCCGTCGCCACATGAAGCACAAATTCATGCCGGGGATGTTCGTCTTTCCCGGCGGGCGGGTGGAGAATTGGGACCGCATCATGTGCGCCGCCGGTAGCCTGCCCGCACGGGCAGAAGATGCGCTGACAACAAAAGTATCGCGCCCTTCGGCACAACGTGGGCGTCTTCTGGCGCTAGCCGCCATCCGCGAGACATTCGAGGAAACCGGCCTGTTGCTCGGCACGAAGGAATTCGGCCCGCCGGAGAATGCTCCCGAGGGGCCGTGGCAGGCGTTTCAGGAGCACGGCATCTTTCCCGATCTCGAAGCCATGAACTTCATCGCCCGGGCCATCACGCCTCCGCGCCGCCCTAGGCGCTTCGACACGCGCTTCTTTGCCGTGGAGCGCTCCGCAATTGCCGGTGAGGTGCCTGGTGTCGTCACCGCTGATTCGGAGCTGACGGAACTTGCCTGGGTGAATCTCGACGAAGCGCGGGCGATGCCCCTGCCTGCGATTACGCTGACGATCATCGACGAACTCGACCAGAGGATTGAAGACGGATTCTCGCCCAATCTGCCGATCCCCTTCTATTATGAGAAAAACAGGCGCAGTCTGCGAGATATTCTCTAACACCGGAGAAGACTGTTTTTACGGTTTTACCCGAGTTTCGGCTTGACGGAAGGCCCATGGGCGGCTAGTAGCAGGTCAGGATTTTCAGCCGGGTTCGCCCGGTTTTTGCGTTCGAGAAAATAGCCTCGCTATTGAGGCAATACATTTAAGAGAGTTTCCGCAATGGCCAAAGCCGTTACAATCAAGATCAGGCTCGTCTCGACCGCCGATACCGGGTATTTCTACGTTACGAAGAAGAACTCACGTACGATGACAGAAAAGATGTCGATGAAGAAGTACGACCCGGTGGCAAAGAAGCACGTCGAGTTCAAGGAAGCGAAGATCAAGTAACTTCCCGTACATTATGCATATAAAGAAAAACCACCCTTTTCAGGGTGGTTTTTCGTTTCAAGCAGTTGTGGCTTTCTCCACAAGCCAGTTCACATATTATCTGCGACCCTTGTATCCCTTATGCAGAGCAGGCATCGCAGAGCCTCCCCGTTCCTGCGCCTCGATCAGTCGTTCGTAAGCCCGGACATTGTCCTGTGCGTCACGGATTGCGAAAGCGTTATGACCGCTCTGTATTGACGCCCGATCTTTCAGAAAAAATTCAGGGCTATAGTTCGAATCGGCCATGGCACTGCCGGCTCCCATCAACGACATGGCAATTGCCGTTATAAGAACCTTTTTCATAATGATCTCCCTATGTTTTCTCTTCCCAGCAGCACTCTGCTGCCTTCGGAACATTGCTAAGCTAGACCCTCTGCGGCCTGCCCTCCAGACACATTCCTGCGACTTAATGGATAGAATCCTATAATATTCATTTGCCATATTCAGGACATCGAAATGTCGCAATTTCCCCTTGAGTTTTTACAAGAAACTATATTCATACATAAATTAACCGTTTTTTATTTAAATCTACATAAATATATGTGAAATAAATGTTTATTGCATACTGATGCAACGTTATGATTTTACTTGTAATTTTCTTTCCTACAGCACTTTTGCACTCTTTTGAAGAGCCTCGGCAAGTCAAAATCCTGCGGTATTCAGGTACTCATCACCCCGCGAACAGGCCAAAAACGAAATCTGTTTGGGAGGCAGACCATAAAATTACGTTGCCGTTTCCTTCCGGCTTACTCCGGATATCATCCATCAACAGCCAAAGTCCGCCTGGCGTCCCTCGTACAAACGCTCTTGCCACAGGCTTTTTCAGCAAGCCTCAGACCCCTCAGGAGGAAACCCAAGGCCAGACAGAATAGCTTCATCGGCACGTGAAAAGTGATCGCCTCAGCCCGGTTCCAATATCGGATTATCGGGTCATGGACACGTAGGCACCGACATCACTTTTTTCGGTCGCGCAACTGCGCTTTATGGGATTTCTGCATTGATGACCTGAAAGAGCGCCCCTGTTCCCGCTCGCCTATCAACCGTTGATACGCAGCGACATTCTCCTGCGCATCGCGCACCGCGTGGGCATTATGGCCAGTAGCCGTCGCCTCCTTGTCCTGCCGGAAAAATATCGGGGCATCATTGGTATCGGAAGCCAAGGCTCCGCCCATACCAATCGACAGGACAGCGAGCGCGGACAATAGTTGTTTTCTCATCGCGATTTCCTCACACCTTCGTTGCCGACCGCAAGTCGGAGGTAGAAACCGGAGTGAAAATAGCTCGTCGCAAGCAGTGTCCAAGACACCCTTTCACAATTATTCCAACGCGTCCGGATGGCCTCCCTTGGGCGGGCCAGAAAACACGACACCGTCGCAATACCCCGCCGCCGAAATATTGTCCTTACTTCAGTCGCAACAGTTCCATCTCGTCGACATCGACACTCATGGCTTGCCGGAGTCCAGATACGTCGCCACCGTCTGCATGAATTTGGCAATCGAGATCGGCTTCGAAAGATAAGCCTCACACCCAGCCTCGCGAATCCTCTCTTCGTCGCCCTTCATGGCAAAGGCCGTCACGGCAACGATGGGGATCGCCCGGAGATCCGGGTCGTTCTTCAACCAGCGCGTGACCTCAAGGCCTGAAATCTCTGGCAGTTGGATATCCATAAGGATAAGATCGGGCCGCTCGGACCGGACGAGTTCCATCGCCTCGGTGCCGTGCGTCGCCTTGAGGGTTTTATAGCCATGGGCCTCCAATAGATCGTTGAAGAGCTTCATGTTCAGCTCATTGTCTTCAACGATGAGTACTGTTTTCTGCATGGCCAACTCCAAATATGTGAGACCCCGGAAACGCCTTGATCTCCGATATTATGCGAGAACCGTTGATGAACTACAAACCCGGTCTAGACAACCGCACTTGCCTTCTCTCACGGGAGGAAGCAGAAACCCTTGCCCTGAAACTCTTCATCGAGATCGCCAACGACAGCGAAGCCCTGGAGCGGTTCCTCGCCCTCACCGGCCTGATGCCGCATTCTCTCCGGGCGGCGGTGGAATCGCCGGGGTTTTATCCGTCGGTTCTGGATTATATCTGCGGCAACGAAAACGATCTTCTCACGTTTGCCGGACGCTCCGGCCTAAAACCGGAGGCGATTGCCGCCGCGCACCGTCTGCTGTCGCCGCAAGACCTG
Source organism: Microvirga sp. (assembly GCA_031547465.1). Classification (GTDB taxonomy): domain Bacteria; phylum Pseudomonadota; class Alphaproteobacteria; order Rhizobiales; family Beijerinckiaceae; genus Hohaiivirga. The sequence goes on along the minus strand of JAVBRX010000001.1, from coordinate 18,927 downwards.
TATGGTTGAACAGTGGCAACAACACTGAGCCTTTGTCGGGATTGCTTTTCCCGCTCCTCCGGAGGGCGGTGTCCGCATTGCGGTTCGCCGCGCATCGTCTCGAATCCGGCCCTCGACCGTCTCACCATTGCCCATATCGATTGCGACGCCTTTTATGCTTCCATCGAAAAGCGCGATAATCCATCCTTGGCCAACAAGCCGCTGATCGTCGGCGGCACCGGGCGACGCGGTGTCGTTTCCACCGCCTGCTACATCGCCCGCACCTTTGGCGTACGCTCTGCCATGCCGATGTTCAAGGCGCGAATGCTCTGCCCGCACGCCGTTGTTCTGCCGCCCGATATGGAGAAATATGCTGCCGTAGGTCGTCAGATCCGGCGGATGATGATGGAACTGACGCCACTGGTGGAGCCGTTGTCGATAGATGAGGCGTTTCTCGATCTCTCGGGAACGGAGCGTCTGCACCACCACAGCGCCGCCGTCACCCTGGCCGATTTCGCAAAACGGGTGGAGCGGGAAGTCGGCGTCTCCATCTCCATCGGACTCTCCTACAACAAGTTTCTGGCGAAAATCGCCTCTGATCTGGAGAAACCGCGTGGTTTCTCGGTGATTTCACGAGAAGAAGCGCTCGACTTCCTGTCAGACAAGCCGGTCGGAATCATTCCTGGCATCGGCGCAGCAGCACAGGCGAGCCTTGCCAGAATCGGCGTCCGCCTCATCAGGGATGCCCGCATCGTCGAGGAAAGTATACTGTTCAAGGCCCTGGGCCGCGAAGCGCACCGGTTCGCGCGCATGGTCTGGGGAGAAGACCCGCGCCACGTCAAGCCCGAGCGGGAGGTCAAGAGCGTCTCGGCGGAAACGACGCTCGATGCCGACCTTTCATCATTCGAGGCTCTGGAACCAATCTTGTGGCGGCTCTCGGAAAAAGTCTCCCGCCGCCTAAAGAAAGCCGGGCTTGCCGCCTGCGGCGTAACTCTGAAGCTCAAGGACACGCAGTTTCACCTGCGCACCCGCGCCCGCTCCGGGTTCGGTCCGACGCAGCTTGCCTTCCGCCTGTTCGAACCCGCCCGGCAATTATTGAAGCTTGAATGCGACGGCACGCCGTTCCGGCTGATCGGCCTCGGCACGATGGATCTCCACCCCGCAGTTGAAGCCGATCAGGGCGACCTTGCCGACCCCGACCTGACGAAGAAGATCAACATCGAACACGCACTCGACCGGGTACGGGAGAAATTCGGCGCCGAAGCGGTGCAGAAAGGACTGGCGCTGCGTGAGGCAGCACCAGCAGGAAACCGGAAACCTTCGTCCTGACCCACTTCAGCGACAGGCGGCATTCGGCTTCAGCATCTCCAACTGCTTCAGTTCACCCTTCAGCGTGAATTCCTTATATTCAAGCTGCATTTTCTGGATGAAGCCGTTCTCGAACATTTCGCCGATCAGGGTGTAATACGGATCGCCATCCCTAGTCTCCGGCTTGAAGAAACTGATGCGGATCGGCCAGCGCGGCATGGCTTTCAGCGGCTCTATCCGCGCTGGCGGCTCCAGGCTGGCCTCATTGCCAGGGTCGATGCGGACACCGACGATCGACAACGTATCGTGCAGGTTTTCGCCCTTATCGGTTCCATCATAGATTTTGACCGACAGGAAATTCTCCTTAGCGAGGGCCGTTTCGATCAGGCGGATCGAATGTTCGGTTGGAAACACCGCCGCACCGTCGAGATCGAGAGTCTTGCGCTTCGGCTCTTTCAGGCGGACAGCCACGCCTTTTGAGCCGAGATCGGCCTGCCCGTCCACCTGCTCGCGCGCGCCGTCCCGGCGGATATCCGTCTTGAAGCGCATGGTTTTACCGTCGCCGCTCTCGTAAGAATTGGACAGCGTCTCGACCCGATGATCGCCCCGTTCGCTCGATTCCAGCACGACGACGATTCGTACCCGGTTAGTGTAGCCATCGCAGCGATCGCCCTTGTTTTCGACGACCATCCGCCCTTTTGCACCATCGAAGATTTTTGAGGTCTTGGCGCCACCAGCCATGCTGAGATCGTAAATCGCCCGATAGGGAGCAATCTCGACCTTCGGACGCACGGACTGGGCATGGGCCATCCCGGCTGGCACGAAGCCCATCATAACCAAAATTGCCGGCACTATCCGCCCGCTACCCTGTCGCATGGAATCTCCCATTCAAAAACCTCCCGGACCCGACCCCGGCACTTTGATCTCATCGCTCCAGAGAGGCAAGGCATTGTGTCCAAGCTATGATTCTCTTAATATAGAGTGCAATCATCGCCAATGAAAACAGCCTGGCATTCCCCTGCGGACAATTGAAGCTGTCACTCTGCCTTGACTTGAGGCAATATGATGTTCCTGCCGTAGAATGCGAGAACCGGCAGGAGAAAAACCACCGGAAAACCAGGCTAACACTTGTTCATTGTAGCGTACCCTATTGCTTGCACGCTCGGGAAAGGGTTAGCCCCCTATCCATTCCGTCCCGGTGAATTGAAGGGACGATCCCTGTTGGAGAGGTTACATGAGTAGTATCGAGAAAAAACTTGCCGAATTGGGCGTGACGCTCCCCCAACCGGCGGCTCCGGTCGCCAATTACGTTCCTTATGTTGTTACAGGCAATCTCGTTATCATTTCCGGGCAATTGTGCCTCGGGCAGGATGGCAAGCTGGCGGACAAGCACAAGGGCAAGGTCGGCGCCGGTGTCTCCCCCGAGGCGGCTGGCGAAGCGGCGAAGCTGTGCGCCATCAACCTGCTGGCGCAACTGAAAGCGGCGACTGGCGATCTCGACCGGGTGGTGCGCTGTGTGCGCCTCGGCGGCTTCATCAATGCCGATCCGGCCTTTGCGCAACTCGCTGGAGTCATGAACGGCGCGTCGGATTTCATGGTTGCGGCGCTCGGCGACAAGGGCCGTCATGCCCGTTCCACCGTCGGCGTTGCCGAATTGCCGCTTGACGCATCGGTTGAAGTCGAGGCGATGTTCGAAATCGGATGAGCACCCTTAAATGAAGGCCCCTTTCTGGCTGATGTCGGTTCCCATTGCCCATCGCGGTCTGCATAACCGCGATGACGGCATCGTTGAGAACAGCCTCAGAGCCGCCAGTGCGGCTATCGCCAAGGGGTTTGCCATTGAATGCGATGTGCAGCCGTCGAAAGACGGTTGTCCGATGGTGTTTCACGATGACGACCTCGAACGCTTGACAGGTAAGACAGGCAACCTCGGCGACATGAAAGCGGACGCCCTGAAACGCCTGTCGTTGACGGGGGGCGGCGCGGACACGATCCCGGATCTGCAATCTCTGCTCGCCCTCGTTGCCGGACAGGTGCCGCTCGTGGTCGAAATCAAAAGCCGATTTGACGGCGACATGCGGCTGGCCCGCAATGTCTTTCCGATACTGCAAGCCTATTCCGGCCCGGTAGCGATCAAATCGTTCGATCCGGCAGTGGTGGCGCTGGCGAAAACCGAATGCGCCGCCATCGTGCGCGGAATCGTCTCGGAATCCCGCCACGACGATCCGGAATGGAACTCCCTCTCCCCAGCCATGAAACGCAATCTCGCCGAGCTTCTGCACTTCGAGGCAACGGAGCCGAATTTCCTGTCATGGAACCAGCGCGATCTGCCCTGCGCCCCGGTCTACCTGTGCCGACAACTGGCGGAGATTCCCACCATGAGCTGGACGGTGCGCTCCCCCGAGGAGCGGACACAGGTACTGCACCACGCGGATCAGATCGTGTTCGAAGGGTTCATACCGTAAGTCTCACAGCAACGGCTGCCGCCCCACCCGCTCGGGAAAGGCATATGTTTCACCGCTGTCCATACATTGGACTTCCAGCCGCACGAAAGAATTCGCCGTCGCATAAAGCGCCAGAAACTCGGACAGAACGGTGGCGAACAGGAAAAGCTCTCCCGCCGTGTCGAACGCGCCATCGCGAATGCCCATATGCACATGCAGGCCCCGGCGCGGGCGACCACTGAACAGGCGATCGATGGGTTTCGTCCGCACCGTCTCAAGGGCGGTAAGGCGCTTGTTCAGAGCGCGCTCCGCCTCCCTGTCCGCCGTCGCGCGATAATCGAACAACCGCACGATATCCTGCAAGATTTCAGGATGCTCTATATCCGGCATGTTCGGCACGAGCGTCGAGATCAGCGCCCAATCGCGCCCTGACACAACCGGACAGTATAGCGGTGGAGCCGGAACGGTGAGGTTTCCCGGACGGACGAACGACAGAATCGACCCGGTGAACGTGCCGATTGAACCAACGGGCAAGGTCGGTGCGAGGGTGGCGTCGAAACAGGTCATGTTCGCCCCCGGCGAAAAATCCGGGCTGACGGGTGTTCCGTCGCCGAGGCAGAAGACCAGGGCATGTACGCTCCCCCGGCCTACAACCCGGGGAGCCTGTGTTTCCCGGTAGTAAATCTCTCGACGCTCCGTTGCCGCCTCAATCTGCCGCTCGGTCGATTCGTAACAGGGAATGCCACGCTCCTTGATGAGCTTCCCTTGCGTTCCCGCCTTGCGCCAGGATGACACCTCGTCGATGGAGAAGATACCGACAAGACCCTCGCCATTGCCGACCGCGGTTTCCGGCCAGAAAGTATCTTCCTCCCCTGGGTTCCTGCCCGGTTGCAGAAATATCTCCACGGGAAAGAGATTGACCGCGGGTGCGCAATGCAGGCGAATATCCTGCGCCTCGGGAACCAGCCCCGCGGGCAAAGGGCGGGCGAACTCAAACTCGATAGAAAACCATTCTCCATCAAGGTGTCCGGCAAACGAGCCGATATTGGAGAAATCGAGGCATAGGAATTTCTGGCGATAGGCAAAATATTCCATCAACAGCCGGTAACCATCAAAGGCCGGGTTCGCGCCGGGCAACAGCGCTTCCCGCGTCGAAAAACCACCCGGCGTGAGGCTGTGCGACGGCAAAACCCGTACGTCCCCGTTTGCGGAAACGAGCCGCATGGTTTTGCAGGCACGCTGGCAATAGAGGTAAAGCGTTTCGGCATTGGCGGGGTTCGTCAGCCACAGACGCAGGTCGGCAAGGCCGATAGCCTGAAGAGCGACGCCGGAGAGCGCCCTGAACCGTAGGCGCAAAATCGAACGCACGCCGCTGCTTTCGGTCTCGATCGCACTGATCTCCAGCGGGTAGATGGCGCTATCGGCGGTTGTGAGGAAATCGCAGAACGTACCCATCTCCGGCTCGGCCCGCACCAGCGTATCGCGTTCAATGACATGGCGGGTGGTGATCGCCCGATCGATGGGGGAAAAATGTATCAGCGTCAGCGGTGGAAACGGCCTCAGAAACCCCGGCCAGACCATGCGCAGCACCGATTGCGTCAGTTCGGGAAGATCGCTGTCGAGATCCTGTCGCAGCCGTGCGGAAAGAAACGCAAAGCCTTCCAGCAGGCGCTCCATGTCCGGATCGGTCGCCGCCTGTGCCAGATATCTGCCGAGTTTCGGGTTGAGCCGCGAAAACTCATCCCCCGCATCGCGCAAATACGCCAGTTCATCCTGAAAGTATGATTTGAATTCCATGGTTTCCCCACCTGGATTCGCCCGCCTGTTCTCCCCGCGCCTACCCGCCCCAGTAGCGCCAGCCGGTCGGGGCGTGGCGCATGGCAGCAAGGTGGGTTTCTTCGCCGAAGAGCAGCATTTCGCATTCGGCATAGGTGGCAATGGGAAACTCCCAATGCTCGTCTTTCGGGATCGGCTGGTGCGGTAATACGCAGAAAATGTTCTTATGCATTCGCCGCATCAGCGCCGGACGCCAGACCTCGACCGCCTCGTTACGCAGCCGGACATAAACCGTCATCATATCCTCACCCGGTTGCGGCGAGCGCGGAATCGGCCCGAATTCCGGCTGCTCCGCCGGGGCTTCGGTGCCAGACCGATAACGGTATTCGCTACGCCCGACATGCAGCACGGTTCGATCCTCGCTTGCAATAACGACCGAGCGTCCCTGCGGCATCTGTACATGCCGCGATGCCGCGCCGTGCGCGAAGCCCGTCACCGGCAGGCTCTCCGCATCCTGAAGCGTTTCCTCGATCTCTGCCTGCGTCCACCCCCGCGCCATCATCGCCGCCGCGACCAGAATGCGGCGTTCCGCCAGCCAGGCGGCGCGCGCCGCCGCCTCCTTGTCGGCATCGCTCTCCGGCGCAGGTTTCTGCGTATTCGTCTGTGTGGCCCAGGCCGCGGGCACAGCCCCGCGCACGGTCAGCATATGCAGGAGCGGTTGCGGAAACTGCCGCAGATGCGCCTCGGCGAGGTCGATGGCAGGCGCGGCATCCCGCGCTGCCAGCAACAGCGCCACGCCGCACACCAGCCTTTGCGCCTGCTCGATATAGCCCGATAACGCCGCCTCCGGCAGCAAGGCCGGGTTGAGAAGCCGGGCAGAAAAATCCGCCCCCGGTTCCGGCTTCGGCATGAAGCCCGCACCGTTCCAAACCGCCATGACATCGCCCAAAGCCGCCCCCTGGCACCAGGAGAGCGCCGCGCAGGCCGCCGGCGTCCAGCCCGCACCATCGTTGAGCGCCTTCCACCGCGCCACTGGGAATGTTTCCAGCCGCTGCGCGATCAGCACCGCTCCGGCGACGACCCGCTCCGCCGCATCGTCAGTACTGCCGGGCGGCAGCCCCGCCTCCCAGACGCGGGCCGCCGAATTCAGCCCCTGCCAGACGTCGAACGGCGAAAACCCCTCGCCGAGGTCGGCAAGGGCAGGACAGGCAGGAGGGGGAAGCTTCGCCGGAGTTTCCGCCATGGCGCGTCTCTTCTCAGCCGCCCTCGTCAAGAATCACGTCGCCCGAACCTGTCGAGGCCGAACCGCCGCAATCGATGGCATCGCCGACGCGGCCAGCAGGCAGGCCGTTGACGAATACCGTCGGGGACCCCTCGGACAGCGCCCGGCCATGGGCAGGTGCCGGACAGGTCGGGCAACCATGTGCCGCATACGCATCCCCCACCCGTACCCACGGCTTGCCGTTGACAAATACATCCGGACTCCCAGCAATCGCCTCGCTCGGCGGGAAGTGGCAGGAATGGCCGGAGCCGATATCGCCTTTTCGTGTCGCTCTGGGCATGGCCCCCCTATAAGGTTGACATCACTATATGGTTTTATGGCCAATCACGGAGTAATTAATCTCACCATCAAACAACTCAAAGAGACGCCCGTTCTTTTCACAAGCGCCATCAATGATGATATTAAATTGATGAGGCTGAATAGTTCCATCAACGCCAGAAATTCCAATACTTTTTAAAACTGTAACGGATTTAGTTTTTGATATAAAAGAACGAATATCGATTAATGTCTTATCAAGATCAATTTTTTCATGCAACTTTGAAGACAAAAAAACTATACACCTATAGCTATTCTGGTAGCTTATTTCAGAGGAACTTTCATTAAAAAATATTTTATAAAACAACAACAATATCACACATGATAAAAATATCGTCCCATAGTTTCTTGAAAAAAAACTCATCTAAAAAAATCCTTTATTTTATCAAGTATTGACTTATCATAGCCAACTACATCTGAAACACCATCAAATTTATTATGGTATTCCTTATACACATTTAAAGCGGACGATTGAATAAAAATTGCAATCTTATGAGAAGGATCCCCTGCTGCTCCGGTTCTAACAGCTAATCGCGCTTTCTGTCCATCTGCGATAGCTGCCGCATTCGCTGCTGCCAATTTTCCTTGTTGCATTTGACGACCACGCATTGCCGATGTTGTTGCAACTGCCGCCCCTGTCGCTGTGCCATGATAGATCATTTCAGTAACATTTATTTCCCAACCAATTATATCTCCTAGCTCGCGTGTTTCAAATATTGTCGGCCGAATATCACGCCCTAACGCCATGGAAAAATTACCAGAACCATCATCACCAAATGTAACTGGGATAGCTAAACGTGTAAATGCCTTTGGCTCTATGAACTCATTTTCCAAAACATCCTTAGTTGTAGCTATCCCCATTGGATTCCCGTCCTTACCCATACTTCTTGAATTTACTTCATACCTAAATTCATGTGCACCAGTAAATATACCAAATTTTTCGATAGCGATTTTTCTACCCGCCCGAAAACTAACATAGTTTGGGGCACCAGTAAAAATAATTACTTGGACAAAACTTTCTCCGGCAAGCTTAATTATTCTATCAGTCATAATAAATCCTTAATTTAGATTGATTTTTACAGCCTTCAATATGATTGAATTTGCCGCTTCGATATTAACATCACCACTATAGAACTTAAACGATACACCAGAAAACATAATTTTTCCACTTTTATGTAAAATAATACTTGATAGACCGCATTTTATTATAATATCTTTATCAGATTCCATCAATAGCTGAGACCCTGAATTTATAATAGCGTTACCTTTAGAATTAAGACTCATCACCGCTTGCGATCTAACTAAAAAACTACCACCAGAATAAAACTGTGTTTGGCATAAACTATTGGCCTCTATAGAACTGCCGCAATTAAGTACAAAATTACCTATGCTGCCACTCACATTCATAGCTTCATAAGCTCCGAATAAAGCGCTATGCTTAAACTCTGAACTAAAACTATCTTCTATCATTTGCGCCATACCAACATTAATTACTTTATCACCGCCAATATTTTCAATATTAGAAAATCCAGTAGTTGATATTTTTAACATACCAATCTGTTCAATACAAGATCCTTGAATCATATTACCTTTTAGATTCCCAACATACTCATGCTTATTATACTTTACTTCAATATTCATATCTCTTTCAGCATGTACAAAAACTTCTTCCTTCCCCTTCTCATCTTCAAAGCTCAGTTGATTAAACCCATCGCCCTTATGGGTTTTTGAGCGTATCACCATCTTCGTCTTGTTGTCCGGCAGTTTGTACGGCGCGAGGTTGGTCGCGTGGTAGCCGCGTCCGGTCACAATGGGCTGGTCGATGTCGCCGTCCAGAAACTCGACCAGAACCTCCTGCCCGATGCGGGGAATGGCGATATTGCCGAACATCGGCCCCGCCCAGGCTTGCGTCACCCGGATCCAGCAGGAGGACGTATCGTTCTCCTTCGAGAGACGATCCCAGGGAAACTTTACGCGGATACGATTGAACTCGTCCGTGTAGATTTCCTCCCCTTCAGGGCCTGTCACCACGCACATCTGCGGCCCGTCCATCACCGGCTTCACACGCCGCAGCGGGCGGTAAGGAACGGATTCGGGAACGCACAGGAAGCTGTTGTTGTAGGTCGCCGGTTCCTCGTCACCTGCGCCTTCTTCCAGAGCCTGCGGCTGTGTGCCCTCGTGCCGGACGCCGACCAGAAGATACGGCCCATCGAGCGATTTCCGATAGCCGGTGAGCTTGACAATGCCGCCGGGGCAAAGCTGGTGGATGTTTGATTGCCCTTCCCCTTTCGCCAGAAGCGCCCGCTCCGCCTCAAGCCACACTTGCGTGAACACCTTGCCCACCGCATCGTTCTTGTAGCGACCGGGGAAACGGTAAAGGCGGCGTGATCTGTCCCGCTCCTCCTGCGTTTCATCGGGCTTCACCCGTCCGTATTGCGGATCGACGACACCTCTCGGCAATTCGCTGTCCACCCGCGAATACAACGAGGCTTTCGGGTTCTTGAACGTGTAATCCTTCTGCGCCGCATGGCCGGAACCGAGCGCCTTCGAGAACATGAACCGGTAGACGAATGCCCCTTCGGCATCGCCGCCGGGCGAGCCTTCATACAGCATTTCCTTGACGTCGATCTTCATGTCCGCCCGGTTCAGCGTCGCGAACTCGACGATGTGCTTGTCCTTCTCATGCGTCACGCGCCACCAGATGCCGTTCTCGGCCAGAATGCGCTGCATGAAATCGAAATTGGTTTCATTATATTGGCAGAGAAATTCAACCTTTGGGAATTTCCGCGTCACGAACCAAGTCTGGTCGTCGATGCCGATCTCGTGCAGCAGTTCGTTGACGATCTCCGGCACCGTCTGGCCCTGGAATATCCGCGAATCTGAAGAATGCCGCATCAGCGCGATGCGCGGCTCTATCGTGGCGGTATAAAGCGCGTGGCCGTAAAGCCCCTTGACCGACACCGTGGTCTGGCGAAACGCCGTGACGATGCCGTGAAAATACCGCGGCTCACCGCCGCCCGCCCCTTCGTCCCGAACAAACAGAACCGCATCCTGCTCAAGGATCCTGTCGAAATCGACATCCCGATCCCGCGCCGTCAGATCGACGGTGACGACGAACGGCTCGCTCAGCCGCTCCTCCGCCGTGAACCCGCACACCTTGAAGGTCATCTCATCGCCGCCGATGGAAATACCAAACCGATGCGCAAGACGCCGCGATACAGGAAAATCCATCATGTTCCCCCTCAAGCGGCGGCATCGCTCATAATCGGCGCTGCTTATCCAGATAGCCGCCTTATGAAGAGGAAAGTTACCGATTGAACCGGCGCTGTCAATTGGAAAAACTCAAATTTAAGAATTAATATATTGTTTAACACAATCAATAACTTACAAAAGAAAAATAGCCGTTCAACCATTTTTCGGTCGTCAAACGTGCGCCTCAGGAGGTTTCCTCCCCCTCATCCATCCACATCACTTCCCAGATATGCCCGTCCAGGTCGGTGAAGGCGCGTCCGTACATGGAGCCGAAGCCAAGTGTCATGAAAAAAGCCCTGGACCGGGAGATATCCTTGACTGCGGGATTGACATAAATCTGCATCGTCATGGTCCGGCTCCTCCGAATTGCAATCTTCCGGCAACCCGCAGCACAAGCCCGACGCGAGGCGGGGGCAAGGCCTCCCGCACCGCCATACGCTCAGGCGGCCTTTACCGCATTCCGCGATAGACCTGCATCAAGCCGTCCCAGACCTCCTGCGGATTCTTGCCGAAAATGGACAGCAGCCCTGTCCCGGCCCAATAAAGGGCAACCAGGATGACGGGGACAAAAATCCACCCCACCAGTTCCTCGAACCACACCCGGCGGCGGCGGCGCTCGCGGCGGGCCATGCGCATGGTCTTGTGCTTTTTCGGCGGTGTATCGGGGCGCGGGGCGCGACTCTTCCTCGGCGCTTTACCCGGTGGCGATTTCCTGGCGGGAACCGGGGGGGCATCCGGGTGCGGACCATCCGGCACCGGCGGTGGTTCCCAATCGGGAACCTGAATATCTGGAACGGCTTGCGGGGGCTGCTGGAGCGCGGAGGGCGGAGTTCCCTCGAAAGACCTGTTTTCGAAGGGGATGCGTTCGAATCCCACCGGAACGGTCAGCGGTTCGCCCATCCCCTGCTGCGGCAGGGATGGGGCCGAATCGGCGGAGAGAAAACCGGCAGGCTCCTGAAATAGCGGCTCCCGGTGAACAGGCGGCATGGGGCGAGGTTGGCTTGGAAGCGGCGCAGGTTCAACCCGCCGTGTCTCCACAGGATGAGGCCCAGCAGGCCGCGGCTCGACCAGCCTGTCGTAATCTGGCGAGACACTGAGGCGAATATCCGGCGGAGGAACCTCCAATGGCTGGTAGAGCGGCGACATTGCGTCTTCCAGACTGGCATCACCCACGAATGCCGGTTCCGGGCCAGCCCTCAAACGGGGAGCATCCTCAGAAACAGGAAAGGATGGCAGAGACAGCGGCGGCAAGGAATCGAAGATCGGCTCGATCCTCCCCTCCCGCGCCACCGGCTGATCCGAATGCTGGTCAGCCTGCGGCTGCGGCTTCGGCGGAAACGGCTTCTTGGCAGTCATACGCTTTCCATCGGCTCCTTCTTCGCGGCTCCGCCGCCCTTCGCTTTTCGCCCGGCCCGGCCCGATTGTCCAGACTTGCCGCCTGCGGAAGCGCCGCGTTCATCAGGATTTTTTTTCGATACCGCCGAACGCGCCATAGCGGAAGGGAGCTTTTCGGCCTTCGGCGTCGCAGGCCCGGCAGGAAAATTGAGTTCGAGCGTATCGAACCCATCCGCTCCCCGGCTGACGATGACGCGCACCGCGCCGCCATGTTTCAGTTTGCCGAACAGCACCTCGTCAGCCAGCGGCGTCTTGATCATCGTCTGGATCAGCCGTCCGAGGGGACGCGCGCCCATCGCTTCGTCATAGCCATGTTCGACCAGCCAATCCCGCGCCTCGTCGCTCAGTTCGATCGTCACCTGCCGGTCGGCAAGTTGCGCTTCGAGTTGCAGAACGAATTTATCCACGACCTTAGACACCACTTCCTTCGGCAGATGCGCGAAGGAGATGATCGCATCAAGGCGGTTACGGAATTCCGGAGAGAACAGGCGATTGATGGCTTCTGTATCGTCGCCCTCGCGCTTCGAACGGGTGAAACCGAACGCTGTCCTCGCCAGATCGGCGGCTCCGGCGTTGGTGGTCATGACGATGATGACATTGCGGAAGTCGATCTGCTTGCCGTTGTGATCCGTCAGCTTTCCGTGGTCCATCACCTGCAACAGGATATTGAACAGTTCCGGATGCGCCTTCTCGATCTCGTCGAGCAACAACACGCAATGAGGGTGCTGGTCGACGCCATCGGTGAGTAATCCACCCTGCTCGAAGCCGACATAGCCGGGCGGCGCGCCGATCAACCGGCTGACCGTATGGCGCTCCATATATTCCGACATATCGAAGCGCAGCAATTCCACGCCGAGGATACTGGCCAACTGTCGCGCCACTTCGGTTTTGCCGACGCCGGTCGGCCCGGCGAACAGATAAGCGCCGATAGGCTTTTCCGGTTCGCGCAACCCGGCCCGCGCCAGCTTGATCGCCGAGGTCAGCGCCGTGATCGCCTGTTTCTGGCCATAGACTACCCGTTCCAGATTTCGTTCCAGATGCTCCAGCACCTCGGCGTCGTTCTTGGATACAGTCTTCGGCGGAATCCGCGCCATGGTGGCGATGGTCGCCTCAATTTCCTTGACGCCAATGGTCTTCTTGCGGCGGCTTTCCGGCACCAGCATCTGCGAAGCGCCGCTTTCGTCGATCACATCGATGGCCTTGTCGGGCAGCTTTCGGTCGGTGATGTAACGCGCCGATAGTTCCACGGCTGCCTTCACCGCATCGGACGTATAACGAAGCTTATGGAACTCCTCGAAATACGGCTTCAGTCCGCGCACGATCTCCACCGTATCCTTGATCGACGGTTCGTTGACGTCGATCTTCTGGAAGCGGCGCACCAGCGCCCGGTCCTTTTCGAAATACTGGCGATATTCCTTATAGGTCGTCGAGCCAATGCAACGCACCTTGCCCGATGCGAGGGCAGGCTTCAGAAGGTTCGAAGCATCCATCGCTCCGCCGGAAGTCGCCCCCGCACCAATGACCGTATGGATTTCATCAATGAACATGATGGCGTTCGGATGCGCCTCGATTTCCTTGACCACCTGCTTCAGGCGCTCTTCAAAGTCGCCGCGATAGCGTGTGCCTGCGAGCAGCGAACCGAGATCGAGGGCGAAAACGGTGGCGTCGGCCAGAACCTCCGGCACCTCGCTGCGTACGATCTTGCGCGCCAGCCCCTCGGCAATCGCTGTCTTGCCGACTCCGGGGTCGCCGACCAGCAGCGGGTTGTTCTTCTGACGGCGGCACAGAACCTGAATGGTGCGCGCCACTTCCATCTCACGCCCTATCAACGGGTCGATCCGCCCTTCCCTGGCCTTGACGTTGAGGTTGACGCAATAAGCGTCCAGGCTATCGCCCTTCTTCTTCGCCTTGCCGTCACCGCGCTCGTCGCCCGTGGTTTCCTGGGCCTCCTCTTCAGTGCCGCGCACCACCCGGCTTTCGCCCAAGCCCGGACGTTTGGCGATGCCGTGACTGATATAGTTGACAGCATCATAGCGCGTCATCTCCTGCTCTTGCAGGAAATAGGCGGCATGGCTCTCACGCTCGGCAAAGATCGCCACTAGAGCGTTTGCGCCCGTCACTTCCTCACGTCCCGACGATTGCACCTGAATGATCGCCCGCTGGATGACGCGCTGAAAACCCGCCGTCGGCTTGGCGTCCTGGGCAATACTGACGACAAGATTGACCAGTTCGTTGTCGATGTATTCAACAAGGCTCTGGCGCAATGCATTGAGATCGACATTACAGGCCCGCAGCACCGCAGCAGCGTCGGTATCGTCGGTCAGCGCCAGCAGCAGATGCTCCAGCGTCGCATATTCATGCCGCCGCTCGCCCGCAAGCGAGAGAGCCTTGTGCAGCGATTGTTCCAGGGAGCGGGAAAAACTGGGCAATGGACCCTCTTAATGTTTCAGGTTGGCCGGTCGGGGCGAATAGTAATGTCGAACCGATCACTTTTCTTCCATTACGCATTGCAGCGGATGCTGATGGCGGCGGACGAATTCCATGACCTGCGCCACCTTGGTCTCGGCCACTTCGAACGAATACACGCCGCATTCGCCGACACCGCTCTGATGCACGAGAAGCATGATCCGTGTGGCATCATCCGGATTCTTGTTGAAGAACGCTTCGAGAATGTGAACGACGAATTCCATCGGTGTGTAATCGTCATTCAGAAGCAGAACACGGTAAAGACTGGGCCGTTTGACACGCGGTTTGATCTTGGTGACGAGATCCGTCCCATGATGTCCCCCAGCATCGGTTTCGTCATCGCTGCTCGCCCTGGGCTGGAACGGCGTCAATGATCCCTCCATCAAACCAGTCATTCGTTTCTTTCCCTCCCGCCTCATCCGGAAATGCCCCCGGAAAACCAGATACCCATAATCTATAGCCGCTCGTCCCGTTTCGCCAGAGCACTTGGCTTTCGTACTTCGTAACAAAGGAAAAAACGTTCTTTTCCCCCATTACCTGTTGTTAACCGTACACCTTAACGTCCCCGTAACCGCAAAGCCGTATCGTGCCCATGAGTGTTGCAAAAGCAACGCTCTGAAAAATGACGCTTGCCATAAGGCAGGCCATGGACAGGGTTCAAGTGGACAGCAGGCATGAAATTTTATCGGTCATCATTCAAGCATCGAGCCTTTCTGGTTCTCCTTGGGGTCGCCGCAACCGCCTTCCTCTGCCTTAGCTCACCCGCCGATGCGGCGCGGCGGCGCAGCGCTGCCCGGCAGAGCGTTTACAGCCCGCCTTACTCCGCGATGGTTGTGGATGCCAAAACCGGCAAAGTACTCCACGCCGAAAATCCCGATGCCTTGCGGTATCCGGCATCGATCACCAAGGTGATGACGCTGTATCTCCTCTTCGAGCAGCTGAACGCCGGAAAACTCAAACTCAATTCACGTCTTTCCATCTCGGCCAACGCCTCTCGTCAGCCGCCGTCGAAACTCGGCCTCGTAGCTGGCAGCACGATCAGTGTCGAAGATGCGATTCTGGCGCTGGTGACGAAATCAGCAAACGATGCCGCCGTTGTCGTGGCGGAAAATATTGGCGGTTCCGAGGCAGGATTTGCCAGACTCATGAACCTCAAAGCCAAATCGCTTGGCATGCGACGCACGGTCTATCGCAATCCCAACGGCCTGCCGAATCCACGTCAGGTTACGACGGCGCGCGACCTGACGATCCTCGGACGGGCGATCCAGGATCAGTTCCCGACCTATTACCGTTATTTTCAGGCGCACGAATTCAGCTTCAACGGACGCCAGCACGCCAACCACAACCGCCTGCTCGGGCGGGTCGAAGGCGTCGACGGCATCAAGACCGGCTACACAAGAGCTTCCGGCTTCAATCTCCTGAGCAGCGTCAAGAACGACAACCGGCAGATCGTTGCCGTGGTTCTGGGCGGACGTTCCGGCTCCTCGCGCGATGCGATCATGGCCGGTCTGATCGACCAGCATATGCACCGCGCCTATGCCGGAGCGCGAACAGCTCCGCAAATCGTTGAAAACAGGCAGAACCGACTCCCGAGCAATGAAGACGAGGCTGAAGTCGAAACGACGGCTGCCGTCGCTACGCCTCTGCCGCGCCAGTTGCCCGGCCAGCCTCTGGCGATCAACTCCCTGCGCCCGGCGGTAACGATCGTCTCCGATGCGGATTCCACAGCGACTCCAGGAAGCGCCGGAACATACAAGGCTAAAGACAATCAGATTTTACCCAAGAATCAGGCGCAACCTAAAAATCAGGCTATGCCCAAAAATGCGCTGGCCTTTGCGGCTCCTCCGGCAAAGGGCGGCAAGGAAAAGGCATCGGCTCCGGAACCGGAAACCGTCAAAACCAAAGGCTGGTTCATCCAGCTCGCGGCAACACAAGATGAAGCCAGTGCCAGGGATATTCTCGACAACGCCAAATCCCGATCAGGACGTGCCCTGACGCAGGTCTCCCCGATCACGGAGAAGATCGTTCGTGACGGCACGACACTCTATCGGGCGCGGTTTTCAGGTTTCTCTCAATCCCAGGATGCACAAAACGCATGTAATTCACTGAAAAGAAACGGTTTTTCCTGCTTCGCCTCGCGAGGCTGAGGCTTCCGCCTCCCTCGCATTGTTTCGGCCCGTATCGCGCGTGGAGTATCAGCGATGTCGGCTCAAGAGAGTATCTTTAGCTTGGTTGACCCTCACAGCGAGGTACGTCGACCCTCCCTGATCGGGATGCAGTCTTTTTATAAGCGTCCGGTGCGCTCGCCGGATTTCGGCCTCGCTCGCCCCCGATTTAAGCCCCAGGATTTCATAGGCCTCCTGTTCCGACATCGCGCCCGGCTGAAAATGAGCGCCCAGCCCCGTGTTCATGTCGAAATCAGCGTGTTCACGCCAACCGGGGAACCGGCGATCGAGATACACTTCTAACAGGCGCGCGCCTTCGGGATCGTTGTGAATGCAACTTTCCCGCAAGGCCGTCAGGTCTGCCTCCGAAAGCGTATTCAGCGCCTGTCCCGCTCTCGACCCGCTGATAACCCTGCCGTTCAGGTCGCCGGTATCACGCTGCAATTCCATTTCGATGGTTTTTGAGCGCACACGCGAGACTTTTTCGAAGCCGCCGTTACTCCCAGCCTGTCCCTCTTGACCGGGAAAACGCCATTGCGGCAGCGGCAACCCGTTCCAGCCGAGCAACCCGGCAGCAATGCCGCCAAGCAGCAGCGCCATGTCGATCCGCCCCCGTACCAGCAAGTAACCAGCCAAGGCGCCAAGAATGCCGCCCCCGGCATAACGCACCACCTTTACAATAAACCGCGGGTTGGCTCTTTGCAGGGTTTTCAGAACCCACCAAACCAGAAAAACGGCGGCAAAACCGTAAAGCAGCGTCATCGGTTGCGTTCCATCGCGGTCAGGAGCAGGCGGGCATTCCCGTCTTTCACGGCCAGTTGTGTCAAGGCATTCGCGCCGCCGCTGGCATAGACGGCAGCGGCGCGAAGCAATGTGGACAGGGATTGCGGAGCAGAGCTATCGAACCGGGCATAAGCCCCGCCAGTCAGCCGGGCAATCTCTTCAAAAGCGCGTTTTGCCGCCGGATTATCGTCTTCCTGAAACATAAATGCCTTGACGCCGAGGAGCCGCAATTCTCCGGCAGCGGCTCCGAGGTCGTCAAGACTTTCCTCCGCCGCATCGCCGACGAATACCAAGGCCCGAACAGCGGAAACCGCCGCCTCCTTGCGCACATGCCTCAGCATTCTGCCGATCTGCGTATGGCCGCTACGGCAACTTATGCGGGTCATCAAGGCGGTCAAAGCCGCCGGGTCGACGACCCAGCGCGACGCCTTGCATTCGCTGAATCCTCTGAAATACACCAGTTGTACGGCCAAGCCGCCGATCTCGGCAGCAGCGGCAAACATTTCGCTCTGCAATGCGCAAGCAAGATCCCAGGTCGGCTGTCTACTCATCGTCGCATCGAGAGCAAAAACCAGCCGTGCGGAATTTCCCTGACGAACCGCCTCACCGAGCCGTCGCGCATCCGCAACGAAAGCATCGACGGAATGATTATCCGTGCCGTGGGATGAGGCAACATCTCGCCCCTCACCTGCCGATATGGTCTTTCTTTCCGACATCGCCCTGCCCCTGACTTTCCGTCAGAATGTGGGGTAACTCATGCGTTTCCGCAACGGCTTGTTGAACATCTTGAATTATTGAATATTTCCATCCGGATGAAGGCATTGCAAATGTTTTTGCACAGTCACAGAACCCATGCGCATTCGTCGCACCGATATCGACCATGCCTTTCTCTCATACGATACCGGGACATGGTATAGTATGGTGGCCCATGCGGTGCAGAAACGTTTGAGCATTTCATTCCAACCATTCACTTCAACATTCCGGGTAGCGCAGTTGACAGACAGGAGGATAGATCAGGACGATCTGCGCATCATTCTGCGCCAGATGCGAAGCGCCAGAAGATCAAAAAGGATCAGCACTACACGCATCTCGAAAACACTCTACCTGTTTATTCTCGGATGGACACTGGTGCTTCTCGGCATAGGCGTCCTGGTGAAGCACATCCCGAGCAATCCGCAAATAGAAACGCAGCCGACGAACGGTAGCATCGCAGCACCTCCCGACCGAAAGCCGCCGGAACTCCCCACCAACAATTCAATTCCAGCGGAAAAAGAACCGAAGGACATTCCGGCCAGCGCCACCAACCAGTGATCAATCGGCCAGAGGCGTTCTGTTTTGCCTCATAACAGCCCAAGTGCCACTAGTTCACGGCGCAATGCCTCAGGCATCTCGACCGAGTCATCATCCACCGTCATATCCAGTGGCGCATCCTCGCCCTTGAGATAGCGCCAGCCCTGAAACGGCCTGAACGGACGCGGCACAACGGGAATCACCTCGTCGTCCAGCCTGAGCTGACAGCGGCCTATGCCCTCTGAATCGGTGAACGGCTCAATCGATAGCAGCCTCTGGCGACAGGAAATCTGTCCGCGAACAACCCAGTAGAGCGACCCGCCATCAAGTAGTTCACCCATGCGTTTCGGCACCATCCGCGTGGTATGGGTCTGACGGAAAGGCCGTCCAAGCCGGGCGTATTGTGCGCGGTTCTCTTCGATCCAGTCGCGTCGATCACCGATCGAGTCGCAACCAACACAAAGCTTAAGAA